>OZ244030.1:0-538537 GCA_965214965.1 Mycoplasmatales bacterium
TGAGATTGTAAATGTTCCGCCTTGCATATCTGCTGGTTTAAGTGATCCGCCTTGTGCTTTAGTAATTAAATCTTTTGTTATATATGTAATATCAGATAGTGACTTATTAGTTGCATCCGCAACAACTGGAACAAATAACCCTGTAGGTGTATCTACTGCAACTGAAATGTGTGCTACTTCAAATTGATCTGAATAATCAGCTCCAATTTGAGCATTTAAGTGTGGATGTTTTGGAAGAACTCTAGATAGAGCAAAAATGATTATGTCATTAATTGATGAGTTTGCGTGTTTTCCATCTGCAGCTAGTTTTTTAATTTTTCCTCTAGCTTTAATTAATTCAGTAGCATCAAATGTAATTCCCATTGAAAGTTGAGCAGCTTGCATTAATGAATTCATCATTGTTTTTGCAATTGCTGTTCTAACTGGTGTAAACTGAGTTCTTGTTGCTCCTTCTGGAACACTAACATCTGCTGCTAATAACCCGCCACCAGCTAGGTAAGCTTCGGCTGGTTTTGCTGATCCAATTTCACAAGGACAAGCTTCATGTTTTTGTTCAATGTTTGTTGCAATTTTAAATCCTAATTCTTTAGCCATGGCTTGAATTAGAAGTTCTTTGTACTCAAAGTTTCCTCCAGCACTAATTCCTGATGCTAGTGTTCCATCAGCATGATAGAAACTTAAAACATCTGATTCTTGAATTCTTCCTTCAATTCCTGATCCCCCAACTTTTGAAAGATCAACATCAAGATTTGCTGCAGTTGATCTTGCACGTGGGGAAGCTTTTCCACCAAACAAAACTTCTTTTGTAGCTACATTATCTTCTTTCTTAACTTCTTTAATTTCAGTAGGCTCTTCTTCTGTTGTTTCTTTTGATTTAGTAAATGCAGAAATGTCTTCTCCATCTTCTCCAAGAACAATTACCGGAACAAGGACAGGTATTTCTTCTCCTTCTTCCATTAAAATCGCCTGTACTTTTCCAGAATCTTCTGATTTATATTCTGTTGTAGACTTGTCAGTTTCGTATGTGAATAAAATATCGCCGGCATTAATTGTGTCACCAACTTTAATTTTGATTTCACCAACAATAACTGATTCTACAGTGTTTCCCATTTTGGGCATGTTTATAGGTTTTGCCATTATTTATTTCCTTTATTTTTGTTGTTTCTTCTTGTTTTGTTTTTTTATTATAACATTTTTTGCTTTTTGCATAAAGAATTGAGTTAAAAAAAACTTTCTTTTTTAGAGTTTTTTACTTTTTAAATAATTTATATAAACTAACAGTATTTCAAGCAGCTACTGCTGGGAAAATATATTCAACTCAGTATAGTGTTTGACTTGTGACACTTGGCATTGAAATTAAAACTAGAAATAATCCTAAAAAAACAGTGTTAGTGTAGTAATACATTTTAATTGTTGCAAATGATTTTTCACTAATAATTGGCTCTTTTATCTCTTTGTTTATAAATAAGAAGAAGAATAGGTTTAGCATTCCGTTTGATAACACTAATCCTCTAGCTAAAGTTTTAATGCCACCAATAGTATTAAACATCGCTACTTTTGATGGTGAAGAAAATGCCGCTAGTGTTGCTAGTGCTGCAATTGAAGCTGAAAGCGATATTGCTTGTAAGTTTGAGTTAATGTTGTTTTTCATAATAACTATATTATATATAAAAAAACAACCAAATTGATTGTTTTTTAATTAGTAACAAATTAACGAAATTATTTCATAAGTTGATATATGGCTTCCACATAAATCATTGTGGCTTTAAGCATATTGTCTACATTAGCTCTTTCATTTTTCATATGTAATGTTCTTTCATCATCTTCAAATAACATACCAAATGAAACACAATTAGGCAGAGCTTTAGCATATGTTCCCCCGCCAGTTGTTTTTAGCGGCACTTCTTCTGGTGTTTCACCAGTTCACTTACGATATGCATTTTCAAGTGTTGTAACAAGATGTGAATCTTGCGGCACATATAGTGGGTTAGATGTTGAATAGAATGATGTTTCATGGTCAGCATCAAGAACAGCAAATTCTTTTTTGAATGCTTCAAGTAGCAAATTATGAGATTTTCCTTCTGCCACAGGCCATCTTAAATCAAAAATGATTTCAAATGAACCATCTGATTCTATTTTAAGAACACCTAAGTTACATGAAAGTGGTCCTTCTTCTTTTGTTTCATATGCTAATCCAATTTTTTCAGCTTTTGGATCATTAATAAATTTATCATTTAGTAACTTAATTAATTCATTATCTACTTGCATGTTTAATTCAGCTATTGCTTTATACAGAGCTGAATCACAACCTTGTCATACTAGCATAGCATGTAGTGCTGTGCCTTCAAAAATTGTTTCTTTACCATTTAAATTAAGAAAGGCTTTTGAAGGTACAGCATTTGGTACAGTTCCGCCTTGAAGACTAAATCCTTCTTTGTTTTCAACTTTCCCTTTAATTCCAATTCTAGTAATACCTTTTTCTGCAAATAAAAGTGGGAATTCAGAATCAGGAGTAAATGATATTGAAGGTGTTTTTTCTTGGGTAAAGTAATGTGCAATATCAGTTCAGATTCCACCTTCTTCTTTAGTACCGTAAATTAATCTTACTCCTTTGCTCACTGGAAGTTTTAAATCTCTAATAATCTTTACAGCATTGTAAACACACGCCATAGGTCCTTTATCATCTTGTGCTCCGCGACCAAGTAGATAACCTTCTACTACATCTCCTGAATGAGGGTCAAAATCTCATTCTTCTCTAACTGCAGGGACTGTGTCTAAATGCCCTAGTATTCCTACTATGTCATTTTCATTACCTCAGTGTAAGTGCATTGACAAACCTTCTTTGGGATGGTCAACTACTTTAGCAATAAAACCTTCTTTTTCACCTTTTGTTGACATGTATTCAACTGCATCTCTAACATTTGGTGTGTGTGTATACGATTCAATTTGTATTAATTCTTTAGCATCACGAAGAATGTCTTCTTTTCGCTTTAGAACTTCTTCTCTTATTATTTCTTTTGTTAATTCCATAATTATTTTCTTAAGTTTTTATTATCAACCAAATGGCAGCCCAGTTAGGAATCAAATAATAAACATTAGTGTTCATACTCCAAGCATAATTAATGAGTATGGAACCATCATTTTCATAATTGTACCAATACCTGCTTTTTTGTCATATACTTGCGCAAACACAACAATAATAGCGAAATAGGACATTAATGGAGAAATAATGTTTGTAGTTGAGTCAGCAATTCTATAAGCAACTAGAGCTGCATCTGTTGAAATTCCAAGTTGTAGGAACATTGGAATAAATATAGGTGCCATAATAGCTCATTTAGCTGAAGCCGAACCAATAAATAGGTTAATCAGTGCTGATAGCAAGATGAATACTACTAATATAATTAGTGCGCCAATTTGGCCTGTTAGGTTTAGCGCTTTTAGTAGATCTGCACCTTTTACTGAAATAATCATGTGTAGGTTTGATCATGTAAATAGATTTATGAACTGAGAAGCAAAGAATGCAAGTGTTAGGTAAGGACCCATTTTTCTCATTGATGTATTCATTGCGGCAACAACATCTTTATCATTTTTAAATGTTCCAGAACCAAATCCGTAACATAGTCCTAATATTGTGAACATTAGTCACAAAATTGGAACAATTTTTTTCAAGAATTGTGATTTTAGGAATGAAATTTTAATAATTTCTCCATTTGCTCCAATTCCATGGTTTAAAATTCCACCTGGTCATGCTAAAAATACACAAAGGGCAATAAATAGAAGGAACCCAATTCCTGTTATTTTTAGTCCTCTTCTAGCTGATGCTGAAATTTCTGTGTCAAAGTTAGCTTCTTTTGAACCTTCAATTTGTCCAAGTGCTGGTTCAACAATTTTTGTTGAAATATAACCACAAACAAATGTTAATACAAATGTAGAAGCAATCATGAAGTAGTGGTTTTGTCCAAGTGAAACATTAATTGCACCTGAAGCATTTGAGATACCAACTAGTAAAGCATCAACTGATGTTACTAAAAGGTTGGCAGAAAATCCAGCCGAAACTCCGGCAAAGGCTACGGCCATACCTGCAAGCGGGTTTTTACCAACTCCTTTATAAAGGATACCTGCAAGAGGGATTAGCACAACATAACCTGCATCTGAGGCTATGTTAGACATAATACCAATAAATGCTATTGTATATGGTAATAGTCAGTCTGGTGTTGATTTAGCTGTCTTTTTAATTAGTGTATCAAAAAATCCGCCTTGTTCCATTACCCCAATACCAAGCATAATAACAATAACAACTCCTAATGGTGGGAATGTTGTAAAGTTTTTGATTAGGTTTGAGAATATTCACAGTATACCTGCTCGGCTAAAAAATGATTTAACTGTAAATGATAATTCTGCACCCGGCACTTTATCACCGAATCTACCGTAGTTGTCTACGAATGAAACGTTTCAGTTTAGTGCTGCACCTAGTGCTGAAATAATCGCAAAAATTGCGAATAGTCATACGAAGATTGTTGTAGGATGAGGCAGCTTATTAGCTTTTCTTTCAACTCACCCTAAGAAACGCATGAATCTTGAATCTGTTTTCATATTTTTTCCTTTCCAATTTTATGAATTTGGTATATAAAAAAAACAATTATTTTTTAATGTAAATTAATGCTTGGTCAAAGATTTTTCGAAAAACAATATATTTTTTTTAAAAATTACTTTTTGATCATTAGCTAAAAATCATGGCACAACCCAAATATATTTTAGTGTCCATTCTGTATTTAATTCTAGCCTAATTCTTTAGCATGCTATAACTTACATTAGGATAATTCCTAAATAACTTAATGTCTATTTATATAACTATTTCTTATTATACATACATATATATAACAAAACAAGTACAAAAAAACAAAACAAGTTGCCTTATTTTGTTTTTTAGATTATTGGCTTAATTATTTTAATGGTTTATATTTATTTATTTTTGTCTTTTTTTAATAACTTCTTCAGTTACTGATTTTGGAGCGTGGTTGTAGTGTGAGAACACCATTGTGTAGTTTCCACGACCTTGTGTGTTAGAACGTAGGTCTGTAGCATAACCAAACATTGTTGATAAAGGGACATTGGCTCTAATAACTTTAGCATTTCCTCTTTGTTCTTCCCCATCAATCATACCTCTTCTTGATGAGATATCTCCAAGTACTGTTCCATAGTATTCATCTGGAACAACTACTTCGACTTTCATAATTGGTTCTAGTAGAACTGGTTTACATATTTTTGCAGCTTCTTTAAGTGCAAGTGATCCAGCAACTTCATAAGCAACTTGTGATGAGTCAACATCATGCATAGAACCATCAAATACTTTAGCTTTGATGTCAACCATTGGGTATCCAGCTATCGGACCATTTAACATAGAGTTTTCAATACCAACTCTTGTAGCATTAATGTATTCTTTTGTTAGTTTCCCACCAACAATTGTGTCAGAAAATTCAAAACCTTCTCCAGCTTCATTTGGTCAAAATTCAACTCAAACATGTCCATACTGACCTCTACCACCTGATTGTTTAATAAATTTACCTTCGGATTTTGCTGATGTTGTAAATGTTTCACGGTATGAAACTTGTGGTGCACCAACATTAGCTTCAACTTTGAATTCTCTTTTCATTCTATCAACAATAATGTCTAGGTGTAACTCACCCATACCTGCAATAATTGTTTGTCCTGTTTCTTCATCTGAATAAGTTCTAAATGTTGGGTCTTCTTCTGATAATTTAACAAGAGCTTGTGACATTTTATCTTGATCACCTTTTGTTTTAGGCTCAACAGCTAATGAAATAACTGGTTCTGGGAAGTTCATTGATTCAAGAACAACTACATTTTTTTCATCACATAATGTGTCTCCTGTCGTTGTATCTTTTAGACCAATTGCAGCAGCAATATCTCCAGAAAATACTTTTTTAATTTCTTCACGTGAGTTAGCGTGCATTTGTAGAATACGACCAATTCTTTCTTTTTTATCTTTTGTTGAGTTTAAAACATATGAACCTTTTTCAAGTGTTCCCGAGTAAACTCTAAAGAATGTTAGTTTCCCCACAAATGGATCAGTCATAATTTTGAAAGCAAGAGCAGCAAATGGTTCATCATCTGAAGCCTTTCTTTCTACTTTTTCTTCATATTTGTTTAATCCTTGAATTGCAGGAATATCAACTGGTGATGGTAAGTATGCTAGAATAGCATCTAGAAGTGGCTTAACACCTTTGTTTTTAAATGCAGTCCCACAAATTACTGGGAAAAATTGTGAAGTCAATGTTGCATTTCTAATTGCAGCCACTAATTCTTCTTTTGTTGGGTCTTCAGCTTCTAGGGCTTTCATCATAATAGCTTCATCAAAATCAGCTATAGCTTCGATAAGTTTTTGTCTATACTCTTTTGCTTCTTCTAATAGTTCTGCTCTAATATCTACAATTTTATATTCTTCATCTGCTCCACCATCAAATAGATATTCTTTCATTTCGATCAGGTCAATAACACCTTCAAATTTATCTTCAGCACCAATTGCTAGTTGGATTGGGTGGGCATTTCCACCTAGTCTTGAGTGAACTGTTGAAACTGAGTATTTAAAGTCAGCTCCAGTTTTATCCATTTTGTTAACAAAAACAATTCTTGGAACACCATATGTTGTAGCTTGTCTTCAAACTGTTTCAGTTTGTGGTTCCACACCTGATTGTCCATCAAGAACGGCAACCGCTCCATCAAGAACTTTAAGCGAACGTTCTACTTCAACAGTAAAGTCCACGTGCCCTGGTGTGTCAATGATATTAATTCTGTTTCCTTTTCATTGTGCTGTTGTAGCAGCAGAAGTAATTGTAATACCTCTTTCTTGTTCTTGTTCCATTCAGTCCATTTGTGATTCACCCTCGTGAGTTTCACCAATTTTGTGAATTCTTCCTGTATGGTAAAGGATTCTTTCTGTAGTTGTTGTTTTACCCGCATCAATGTGGGCCATAATACCAATGTTACGTGTATTTTCTAATGAAAATTCTCTTTTCATAATATATTCTTTCCTTTATCTTTCTTAGAATCTGAAGTGCGCAAAAGCTTTGTTAGCTTCGGCCATCTTGTGAGTATCTTCTTTTTTCTTAACAGCTCCACCAGTATTGTTTGAAGCATCAATGATTTCTTTTGCAAGTCTTTCAATCATTGTTTTTTCATTTCTTAGTTTTGAATAGTTAACTAATCACCTTAGTGCTAGTGTTTGTTTTCTCTCTTCTCTAACTTCTACAGGAACTTGATAGTTTGCTCCCCCTACTCTTCTAGCTTTAACTTCGATTTGAGGTGTAATGTTTTCTATTGCTTGTTTAAAGATTTCAAATGCATCTTTACCTGTAATTTCTGCAATTTTATCAAATGCTTGGTATAGGATTTTTTGGGCTGTACCTTTTTTACCATCGATCATTATTCCATTAACAACTTTTGTAATTAGTTTTGAGTTGTAGATTGGATCAGAAATGATTGCTCTTTTTTCTGCTCTATTTTTTCTCATAATATTTTCCTCTAATTTCTTTTGTTGTTATTTTTAGGTCTTTTTGTACCATATCTTGATCTACCTTGTTTTCTTTCCTCGACACCTGCAGTATCAAGTACTCCCCTAACAATGGTGTATCTAACCCCTGGAAGGTCTTTAATTTTTCCTCCTCTTAATAGAACAACTGAGTGCTCTTGTAGGTTATGTTTTTCTCCTGGAATGTAAGCATTGACTTCATATTTGTTTGTTAATCTAACTTTTGCATATTTTCTTAGCGCTGAGTTAGGTTTTTTAGGAGTCATTGTTCCAACTCTTGTACAGACACCTTTTTTAAATGGTGATGCGTACTTAACAGGTTGTTTGTGGTATGTGTTATACCCTTCTGCTAAAGCTGGAGTTTTTGATTTGACTATTTTATCTTGACGTGGTTTACGTACAAGTTGATTAATTGTTGGCATATATAATCTCCTTTTCTTTTTTCTTCCTAATAATTTACTGTGCTAATAGATTATAACACACATTCCCAGGTGTATCAATATTTTTTTTAAAATCCAGTGATTATTAATCATTTATAAATTGTTTTAGAACCAGGCATCATTAAACTGAATGCATATTGCTCAGAATAAGGAGTTGAAAATATTAACAACAGAGAGGCGGGTTAACAGTGTTAAATACCAGTGCTAAAAAGTAAAAATAAATAAAACAATAATAAGGAAAGAAAACATAAATGTAACCATGTATTTTATATAATATGTTATTACTATTTTTGCTAATAAGTTGTATTTTATTTTTTCTAATTTATTTTTCATACCATGGTTATAAAATAAACCTTTAATAAAAAACTCCACGGAGAGTAGAGTTTTTTTAATTATTCACCTTGTTCTAATTTTAATAATGCTTCATAACGTTTTAGTAAATTATTTTTAAATGATTCCACACCTGTTCCAGCTGGGATAATTTTACCCACAACAACATTTTCTTTGATACCAACTAACTTATCAAGTTTACCTTCAACGGCAGCTTCTCTAAGTTTTTTAGTTGTTGTTTGGAATGATGAAGTAGCAATAAATGATTCATTGTTTTCTGAAACGCTCATAATACCTTCAATAATAGGTTTGGCGATTGCAGGCTTTTTACCTGAACTAAATGCTTTTTTGTTAGCTTCAGTAAATATGTGCCTGTCAATTAACTTCCCTTGTAGAAGTGATGTATCACCTTCATCAAGAACAATAATTTTTCTTAACATTTTCTTTGTAAAGATTTCAATGTGTTTATCAGCAATATCAATACCTTGTAGCGAGAATACTTTTTGCACTTCTTTAATAATGTAATCATGAACTGCATTTTCATCTGAAACATATAATAGTTCACGAGGGCAAACTGCTCCGTCAGAAATTTTTTCTCCTAATTTTATTTTATTACCTTTCTTAACTCTGCATACATTTTTGAAACTATATGATTTTTTTTCAACTTTATTTCCAATTTCAACTGTTGTAATTTCTTGTTTGGTTTTAACCGATAGTACTTCACCAGCAAGTTCTGAAATAACAGCTTTATTTTTTAGGTTTCATCTTACAGTTAGAAGTTCAAGAATTCTTGGTAGACCTTGAGTAATGTCGGCCTGACCCGCAACTCCACCCGTGTGGAATGTACGCATGGTTAGCTGAGTACCTGGCTCCCCAACTGATTGTGCAGCAATAACACCAACGGCTTCACCAATTTTTACAAGCTCACCATTAGCAAGGTTTTTTCCATAACAAAGTTGGCAAACTCCTCTAGATGTATTACATTTTGTAATTGATCTAATTTCTACTTTTTTAATTCCTTCATGCGCAATGGCTGCTGCATGTTCTTCAGTAATTAAATCGCCGTATTCTAAAATTGTTTCCCCTTCAGAGTTTACAATTGTTTCTTTAGCAATTCTTCCTATAAGTCTTTTTTCTAATGGCACAACAACTGTATTTGTTTTTGTATCCATAATTGATTCCACAGATAGACTCGCATCAGTTCCACAGTCTTGTTCTAGAACCGTAATATCTTGTGCTGAATCAACTAGGATTCTTGTTAGATAACCTGATGTACCCGTTTTGAAAGCGGTATCAGCGATGCCTTTTCTGGCACCATGAGTTGAAATAAAGAATTCTGAAACATCTAGACCGTCAATGAATGATGATTTAATTGGTAGTTCAATAATATCTCCGTATGGAGATGCCATAAGACCACGCATACCTACAAGTTGCGTGAAGTTAGAAATATTACCTCTGGCACCTGAATCTGACATCATAAAAATCGGGTTTTCTTTTTGTTTATTAAATTCTTGTTCAAGGTTAGATTGAACTTGGTTTTTAACTCTTGTTCAAACTTTAACAACTTGATTGTGCCTTTCTGTATTTGTTAGAAGACCTCTTTCGTATACATCTTTAATTTTATCAACTTGGTTTTGTGCATGATCAAATAATTCATATTTATAATCAACTCTTTGAATATCTCCAATAGAAATTGTAGAACCCGATACTGTTGAGTATTTAAATCCAATGTCCTTCATTTTATCCAAAATTTCTGAAGTTTCAGTTAGTGAATGTGCTTTAAATACTTCTGAAATAATTGATGAAAGCGTTGATTTTTTAAATGGTTGTGAAACTTGATAAGTTTTTAGTTTATTTTTAATTTCTGATGCTGATGTTGCAATATATTTTTTGTCAATTGCAGAAACACCAATATCTGAATCAGAGTTAATGTATGGGAAGTTGTCTGAGAAAATACTGTTAAAAATTAATTTGCCTGGTGTTGTCAAAATATAATGTTTTGAATCAAATCCTTTTTTCACTAATTCTTTACATGAAATAACCACAACTGAATGTAAATCTACTTGTTTAGTTGCAAGTGCCTGTTTAACTTCGTCAATGTTTTTAAATATTGTTCCTTCACCTATTAGTCCACGTTTTTCAATGGTTACATAATAATTTCCTAAAACCATGTCTTGAGAAGGTGTAACAATAGGCTTACCATCTTTTGGTCCAAGAATGTTTGATGAACCAATCATTAGAAGTTTTGCTTCCGCAACCGCTTCTTCTGAAAGAGGCACATGCACTGCCATCTGGTCACCATCAAAGTCCGCGTTAAAAGCCGGTGTTGCTAGTGGGTGAAGTCTAATGGCTTTACCTGTAACTAGTTTTGGCATGAATGCTTGTATACCAAGCCTGTGAAGTGTTGGGGCACGGTTAAGCAGAACTGGTCTGTGTGCGATTACTTCTTTTAGAATTGGTCAAATTGCAGGGTCTTTATCCTCAACCATTTTATCTCCAGCTTTAATGTTTGGAGCGAGTTCTCTTTCAACTAATTTTTGGACGATAAAAGGTTTAAATAGTGAGGCTGCCATGCTCCTTGGAAGACCGCATTCATACATTTTTAGTTCTGGACCAACAGCAATAACTGAACGCCCTGAGTAGTCTACCCTTTTACCTAGAAGATTTTGCCTGAAACGACCTTGCTTACCTTTAAGCGAATCAGATAGAGACTTAAGTGCTCTACCACCTTGTCCAGTAACAACTTTCTTGTTACCTGAACCATTAGCAATAAGAGAATCTACCGATTCTTGTAGCATACGTTTTTCGTTATATATAATAACTAGCGGAGCTTGTAGATCAATTAGTTTTTTAAGACGGTTGTTTCTAATAATAATCCTTCTATATAGATCGTTAACATCTGAAGTAGTGAAACGTCCACCTTCAAGTTCAATCATTGGTCTTAAATCTGGTGGAAGAACAGGAATTCTTTTTAGAACTAATCATTCTGGTTTATTTCCTGATTCATTAAATCATGTTAATCTTTCAAGCTTAGGCATAATTGTTTTTTTCTTAACAGATCCACCAATAAAAAAGGATTTAGTTTTAGCAATTTCTGATTTTGTTTTTTTAATTTCCTCTGAAATATCAATTTTTTCTAAAAGTTCAAGAATTGCTTCTGCGCCAATGCCAAATCTTGCTCCTGTATATCTAGAAATAAATTGTGAATAAACATGGAATTCAAAAGCTTCTTTTTTGTTTTCTAGTCTTTGTACATAAGCTTCGGCTCTAGCTTTATCTTGTGAATCTGCTGTTTCTTCTGAAATCTTAGCGATAATTGATCTAAATTTTGATCTAGCAGTTCTTTCCTTTAGAACTTCATGGTCAAAGAGTTCTTCTGAATTACCTTTATCAAGGACAATGTGAGAAACAAAATACACAACTTCTTTGATATCAGCAAGTTTCATGTTTAAAACTTTAGTCACAAATTCATTCATATATCAAATATGGAATACTGGTGATGCTAACTCGATATGTCCGATTCTTTGTCTTCTAACAATAGAAGAAACAACATCAACCTCACACCTCTCACATTTTGTTCCTTTGAATCTAACTTTTTTGTATTTACCGCATGAACATTCTCAATCTTTTATAGGACCAAATATTTTTTCGCAGAAAAGTCCGTCTGATTCAGCTTTTTGTGATTTATAGTTTATTGTTTCTGGTTTTGTAACTTCTCCAAAAGATCAATCAAGAACTTGTTCAGGAGAAGCAAGTGTTAATTTAACACCTTCAATATCATTTGCTTTGATTTTATTTAATTGCGTCATTAAAATTATTCTCCATTCTTTTCTTATTGTTCTGGTTTTTCTTTAGTTTTTACTTCAAGGTTTAGTGAAAGAGCTTGAAGTTCTTTTTGAAGAACCCCGAATGATTCTGGAACACCAGCTTCAGGAAGTTCTCTATTGTATAGAATTGAGTTATAAGTTTCTGATCTACCAGAAATATCGTCAGATTTAACTGTTAGTAATTCTTGTAGAGTGTAAGCTGCCCCATAAGCTTCAAGCGCTCAAACTTCCATTTCCCCAAATCTTTGACCACCTTTTTGAGCTTTACCTCCAAGTGGTTGTTGAGTAATGATTGAATAAGGACCTGTTGACCTAGAGTGCATTTTATCATCAACCATGTGTGATAGTTTTAGCATGTACATAATACCAACTGAGATCAGTTTATCAAACTTTTCTCCAGTTCTACCATCTCTAAGTTCAAATTTACCATGTTCAGCAATTCCTGCTTTTTTCATCATGGAAGCTAGCTCATCAAGTGAACACCCGTCAAATCCTGGTGTTGCAACTTTAACTCCAAGTTTTTCCGCTGCAATACCAAGGTGGATTTCAAGAACTTGACCAATGTTCATACGCGAAGGCACACCAAGTGGGTTAAGCAGTATGTCTATTGGTTCACCGTTTTGCATAATTGGCATATCTTCTTCTGGAAGGACAATTGAAATAACACCTTTGTTACCGTGTCTACCCGCCATTTTATCACCTTCTTGAATTTTACGTTTTTGTGCAATGTAAACTTTAACAATTTGGTTGACTCCTGGCGGCAGTTTAATATCATTATTTGTAAAGACTTTAACTGATTGAACAACGCCTTCTGCTCCATGCGGAACCCTTAGTGATGTTTCTTTAATGTTTTTTGATTTGTCTCCAAAAATTGCTCTAATAAGTTTTTCTTCTGGCGAAGTGTTAACTTGAGCTTTAGGTGAAACTTTACCAACAAGGATGTCTCCTTGTTTAACTGAAGAACCAACTGTAATTATTCCTCTTTCATCTAAGAATTTTTTAGCTTTAGCCGCAACGTTTGGTAGTTCAGAAGTAATTTCTTCTTCTCCTTGTGGAGTAGTTCGGCATTCTAAAATATATTCGGAAATATGAATTGATGTATAAACATCATCTTTAACTAGTCTTTCTGAAATAATAATAGCATCTTCATAGTTGTATCCATTTCAAGTTGTAAAAGCAACTTTAACGTTTGCCCCTAACGCAAGTTCACCATTTTGCATTGAAGGGCCATCAGCAATAATTTGTCCAGCTGCAACTTTTTCACCATTTGAAACAATTGGTTTGTGGTGGATGATTGTCCCTTGGTTTGAAATGGCAAAGTTTTCAAGAATATATTCAGTATCTTCTTTTGCTGTTTTAATAACAATTTTTGTTGAATCTACATATTTTACTTTTCCAGATTCTTTTGCCGTAAGAGCTGCACCTGAATATTTAGCAGCGATGTGTTCTAGACCTGTACCAACAATTGGTGATGACGGTTTTAGTAGAGGCACTGCTTGTCTTTGCATGTTTGCACCCATGGCAGCACGAGTGGCATCATCGTGTTCTAGAAAAGGAATGCATGATGAAGCAATAGATAAAATTTGCTGTGCTGAGACATCAACAAATTTTACATCCTCAACTTTTGCCATGATGTTTTCGCCATTAAAACGAGCAACTACTTCTTTATCTATAATTTCATTTTTATCATTTGTTTTGATGTTGACACCACCAATAATATAATCTGTTTCTTCTTCTGCTGATAGATAAACAATTTCTTTAGTGATTACGAATTTTTTACCTTGTTTTTTAACTTTAGCGTAAGGAGTTTCAATAAAACCATGTTGGTTAACTGATGCATATAACGCAAGGTTATTTATCAAACCAACATTAGGCCCTTCTGGAGTTTCAATAGGGCAAATTCTTCCATAGTGTGATGAGTTAACGTCACGAACGTCAGTACCCGCAAAGTTTCTTGAAAGACCACCTGGCCCAAGTGCAGATATCCTTCTTTTGTTTGAAAGTTCTGACTGAGGGTTTGTTTGATCCATAAATTGTGAAAGTTGTGATGATAAGAAAAACTCTCTAATTGAAGAAGTTAGTGGCTTAATGTTGATTAGATTTTTTGGAGTCATCTTTTCAGCATCTACAGAAGTAATTTTTTCAAGAACATTTTTTTGAATTCTTGTTAGACCAATTCTAAATTGATTTTGCACAAGTTCTCCAACATGCTTAATTCTTCTGTTAGCCAAGTTGTCAACGTCATCAAATTTAGCTAATTCGTCTTCTTTAAGATTTACTAAATAGGAGAATGAAGCAATAATATCTGAAATTGTAATGTGTTTTTTAGTTTCATCCTGTCAGTTACCAATTACTTTAACTGATTCTTTTGCGTCTTCGTTTGGAAGCACAGAAACAATTTGAAGTTTGATTTCTTCATGGTTAAGTTTCATTGATTTAGCACTTATAACTTCACCATCAGTTGTATTAAGTTGTTCGTTTGGTTGGTATATTACAGTGTTAGCGCCTTCTGAAAGTGCTTCTTTTGCTTTTTGGAAGGATTTTCCTTCTAGAAGTGTTCCTTTTTTAACTAAAACTTTACCTTTTTCATCTTTAATATCTTCTGCTAGGATTGTATTAGCAAGTCTTTTTCAAACTGCAAGTTTTGAATTAAATTTATATCTTCCTGCTGATGCTAGATCATATCTTGAATCATCAAAAAATTTTGATTTCAATAAATTAACCACACCTTTAATTGTTGCTGGCTCACCTGGTTTAATTTTTGAGTAAATGTCGTAAAGAGCATTTGTTTTAGCTTCAACAAAATCTTTATTTGCTTTTTGCACTTTTGGAACTGCTGTTAATGTATCTCGGAAAATTTTTGAGTGACCAAAAAGATTAATTTGATCTTCAACTGAAATTCCAAGTCCAAGTAATAAAGTTGGGACAGCAAGTCTTTTTGTTCTGTCTAATTTAACATAATATTTTTCTGTTTCTTTTTGTTGACGTGTCATTACAACTTGTGCACGGTTCTCTTTGTACACAACCGGGGCTTTATTTGTAATTACATATTCTATCCATGAACCACGTGTCGCAATAACAATGTATTCTTCTTCAATAGTAGTTGGTTTACGTTTTGTATAGTAGTGAACACCTGATGATCTAACAAGTTGAGAAACAATTACTCTTTCTGAACCATTAATTAAAAATGTACCTTTGTCAGTCATAACAGGAAAATCGCCGAAGAAAACATCAGCGTCTTTAATTTCTCCTGTTTTACCATTTTGTAGTCTAATTTTTGCAAATAATGGTTTTGAGTAAGTTAGAGATTTTTGTCTAACTTCTGCAAGTGTATGTTTTTCCTCTCTAAACTCGCAACCTAAATATTCTAATTTTGTTGTTTCTGCTGCTTGCTTAATAATTGGGAATGTAGCCTCGAATATATCGTTAATTCCTTCTTGCATTAATCATTCAAATGACTTGATTTGAATGTCTAATAAGTTTGGCACATTAATTTTAGATTTAATTTTTCCAAAATTAACTCTTTGCGCTTTTTTACCGTACTTAGTAGTCTGTAGCTTCATAGATGAATCCTTTTTAATAATATTTTGAACTTTTGACATTTGATAGTCAAAGGCAGATATAAATTATACAATAATATTATATATAAGTCAAAAAATCAGACTTATTTTAATTTTTCCATAATAATGGATCCAGCCACTACTACATTTAAAGAATCAATATTTTCAATATTAATAATGTAATTGTGTGTGGATTGAGATGAGACTTCATCTCTTATTCCGGCTCCTTCATTACCTAAAATAAGAGCTTTTGGTTTAGATTGATCAATTTTAGATAAATCTTTACTTTTTTTTGCTAAATCAGTTGCAATATAGTGAAAATCATTTGCTTTCATAAATTCTAAAATATTTGTTTTTTGTATATTTAATTTAAAATTTGCACCTTGTGCTGAACGTAAAACTTTTGGGTTATACAAATCAATTGTATGTAGAGATAGCACTACATTTTTAAAACCAAATGCTAGAGCTGAACGTAAAATTGATCCTAAATTGCCTGGATCTTGAATATCATCAATTATAATATATTTATCACCTTCAAATGAAACATAATTACTCATATTAGCGAGTCCTAAAATGTTTTGGGGCGAAACTAAATTAGTAATATGTCTAATGATCTCTTGAGAAATATATGTTTTTTTTGCAAAATTATAAATTTCATCTTTAATTAGAAAAACTTCCTGAAGCAGGCCAACTTCTTGTGCCATTTGGCATAAATGTTTGCCTTCAATTATGTATTGAGAATTTTTAACTCTATTCTTTTTTAATTGAAGTGATTTGAGATATTTAATTTTATTATTTTGTTTTGACTTTATTATTTCCATATTTTATATTATAAGAGGTGTTCAATTAAATTAGAAAGTGCTCCATATGTAAATAAACACGTTATAGCATTTAATCAAACCGGAACTTTTCTTTTTTGCATTTCATTACAAAAGAAAACGACTAATATAAGTGGAATAAATGCATAAATTGTTTTTAAGATACCTGCAGGCATAAATCAATAGGTTTTACTCATAAATAATAATGGAAGTACTGATATTATATTAATACCAACCATTGAAATAATGATTTTTACTCATACTGGGACATTTTTAAGTTTTACAATTCAATATATAAATCAAATAGTAGCTATTGGAGAAAACATAAATAAGGTTACAATGTTTCTACCTGCTGGTCATTCTTTTTCAATAATAGTATGTTTGCCATTAGAAATATATGTATATTCTCAGGGTAGATCATGAACCAATAATGCAATCAACAGTAAAACCATGGTTGCTATTATTACTCCTTTAAGTCCTGGTTCGGTAATTTTTGCTTTTTGTAATTGGTATAATCCAAATATGAAAAGAAGAATAATTGCTCAATTTCATATTGGCATAACGATTCATGGTTTTATTCCTGAAATTGCAAAAACAAAAACAATTACTGCAGTGGTAATTTTAAAACCTTTACCTTTTGTATTTGGTGATTTATTTATTATATAGATAGTTCATGCAAAAGCAACTATAATTAATGATCTTATATAATTCACGTTTAATCTCCTCTTAAATTATTATACACATAATTTAAAGTATTGTAATTAAAATAAAAACCTAATTGCTATTTTTTTATGATGTTTTAACTAAGTCGATAAATTCCATAATTAACATTGAAATTTCTTTTTCAGATCCATATTTTCTAACATTAACAGTTTGAGAATCTCTTTCATTATCTCCAATAACAAGTTGGAATGGTATTTTTGAAGTTTGAGCTTCTCTGATTCTATATGATAATCTTTCTTTAGAATCAACTAAAGATGTTCTGATATCATATTGTTCAAGCTTAAATTGAATTTCTTTTGCATATTCTAAATGGTGATCATCAAGGACTGGTAAAATCACTGCTTGAGTTGGCGCCATTCATACTGGGAAGGCTCCTTTGTATTGTTCTAAAATAATTGACATTAATCTTTCATAAGTTCCTACTAGTCCACGGTGAATAACAACTGGTCTTTGTTTTTCTCCGGATTCATTAATGTATGAAAGATCAAACCTTTCAGGAAGTAAGAAGTCAAGTTGTAATGTAGCAAGTGTGATTACATGCCCAAGAACTGTTTTAACTTGTAAGTCAATTTTTGGCCCATAAAAGGCAGCTTCATCTTCCATTGTTTTATATTCAACATTTAATTCTTCAAGAACTTCTTTTAGAACTCTTTCAGATTCTTCTCACATTTTATCATTTTTATGATATTTACCTTCTTTACCTCTTAAAGCTAATTCAACATAATGAATATTTAAATTAAGTTTTCCGATAACTTCTTGGATTAGACTTCACAAATGTTTCATTTCACTTTTAATTTGCTTTGGCATTACAAAAATATGTGTATCAGTTAGGTTCATTGATCTAACTCTTTCAAGTCCAGTCAAGGCACCTGATGATTCATACCTGTGCAGGATAGCATTTTCAGCAAGTCTTAGTGGTAAGTTATTGTATGATCTATTTTTGTTTTTAAAGATTAACATGTGGTGGGGGCAAGTCATTGGCCTTAGAACAAGTTCTTCATCATCTCTTTTCATGACTGGGAACATATTTTTTCTATAATTTTCCCAGTGCCCAGATGTTTTATATAAATCTACCGAACCTAGAACTGGTGTTATAACATGTTGATGCCCATATTTTAATTCTGTTTCATAAAAGTAGTTTTCCAAAACTTTTCTTACTTTATAGCCATTTGGCAGTCATATAGGGCATCCACGACCAGCTAGTTGATCTGTCATGAATATTTCTTGATCTTTACCAAGTTTTCTATGATCTCTTTCTTTTCTTTCTTCAAGAATTTTTAGATGTTGGTCTAATTCTTCTTTTGTGAAAAATGCTGTTCCATAAATTCTTTGAAGTTGTTCTCTTTTAGAATCTCCTCTTCAATATGAGCCAGCTAGTGAAAGAAGTTTATAGTGTTTGGCATGCGCTGTATTTTGAAGGTGAAGTCCTCTGCACAAGTCAACAAATTTGTCTCCAATACTGTATGCAGTTAGAATTTCATCTTCTGGAAGATCATTAATAAGTTCGATTTTATATTTATCATGAGCAAACATTCCAAGAGCTTGCTTTCTTGAAATAACTTCTTTTGTCATGGGAATTCCAGCATCAATTATTTTTTTCATTTCTTTTTCAAGTTTTACTAAATCTTCATCTGTTAACCTTGGTTCAACATCAACATCATAGTAAAAACCTTCTTCAATAGCTGGTCCAACTCCAAATTTAGCATCTGGTCTAATTTGTTTTAAAGCTGCAGCAGTAATGTGAGCAAAAGAGTGTCTTAGTGCTTCTAATGATTCTTTATTATCTTTAGTTAAAATCTGCACTTTGCAATCTTCATGTAGTTCATCTCTTAAGTCAACAACTTTTCCATTAACGATGGCTGATGTTGTTGCTTTTGCAAGAGAAGGCGAAATTAATTTTGCAAATCCAAGAATTGTTATCCCTTTTTCAACTTCTCTTACTGAATTATCTGGTAATGTAATTTTAATCATTTTTCTCTCCTTTACATAAAATAAAAACCACGATAGTCTCTCCTTAAAGGAGCGACAAATCGCGGTACCATCCTATTTTATAACTTAATTTGTTTCTTAACGCGAAACCACGTTCTATTTCTAGAAATGCTCGAAAGATAGTAGTATTAATGTTTGCAATACCCATTTACACCATATAGGGCTCTCTTGATTGAATTGACATTAAAACTGTGTTCTTTGTCATAGCTACATAATCTATTATAATATAAAAAAGAGTTTTTTGTGCTCTTTTTTATATTATTTAAGTCTAATCTTAAGTGTTTCAGCTTTAATTTCCTCTTTGATGTGAGTTAATGCTTTATGCAAATTATCTTCTTTAATGTGAGTCAAAGCATTATGTAGATCATCTTTTTTATTGTATTTATTTAAATAATCTTGAACTGCTATTCCAACACGCTGAGTGCCTTCCATAGAAAGTAATGATGTATAAGGTTGCATAATTAGAACTTGTTTTAGATTGGTTTCATATACTTCATCTGGAAGAATGTATTCAAAATAAAATACTACTCACCCTTCATGTGGGTATTCTCTAGTTGTAGTGCAAAGATATGTTCCATCAGATGATTTTCTCTTTGCATCTTTATGACGGAAATAAATTCAATCATAATATGTTCAGTTTGATGTTGAATCTAGGACAATTTTATCCATAATAATATTATAAGTTTTTTGTAAAAATTCATCCCCAAGACCTGGTATAATTGTATAAAGATTTCTTGAAAATTTGTAATAAATATAATCAGCATATGGCTTTTTCATCATTGCTGATGTCAATGTGTGGAAAAATGTTCAAAATCCAATAATATAAGCGGGTTGCGAATATGGTAATCCATTTTTTCTTAGGTGGTACCCCAAGAAAACCAAAAATCCACCTTTAACTAATGAATAAGTATAAACAGAAATAATTTGTCTAGCTCCTAACCTAAAGAAAAAGGCTACTGAAAATCAATACATTGTAACAATCATTTTCTTAGCAGCTCCTCACATTTGGTTAGGATCAATAAGTTCTTTCCAATAGATAAACATTAAAACACCTGAAATAAATATTCCAGTTCATGCAGTTAATCTTTTAAAGTCTCTTCATTTTGCCATTTTATTTTACCTTTATTTTTATTTTTTAATATATTCTCTAATTTCTTCACCCTCAATAATTATGAATTTATATCCTTTAGTAATTGAAGTATTGTAATGAATGTACTCTAATACTTCCTTTTCATTTTTAAGCGACATTTCATGTGGGATTTGTTGGGCAAATACTCCTCAATAAATTCCTCATGATGTTACATCATCGGGATTTGTATATAAAGGTATGATTTTAGCTTTTGGTTTAATTCTTGAAATTGCAACAACTTGCTCTTTTGGAGCATTTAACAAGAAAATGTGATCTGTATGAGTTGTAAAAGTGGATTTAAATAGTGATTTAGCTATTTCTGAGAATTTGTTAAATGCACCATCTCTTACAATACGGTTGAAGAATCTTTGTGAATCAAAGTTTTCTTCTGAAGTGCGAGCAATTTTTGACATAAATTCAGCTGATTCTAGTCAGTATTTTCCTTTTGCAGATTCACCAGAAAGCATAATTGCAGATGTCCCATCTTCTACAGCGTTGTAAACATCTGACACTTCTGCTCTTGTAGGCCTAGGGTTATAAATCATTGATTCTAGCATTTGCGTTGCAACAATAGCTGGTTTACCCATTTTATTTGCTTCTCTAATTCATTTTTTTTGATATAGAGGGACTAGCTCAGCATCAACTTCAACACCCAAATCACCTCTGGCCACCATAATTCCATCTGATTCATGTAGAATTTCTTGAAAATGTTCAACTGCTCCTGCTGATTCTAATTTAGAAATAATTTGGATTCTTTCATTTCCGAATTCTTTTAAAAGTTTTCTAACTTTTTTGACATCTTCTGCTGATTGCACAAATGATAATGCGATGTAATCAAAATCTCCTGCTGCTGCAAATTTAATGTCTTCTATATCTTTGTCTGATAAAAAGTCAATTGAAATAGATCCGCCTGGGATGTTAATTCCTCTTCTGTCAGCTACAACATGAGTATTTTTAGCTTCAGTTAAAATATATTCTTCCTTAACTTCTATTACTTCTAATGAAAGATATCCATCGTCAACAAGAATTGTTGCACCTACTTTAATATCTTCATTTAGATTTGAATATGATATTGAAAATTGCAAAGAGTTACCAAGGATTTCTTCTTTTAGAAAAACCTTAACTTTTGAACCTACTGTAATAGTTGCTTCTCCGCCTTCAAATTTATGAGTTCTAATTTCTGGACCTTTTGTATCTAACAAAATTGATAAGTTTGGGGCTAAATTAGCTCTAACTAATTTAATGTATTCAAGTTTTTCAAAATGTTCTAGAGCATTGCCATGCGAAAAGTTAATCCTTGCTACATCTGCACCTACCGATAGCAATTTTTCTAGGTTTTCAATTTTTTCTGTTGCCGGACCAATTGATGTAATTAGTTTTGTGTTTTTATTGATCATATTAATTTCCTTATATTAGTTTTTTGTTAGCTTCAAATAATTCATTAAAGAATTCTTTGTTGGTTTTTGCAGTTTTATCAATTGGAGTTGCTACAACTTTGTTGTTTATAACTCCAAGTGCCACTCCGCCTTGTCCTTCAATCAACATTTCAACTGCTTTTACCCCGAGTCTTGATGCTAGCACTCTATCAAATGGAGTCGGAGAGCCACCTCTTTGAATGTGACCTAGAACTGTGGCTCTAGTTTCAAATTTTGTTTTTTCTTCAAGTTTTTTTGCCAGTTTTTGTACATCGTATAATTTTTCAGTAACTATAATAACTGGATTTCTTTTTTGGCTTTGTTTATTTGTGTTTAAAAAGTCTATAATTTGTTCTTCTGTTAATATGTTTTCTGGAACTGAAACAATATCGGCTCCTGAGGCAATTGATGCATGTATTGCAAGATCTCCGCAATATCTCCCCATAACTTCAATAATTGTGCAGCGTGAGTGAGATCTAGATGTGTCTCTAATTCTGTCAACAGCTTCTACAATTGTATTTAATGCTGTATCAAATCCAATTGTGTAATCAGTTGATGCAATGTCGTTATCAATTGTACCCGGTAGCCCTATACAGTTTACGCCTTCTTCGGTTAATCTTAGTGCTCCCATATATGAACCATCACCGCCGATAACAACTAAAGCGTCAATGTTATGTTTTTTTAAGTTGGTAATTCCTTTTGCTCTAACTTCAGGTTGAACAAACTCTGGTAATCTAGCTGAACGCAAGAATGTTCCTCCATTTGATAAGACATCAGAAAAAGTTATTGAAGTAGCAAGTTCGATATTATTTTCAACCAAACCTTTATAGCCATCTTTAATTACTGCAACTTCTAGTCCTGCTGAAAGGGCTGCACGACCCACGGCTCTAATGGCGTTGTTCATGCCTGGCGAATCTCCTCCAGATGTTAAGATACCAATTTTTTTAATCATATTAACTCCTTTAAGATTTAATTGTCTACTATATTTTAACACAATTGACTTTTACATACATAAAAAGTAGGTTGTCCTACATTTTATTAATTAAAATTTTCTAATTCTTAATGTTTGAGTTACCAATAATACTGTTAGTGATTCTACTGACATAGCTAAGGCTGCAAGTCATGGTTGTAAATAGCCAAGTGCTGCTAATGGGATCATAGAAGCGTTTCAAATAAATGCAAACACTAATGTTAATTTAATCATCTTCAAAGTGGCTTTTGCAATTAATAATGATTTTGATACCATCAATAAATCTGATTCTAACAAAGTAATATCTGCTACTGACTTAGCAATGTCTGCACCACTGGCCATAACTATAGCTATATCTGCTTGTGATAATGCCGTGGCATCATTTACTCCATCTCCTACAAATGCAACTTTTTTACCTTGGGCTTGAATTCTTTCAATAATTTCTTTCTTTTGCATTGGTTGTATTTGACCAAAAACTTGGTCAATACCTAGTTTTCTAGCTACAACATGTGCAGTTTTAACATTGTCTCCTGTTATCATTACAGTTTCCACACCTTGTTTATGTAGTTGTTCAATAGCATCTTTTGATGTTTCTTTTATTTGATCTTTTAAACCAAAAATATTAATGATTTTTCCATCTTTTGAACCAACAACTGTTACATAACCTTCTTCTAACATTTGCTCATATTCTTGTTTTAGTTCCTTGCTAATAGTTGCATTCTTGGAAACAAAATCATATGATCCGATTTGGAATAGTTTTCCATCTCTTGTACCTTCAACACCTTTACCAATAATTTCTTTGTAATTTGTAAATTTAAGATTTTTTTGACAATTTTCTTTATCAGCATAATTCATAAATCCTTTAGCAATTGGATGTAAAGAAATAATTTCTAAAGATATGAAGCAATGTCTTTCGTTTTTATCTCCAGCAAACTTTTCAATATACAACTGTCCTTTTGTTATTGTTCCCGTTTTATCAAAAGCAATAACATCAACATCATTAAATCGTTCAAAAATATCTGATTTGTTATAAAGAATTTCATGTTTTGCTGCAACAGAAGCTCCATTGATTATTGACATTGGAGTTGCTAAACCAATGGCACATGGGCAAGCAACAACAGCAACAGCTATTGCATAGTATAGTGCTTTTGCAATTGGCAATTTTGCAATAAATAGTCATCCAAAAAATGTTGCTATAACAATTCAAAATACTACTGGAACAAATATTGCCGATACTTTATCTGCAAATTTTTGAATATTTGATTTTGTGGAAAGCAGACTTTCTATTGATAACTTTATTTCTTGAAGTTTTGTATCCTTGGCTGCCCTAATAACTTTGACAGTAATAGCAGCCCCTGCATTTATTGTCCCCTCCATAACTTCATCGCCAATATTTTTGTTTGAAGGAATTGATTCTCCTGTTAGCGACGATTCATCAACTGTTGTTGTGCCATTAATAATTACACAATCAGACGGGAAACTTTGGCCAATCTTGACAACAAATTCATCTCCAGGTATTAACTGGCTTTTTGGTTTTGATTTTCCTTTAATCAATGTAATTATGCGATCATCAACATTTAAAATTGATTGAAGAGTTTGTTTAGACTTCCTTTTTACAATGTTTTCTATAATTTTCCCTATTAATAGGAATGTAATTACTTCAGCGGAAATGCTAAAAAAGTAATTTTGACCAATTGGTAGTTTTGGTCCAAATTTAATCAGAATAAATATTGAGTAAATATATGCAATGGTAGTAGATAATGCTACTAAAGTATCCATCCCATACATATTGCTTTTAACTTGATGATATGCTCCCTTATAAAATCTTCTGCCAACATAAAACTGAATAAAAGTAGCCATTACAAATTGCACATAACCATTGCTCATAAATTGAGGTGCAAATTTAATTCATCCAGCATTTTTAAACATATTTATGATAAATAAGAAAGTGAAAACAGATGAGATTACTAACTCTATTATTTCGAAATAATCTTCTTTTGTTCATTTATATTTTATATTTAGAGAAGGGCGATAACCTAGTGATTTAATATTATTTAAAATATCTTCTTGTGATCATTCTTTTTCATCGTATTCAATAATAGCTGATTCATTTGCAAAAGAAACGTCTGCTTTAACATTTATTTTAGAAAAATGTTTTTTGATACCTAATTCACATGAGGTACAGTTTATATCTTTTATTATTACTTTTAATGATGTCATATAAATTACTCCGTTTATTTAAATGGGAAGTTTGAATAAACTGCAAACAAGATAATTATAGCTAATAAATCTACAATTGTTGTAATTAGAGGAGCAGCAACTACTGCTGGATCTAATTTAAATTTCTTTGCCATAATTGGTAATGAACCACCAAGAATTTTTGCAACAATAATTGTTAAAAATACTGCAGACGATGTCATTACAGCTGTAGCATGTGTTTTACCCATCATAATCATTCTTCCTCAGTTAGCAAAGAATATTACTAAACCAATAAGTAAAGCCACTGTACTCTCCTTAACTAGTACTTTTATATAATCTCTAGTTGAAATGTCATTTGTTGATAAAGCACGAATAATCA
This sequence comes from Mycoplasmatales bacterium, assembly GCA_965214965.1. GTDB lineage: Bacteria > Bacillota_I > Bacilli_A > CBDATW01 > CBDATW01 > CBDATW01. The sequence continues at coordinate 25,329 of OZ244030.1, forward strand.
TGGCTCCTGATTGTCCCCCAGCATTACCTGCAGTGTCCATCATCAAAGGAATTAACCCTGCAAGAATAGCAATATCTGCTGCAGGAATTCCTTTTTCAATAACGATTTGAGTAACTGTAGCTGTGATCATCAAAATCAAAAGCCATGTTACACGTGATTTGAATAATGAAGCAACAGAAGTTTTTGAATATTCTGTTTCAGTTGGATTAATAGCAGCCATTTTATGAATATCTTCTGTTGCTTCTTCTTCAACAACTTCTAGAGCATCGTCAAAAGTAATAATACCAATAATCTTATATTCTTTGTTAACTACTGGAAGTGATGTGTAATCATATTTTCTCATTATTTCAATTGCTTGTTCTTGGTCTTCTGTATCAAGAACCGAAACGACTTGTTGATTTTTAATAATAGTTGAAATTTTTTTGTTTTTTCTTTCAAAAATTAAGTCTGCAAGCTTGATAATACCTTTAAGGTTTCTGAAAACATCAGTTATATATAGATATTGAAATGTTTCAATATTTTGGTTTTGATCATGCAGTTCTTTAATTTTATCTAGTGATTGTTTAACAGTATAGTGCGAATAGACTCAGACATACTCTGTAGTAATAAGTGATCCAGCAGTATGTGGATCATAATTTAAGATTTGATTAATTTCATCTCTTTGTTTTTTAGATGTGTTTTTAATTATTTTATTTTTCAATGATGCGGGCAGTTCATCAAAAAGTTCTGAAATATCATCTGAAAATAATTCTTTTGTAATTTCTTTGATTTCTGAACCCGAAAATTTATTAATAATTTCTTCTTGGAGATCAATGTCAAGTGATGCAAAAACTTCTGCTGAAGTCTCTGTTTTTAATGCCCTAATAATAAAAAGAATTTGTTTTGAATCCATTTCTTCTAAAGATTCTGCAATGTCTACTAAGTTATATTCAGTAGAAATTTTTCTAATTCCTCCAATGTCTTTTGAAGTTGCACATTTTATAAGATTATTTCTAATTTCGTTTATTTGAGAATTTGTTTCCATAAAATTTCCTTATCTAAAATATTATACTTTAAAAATTTATATAAAACCAAAAAGACTTTTGCAGTCTTTGTTTTACTTTTTAAATGTTATTACAATCAATAAATAATATAACTATCTATATATTCTAATAATAATCAAAAACTAAAAATTATATTTTATAAGAAATAAGTATAAAAAGAAAAAGAAAAAACACCATATATGGTGTTAGTAATTTTCAATGGTGGAGATGGCGGGAGTTGAACCCGCGTCCAAAATAGGCCCCATATAAACTCTACAGTTTAGAATGCTAAAAATGAGCTAAAAGTAATTAGCATTCAAATAAACTTTTAACTTCTTACTAATTCATAATCTAAACTTAGCTAGTAAGCAACTTATTTAGATACTTTCAATTGTGATACGGCTATGTTTGGGCAGAAAGTATGCCCTTACATAGAAGTTTAGCTGGTCCTAACATCGGACTATGCAAATGCTAAATGTTTTTGTCTGTTTCCAGTTATATTTAATTGGCATTATGGTCTGCCAGACCACTGCAATTTATACCAGGCTACTATCCTGTCGAATCCAGTATCATCCCCATACTTATAATTATAATATATAAAAAAGGGAGTTTTGAAAAAATATTTGCATTTAATTTTTAAAAGGAGTAAGATATTACTTGCGATAAAAATAAGAAGAAAGGGTTTTATTATGGACGCAGTCAAAGTATTTATGCTTACAGTTGATGCACTTCTAGGGATTTTCCTAATCATTGAAATTGCACACAAACTATTCGGATGAACACCACCAGGTCTAAAAAAGTAATTTATATTAGATTAATAAAAATAAGATGGATATAGACAATCTTGTTTTTTTATATTAAATTAAAAACATTAATAATAATTATTTTACATTCTAATTTAATGATAAAAATTTTGTGAGTCAAAATAGAAAGTAAAAGATGAAGCAAATAATAAAATATATATAAATATAAACAAATGATTTAAAAAGATTTGTATGGTTGAACTAAAAATATTTATAAAGTACTATCCATTGATTATTTAAATAAAAACCAACATAAGTTGGTTTTTATTTAAATAGCGCATGCTGTGCAGTTGTCAAGATCATCGTTGTATGTTTCTGATCCTTCAATAACTTCTTGTCTAACTCTAACGTAATAGATTGTTTTACATTTTTTCTTGAATGCGTAGATGTAAGCTTTATTCAAGTCTCTAGTTGTAGCTGTGTCTTTCATAAACAGTGTTAGTGAGATTGCTTGGTCAACGTGTTGTTGAGCGGCAGCAACTATATCAATAATTGCTTCTGGACCAACTTCATAAGCATCTTGCTTATAATATGGAAGTGACTTATCGTCAAGTTTGTAAGCTGGGAAGTAAACTCTTCCTAATTTACCTTCTTTTCTTGTTTCAACTGGTTCTACAACTGGTTGAAGTGAAGGTGTACATGATGATAGGTATGAAATTGATCCAGTTGGAGCAACGGCCATTAGGTATGCGTTAGCAATACCATCTTTTTTAATCATTTCTACAAGATCAATTCAATCTTGTTTTGTAGGAATTACAACATTGTATTGATCAAAAATTTTTGTAATTTTATCTGTTGCTGGTGTTCAATGTTGGTCAGCACACTCTGTATATTTAGCAAAGTATGTTCCGTCAGCAAATTTAGTGTGTTCAAATCCTGTAAATGGTTTTCCGTTTTCAACTGCTAATACATGTGAAGCTTTAAATGAATGGTAAGCCATTGTATAGAAGAACATGTTGGTAAAATCAACTGCTTCTTTTGATGCATACATAATTTCGTTTGTTGATAGAAATCCGTGAAGGTTCATTGCTCCTAGACCAATAGCGTTGTTTGTTTGGTTGCCTAATTCAATTGATGGAACTGGTGAGAAATCTGAGTGTCTTGAAACATGATCTAGTGATCTAATTGCATCCTGAACTGATGGTCCAAATTCTTCTCCAGCTTCCATCATTGAAGCTATGTTAAGTGATCCAAGGTTACAGCAAATATCTTGTCCAATTTTTGAGTAAGATTGGTCTGAGTTGTACTCTGATAGAGTAGAAACTTGGGCAATTTCTGAACAAAGGTTTGACATAACAATTCTTCCCGGGTGTGGAAGATTATGGTTTATTGTATCATCAAACATTAGGTATGGGTAACCTGATTCAAAGTGAAGTTTTGCAATTGTGTGGAATAATTTACGTGCAGAAATATAAGTTTTTTTAATTCTGTTATCTTTAACCATATTATCATATTCTTTAGTTACTGAAATGTCTGAAAATGGTTTTCCATAAACTCTTTCTACATCATATGGCGAAAATAAAGCCATATCTTTATCTTCTTTTGCAAGTTGGAATGTAACATCTGGCACAACAATACCTAGTGATAGAGATTTAATTCTGATTTTTTCATCAGCATTTTCTCTTTTTGTGTCTAGAAATGTCATGATATCTGGGTGGTGTGCATTTAGGTAAACAGCACCAGCACCTTGTCTTTGACCTAATTGATTAGCGTATGAAAATGAGTCTTCAAGAAGTTTCATAACTGGAACAATTCCTGTTGATTGCCCTTCTATTTTCTTTATTGGAGAACCAAACTCTCTAATGTTTGTAAGGCAAAGTGCAACCCCTCCACCACGTTTAGATAGTTGAAGTGATGAAGTAATACCTCTACCAATAGATTCCATGTTATCTTCTACTCTAAGTAGGTAACAAGAAACATATTCTCCTCTTTGTTTTTTACCAGCGTTTAAGAATGTTGGTGTAGCAGGTTGAAATCTTCCTGTAATGATTGAGTGAAGAATAGCTTTGGCTTTATCAATGCAGCCTCCCCCAAGGAATAGGGCATTCATAATAACTCTATCTTCATATGTTTCTAGGTATTCTTTGTTATCAAATGATTTTAATCCATATACATTGAAAAATTTTAGTGCTCCCATAAATGATGGGAATGAGTGCCCATGTGATTTAGCAATGGCATGCAATTCTTCAATTTGATCAATTTTATACATTGCCACGATTTCTTCTTCATAGTAATCATGTTTAACTAAGAAACTATATCTTTCTGATATTGAGTGAAATTCTTTCATGTTTGGTTTAACATGGTGCTCAACATATAAATTAGCAGCTTGTTTGTCTGTTGAATAATCAATTCCTCCACCGCTGGCTAGTCCAACTTTAGACATAGCATTAAGTTTGATATATTTATCTTCTCATTGTTTGTTTGTAATCATTTTTATTTCCTTTGTTTATTCTTTAATTCAGAAGTCATTTAAAATCTTCCGCGTTGTTTCTACATCAGTCTCTGTACCAGCCAACTCTAGTTGATATAGCATTGGTACATTTAGTTTTTTAGACAGGATTGGGCCTGCAAGGCAGAATGTATCATTGAAGTTTGTGTTACCTGTAGCAATAACTCCTCTGCAATGATCTCTGTTGTCTTTTACATTTAAAAATTTAATAACTTGCTTGGGGACAGCACCAGATGTAAACTGACCACCCCCTGAATATGTAGGGCAAATAATAACAAAGTCTTTATCAACTGTTATTGTTGCTTCCTCTAACTCTTTTGGTATCCTTGCATTTGAAAAACCAGTTTTTTCTACAAACCTATGTGTATTTCCTGTAGAAGAAGAGAAGTACACAATGAATACTTCTCCTTTTGGTCTAATAACATCTTCTTTTAAGACTATGTCGTGGTGCATGCTTTAGAAGTCTCAGTCTTCGTCTTCTGTTTCTTCTGAAAGACCCATAACGTATGAAGATCCGTTTCCTGAGAAGAAATCGTGGTTTTCATCAGCTCTAGCTGATAGTTGTGTAAATACTTCTGGTGCAATTCTTGTTTCTTCTTCTGTAAATGGTGATTCATATCCTAAGTTTTGCAGGAACTTACCAGCGTTGTATACTGAAAATCTAATAGCGTCTTCTGCAAGTTCTCCAAATCCATCATATAGTTCTCTTAGGAATTCTTTTTCTAAATCAATTAGTTTATATAATAGATCGAATACAAATTTCTTTGTTTCCTTTTGTTTTTCCTTAGATAGTTTTTCCACTTTCTTTTGGAACTTGTATCCTGTGTAGTAGTTGTGGATAACTTTATCTCTAAGAATTAATCTAATGATATCTGAAGTATTTGGCATTTGCCCTCTAGCAGATAGATAGAACGGAAGATAGAATCCTCCATATAGTAAAAATCCTGGCATCATAGCTGCTGCAACTTTAGATTTAATTGGGTCATCACCTGTGTAGTAAGGGATTAGTTCTTTTGCTCTTTTTTGTAATGACTCACATTGTGTGACTCAAGTGTGAGCGCTTTCAATTTGCTCTGAAGAACATAGAGTTGAAAAAACTGTTCCATATGATCTAGCATGAACTCCAACCATAAAGGCAAAATTAGAATAAATAACTTGTTCATGATCTGTTATTGATGTTGGAATTTGCAACGTATCTCCAACCGTAGCTTGAATTGTATCTAGCAGTGTTAACCCCGTGTAAGTTCTTGTAACTAATTCTTGTCATTCTGGCGACATTTCGCTTCATGACTTTAAGTCATTTGATACAGGAATTTTTTCTGGTAATCAAAAGTTTTGCGTAATTCTAGTTCAAACTTCTAGGTCTTTATCATCATCAATTACGTTTCAGTTAACTGATCTTAGGTTCCCTTTAAATCCGTTTTGTGAGAATTGCAATGGGGACACAGATTCTGTGTAATATTTTTGGTTATTCATTTAAAATATCTCCTCTATTTTTGATTTTTAATAGCCTGAATTAATTTAACATATAAATTAATAGGTGTACTAAAATTATATCATTTATAGTATTTTATAGTATTATCTAATTTATAATAATTATAAATTGCCTATAATATTAGTATGTAAGAGTATTTTTTTTATTTATACATAAATATTGGCATTATAAAAGTATAATATATTTATAGTTAAAATGTGTTTATTTATACTAAAATAACACTGAAAGTGTAAAATATTTATATGAAAACAGTAATTTACAACAAGAAGGCTAGATTTAACTATGAATTATTGGACCAATATGAGGCCGGAATTGTCTTAACTGGTAGTGAAATTAAATCAATTAGAGCTGGAAGAGTTCAAATATCAGAGTCACATGGGATCATTAGAAATAATGAAGTTTTTGTGCTAAATATGAACATAGCTACTTTTAAACAAGCAAATATGCAAAACCACGACCCTTTAAGAACAAGAAAACTCCTACTTAAAAGATCGCAAATCAATAAAATTATAAGACAAAAAAAATCTGATAAAATCACACTTGTGCCTACAAAACTTTACATTAAAGATGGGTTTGCTAAATTACAAATATTTACTGCAAAAGGTAAAAAACAACATGATAAGCGTGAAGCAATAAAACAAAGAGATGAATCAAGAAGAGCTAAAGGTATTGAAAAATACCGTTAGTTTTTTTTATAACTGAATAAAAAATATTTAGGAAAGGTTTGAGCTCTGTTTTATCTATTATCAAATTCTAATTTTCAATCTTGAACGACTTTTAATTCATCGCTATTAATATATTCTGCTTTTAATGCAGTATCAATTAATTCACTAAAATTTGTTAATGTGTGTAATTTTAGATTTTGTTCTTTAAATGCTTGTGCTACTTTTGGAACACCATATGTAAAGATAGCTACTGAGCCAAGTATTTCTGCCCCAGCTTCTTTTAAAACCTCTTTGGTTTTAAAAATGGATTTACCTGTCGATATTAAATCTTCAACAATAACAACTTTTGTTCCTTTTTCACATTTACCTTCAATTTGGTTTGTTCTACCATGGCCTTTAGCTAATTCTCTAACATAACCTGCTGGCAGATTTAATCTATCGCCAATTAATACTGCATGTGGGATGCCTGCAGTTGCAACACCTATAACCATTTCTGCTTTTGGATATTTTTCTTTAACTAATGCTGATAATCCATCTGCAATAAGAGTCCTTACTTCTGGATACGATAGCACTAGTCTGTTATCACAGTAAATTGGAGACTTAATTCCTGATGTAAATGTGAAGAAATCATCTGGCCTTAAAAAGACTGCCTGAATTTCTAGAAGTTTTTTTGCTATTTTGTTCATTTATAAGCTCCTATATCTAAAATTATTATATTAATTATAACAAATAAAAACAGCAGTTAACTGCTGTTTAATTTTATTATTCAGCACAAGCACAAGAATAAATATGGATTGTTTTCTTTATTAGCTGAAACAAATTTTTTTGCTTTTTCTTTAATTTTTTTAGTAACTTTTAAATTTGAATATACACGATTTTATTATATATAAAATTCTAAAATAAAAAAGTTTGTATACTTAAAATCTAGTAAATAAATTGCACAATTTTAAATTAAATGCAGGATTTATTTTTATAGTATTATTTAAATTCTTCAACAAATTTATTATATGTAGCTACTGGGTTAGTTGATTGAATAATTGGCCTACCAACCACAATATAGTCTGCTCCATTTGCTTTTGCTTGTGCTGGTGTAGTAATTCTTTTTTGATCACCTGCACTATCAAATTCTCTTCTAACACCCGGGCATACAATAGTTAATCCTAGATTTTTGACTAAATTGGCTTCATGTGGTGAGCATACAATTCCAAAAAGATTTGATTCTTTTGCTATAGATGCAAGATGTATCACTGCATTTTTCATATCTTTTTCAATCATCATTTCTTTTGTAAGTGTGTTTTGGTTAGTTGATGTTAGAATTGTGACTCCCAAGACATTAATGTTAGATTCACTTGCAGCTTCTAGCATTTCTTTTCCTCCAAGAGTATGAACAGTTGCCATATCAACATTATGTAACTCTAGAGATTTCAGGCTTTTTCTTACTGTGTTTGGAATATCAAATAATTTAAGATCCAAAAACACTTTATGTCCTTTGTTTTTAATATATTTGATAATTTCAAACCCATTAGCATAAGTTTGTTCCATGCCTACTTTAAATCAAGTGGGATTTTCAAATTTATCTACAAAACTTTTTGCTTTGTTAATATCTTTAATATCAAGCGCTATAATTACTGGTGGTATTTTCATGATCTACCTACTATATCATTAATATCTTTTATTCCAAGCTCTTCTAATTTTTTTGGAAGTGCTTCAATAATTTCTTTCATAACTAACGGATTGTCTCAGTTTGCTCCTCCCACTGCTACTGCACTTGCTCCTGCAGACATCATATCAATAACATCTTGGACTGTGCTTACTCCACCAATACCTATAACTGGTATTTTAACTACTTGGCTTACTTGGTAAACCATCCTTAAAGCAATTGGAAAAATTCCTTTTCCTGATACTCCACCGATTTTATTTGAAAGCACTGGTTTACCAGTTTTTGGATCAAGGATTATACCTGTAATTGTATTGATCATTGTTATTGCATCTGCTCCTCCGTTTTGTGCAGCTAGAGCCATCTCAACAATATCAGTAACATTAGGTGATAACTTAACATAAACTGGCACATCACTAACTTGCTTAATTTTTTGGATTAAAGTTTTTGTAGCTTCAGGGTTAGTTCCAAATGCTAAACCATCTTTTACATTTGGGCATGAAATATTTACTTCAATTGCTCCAACATTTTCTACCTTACTTAAATTTTTAGCTAGCGTTATGAAATCTTCTTCATTTTTTGCAGCTATGTTTGCAATAAATTTGCCATCATAAACTTCTGCAAGTTTTGGATAGTGAGTTTTAATAACTTCATCCATGCCGGGGTTGTGAAGACCTAATGCATTAATTCAACCTGTTTCAATTTCAGATTTAAACGGGGCAAGGTTCCCTTCTTCCGGTTCTTTTGTTACTGATTTTGTTATGATAGTGCCTAAAATATTAAGATCATAATGTTTTGCATACTTTCATCCATAGTGAAATGGCCCTGATGATGACATCACAGGGTTTTTAATTTCACCTAGCCCTGGTAACTGTACTTTCAAATTAATCATATTATTGGTCTACCTTATCAATTGGAGATACTCCAAAATTTTTATGTTGCATTACTTCTATTAATGACTTTATTGTATCAAGAGATGTAAAGATTGGTAAGTTGTTTTCAACTGCTGTCTTTCTGATTTCGTAGCCATCTTTTGTTGATGATTTGTTGTCATCAGGTAAGTTTAGTGCATAGTCAAAAAATCCTTTTCTGATGTTTAGAATAATTTCATCTGATCCTTCTGAAAGTTTTTTATGCACAGTAGATTTAATTCCATTTTCAACAAGAAAGTCATGTGTTCCTTGCGTTGAATAGATTTTAAATCCAAACTCAACAAGTTTAGAAACTACTGGAAGCATTGCTTCTTTTTTCTTATTTCCTACAGAAACAAAGATTTTACCTTTATTAATAATCTTGATTCCCCCGGCCTCAAATCCTTTAAAAATTGCTCCTGGAAATGTTTTGTCATATCCAATTGCTTCTCCAGTTGATTTCATCTCTGGAGAAAGAATAGCATCAATTCCGATAATTTTAGAAGATGAGAATACAGGAAATTTAACATATCAAGCATTTTTTGTAGGATGGACAAGATCTTGTATTCCTTGTTCTTTTAGTGAAATTCCTAGAGCAACTTTAGTTGCAATTTTAGCAACATCTATTCCTGCTGATTTAGAAATAAACGGAACTGTTCTTGAAGCTCTTGGGTTAACTTCAATAACATAAACATTATCTTTTTCATCAACAATGTATTGGACATTAAACATTCCTAAAATATCTAGAGCTTTTCCTAGTTTACATGTATAGTCAATAATTTTTTGTTTTACTTTGTCAGCAATTGAAAATGTTGGATATGATAAGATTGAGTCTCCTGAGTGGATTCCTGTTTTTTCAATGTGTTCCATGATTCCTGGAATAAAAGTATCAACCCCGTCATAAACCGCATCAACTTCAATTTCTTTACCATAAATATATTTATCAATAAGAACTGGTTGTTTTTTATTTGCTTTAAGTGCTTCTATTCAATATTCTTTAAGCTCTTGATCAGAGTGAACAACTTGCATACCTCTACCGCCAAGAACAAATGATGGTCTTACAAGTACTGGAAATGTAATTTCATTTGCAACTACTAAAGCATCATCAATATTCATAACTGTTTTACCAACAGGTTGTGGAATACCAACTTGAGAAAGAATCTCTTCAAATTCTTTTCTATTTTCTGCTCTAGCAATAGCTTTGTGATCTGTGCCAAAAATTTTTACTCCACGTTCTGCTAGTTTATCAGCAAGGTTAATTGCAGTTTGCCCACCAAACTGAACAATAACACCTTCAGGTTTTTCTAAATCAATAATATGCATAACATCTTCGATGTTTAGTGGTTCAAAATAAAGTTTATCTGAAACTTCATAGTCTGTAGAAACTGTTTCAGGGTTATTGTTAATAATAACGGCTTCATATCCCATTTCTTGTAAAACTTTAATCGAGTGAACTGATGAGTAATCAAATTCAACACCTTGACCAATTCTAATTGGCCCTGATCCAATAACAACAACAGATTTTTTATCTGATGGTACTGATTCGTTTTCTTGTGCATATGTTGAGAAGAAGTATGGAACATATGATGTAAATTCAGCAGCACACATGTCCATCATTTTATAAACTGGGATAATTCCGTTTTCTTTTCTTAATTCATAAATGTCTTGCATGTCTCATTCTCATAAGTTAGCAATACATTCATCTGAAAATCCAGAATGTTTTGCTTCTTTTAGAATTTCAATGTCTCCTTTTGAAACAACAAGTTTTGCTTCTAAATCAACAATATCTTTAAATTGTATTAAGAACCATTTATCAATTTTTGTTGCTTTTCAAACTTCTTCAACTGTTGAGTCTAATCTAAATAATTGAGCAATTTGAAAAATTCTTTCATCTGTTGGAGTATGTACTAATTCTAATAATTGGTCTTTTGAGAAATTTTTAAATTTTGGATGATAAATATGGTTAGCATTAACTTCAAGTGATCTTACAGCTTTTAGAAATGATTCTTTAAAACTTCTACCCACAGCCATAGTTTCACCAGTGGCTTTCATCTGAGTAAAAAGTGATCTATCTGCAGTTATAAATTTATCAAATGGAAATCTAGCTATTTTTGAAACAATGTAATCAATTGTTGGTTCAAACGAAGCTTTTGTTGAAACCAATTGGATTTCATCTAAGTGATAACCAACTGCAATCTTAGCTGAAACTTTAGCAATTGGATAACCAGTTGCTTTTGAAGCCAGTGCTGATGAACGAGACACTCTTGGGTTAACTTCAATAATGTAGTAATCCATTGAGTTAGGGTCAAGAGCAAATTGAATATTACATCCACCAATAATATTAAGTTCTCTAATAAGTTTTATAGAAGAATTTCTTAGCATTTGATATTCTTTGTTTGTTAAAGTTTGAGAAGGGGCAACAACCATTGAATCACCAGTGTGAATACCAACTGGGTCTATGTTTTCCATGTTGCATACAATGATGACTGTATCGTTAGCATCTCTCATGACTTCATATTCTATTTCTTTAAAGTTTTTAATTGATTTTTCAATTAAAACTTGAGTGGTTGGAGAAAGTTTTAAAGCATTTTTAGAAATCATTTTAAGTTCTTCATCATTATAAGCAAATCCTCCCCCTGATCCACCCATTGTAAAGGCTGGGCGTAAAATAACTGGATATCCAATGTTGTGAGAAATTTCAAGAGCTTCATCGACAGTTGTAGCAATTTTCGATTCTGGAACTGGCTCACCAATTTTGATACACATTTCTTTAAATAGGTCTCTGTCTTCTCCTTTCATAATTGAATTAAAGTCAGTACCTATAATTTCAACACCATATTTTTCCAATATTCCCTCTTTTGAAAGTTTCATAGCAAGTGTTAGACCAGTTTGCCCACCAATTGTTGCAAGAAGTGCATCTGGTTTTTCTTTTGCAATGATTTTTTCTAAGTATTCTACAGTTAAAGGTTCCATGTATACAGCATCAGCCATATCAAGGTCAGTCATAATTGTAGCAGGGTTTGAGTTAGCAAGAATAACCCTGTATCCTTCCTCTTTTAAAGAAATACAAGCTTGGGCACCGGCATAATCAAATTCTGCTGCTTGGGCAATAATAATTGGTCCTGAACCAATAACTAATATTGATTTAATATCTGTCCTTTTTGGCATTATTTATCTCCTTTAAATTTTTTAATCATTTCAATGTAGTCATCAAATAAATATTCTGAATCTTCTGGGCCTGGAGCTGATTCTGGGTGGTATTGAACACACATTACTGAGTTTGATAAATCTCTAAATCCTTCTGCTGTGTTATCATGGATGTTTGTATGTGTTAATTCTAGATTTGTTGTTTTTAATGATTCTGAATCAACATAGTATGAGTGGTTTTGAGTTGTGATTTCAATTCTTCCATTAATGTGGTTTTTAACTGGGTGGTTCCCTCCACGGTGTCCAAATTTCAGTTTTTTAGTTTGTGCTCCATATGCTAAACCAATAATTTGGTGTCCAAGACAAATACCAAAAATTGGAAGTTGACCTTTAATATCTTTAACAAGTTGTATTGAATGAACTGCTCATTCTGGGTCCCCAGGACCGTTTGAAAAAAATAGTCCGTCTGGGTTTTGTGCAAGAACTTCTTCTTTATTTGTACCATGAGGCATAACAACTACTTCGCAATTTCGCAAATTAAAGTGTCTAATTTGGTTTTGTTTTATACCGTGGTCAATGGCTACAATTTTATAATCTACTTTGTCTGGTGTGTAGATTTCGATTTTTTTTCTTGAGACTTGATCAATAATATCTTTTGGGAAAGATCATGCATTAATTTTTTCAATGGCTTCTGCTGTTGGTGTTTCAAGATCAGTGATTAATACATTTTGCGATCCTTGATCAACAATAATTCTTGTAAGCATTCTTGTGTCTAGATTTGATATACCTACAATTTTTCTTTTATCAAGTTCTTCTGAAAAAGTTCTTGTTGATCTATAATTTGACGGGAAGTCAATGTAGTTATCTACAATAAATGCTGAAATATCAGCATTTGGTGATTCCATATCATCATCATTTACTCCATATGATCCAATTAGTGGATATGTCATCACAAGACATTGTCCACCATATGATGGATCAGTCATAATTTCTTGGTATCCAATCATTGAAGTGTTAAAACACATTTCTGCAACAACTTCTCCGTCATATCCAAATAGATTTCCAATGAATTCTCTACCATCTGCTAATACTAGTTTTTTGTGTTTGGTCATATTATTCTCCTTTTAAATTCTTTCCTTTATAAAATACGTGCGTTATTTTTCCAAATAGTTTTTTATTAATAAATGGTGTGTTTTTTGATTTTGATTTAATAAAGTTTTCATCAAGAATAAAACTTCCATCTAAATCAATAATATTTATGTTGGCATCATTTCCGATTTTAATTGATGCATCATGTAATCTGTATACTCTGTTTGGAGCAATTGACATTGCTTCGATAATTGTTTCGAGTTTTACTTTCTCAGTTTTTACTAGATATGTGTATAGTGTTGAAAAGCAATGATCTAGACCAATAATTCCAAATGGTGAATTAAAGCCTTGTGATTTTTCTTTTTTAGAGTGTGGTGCGTGATCAGTAGCAATTACTTCTAGAACTCCTGAGTTTAAACCTTCAATTAATGCTAGGTTATCTTTTTTGCTTCTTAATGGAGGATTCATTTTTCAAATTCCTTCATTACCTGGGATATCATCATCTGTAAGTAGTAAGTGGTGTGGCGCTACTTCACAACTAAAGTTTAATCCTTTGTCTTTAGCTTCTTTTGCTACTTGTAATGTTTCTTTAGTTGAGATGTGACACATGTGATATTTTGCTTGTGGGTATTTTTCTACAAGTTTCATATCTCTTTGTGCTTGGATGTATTCTACTGCAGAACTACATCCTACAAGATTTAACTCATTAGCTTTATTTCCTTTGTTAATTGAATAATTTGGATCTTCATGAGAGTCATCTTGTAAGTGCGCTGCAATAATAAAGTTATGTTTGGCCGAAGCTGCAATTGCCTTTTCCATAACTTCATCAGAAATAATTCCGTGTCCGTCATCTGAAAATGCTGCTACAAAATCATCATTTATAAATTTTTCATAATCAACATTTTCTTGCCCTTTTTGTCCAATAGTTGTAGCAACATAAACTTTTAGATTAATTTTTGATTTTTGAGATTCTTCTTTAACAAGTTTTAATGTTTGCTCATTATCAATAACTGGGCTTGTATTTGGCATCATGATTACTGTAGTATATCCACCGTTAATTGCTGATGCAGTTCCAGTTTTAATATCTTCTTTATATGTTTGGCCTGGAAACCTAAAGTGAACATGGACATCTGTAAAGTTTGGTGTCACAATTTTATTTGTTGCATCAATTATTTCAAAATCTTGATCTGGAATAATATTTGGAGACACATCAAAAATTTTTCCATCTTTTACTTTGACATCACACTTTTTAAATTCTCTGTTTATATAAACCAAGCCGTTTTTAATTATTTGCATTCAAAAATCTTTTTCAGTAAGACAGCTCTTACCTTAATTCCATTTTCAACTTGTTGATTAATTCTTGAAGATTTATGTTTCATAATTGATTCTTCAAGTTCAAACCCTCAGTAAACTGGTCCTGGGTGCATAATTATTGAATGTGGTTTTTTGTTTTTAATGTTTTGTGAATTTAATCCGTATTTTAAATTATATTCTGTTTTTGAATAATTAAATTTGCCTTTATGTCTTTCAATTTGAACTCTTAGAGCCATTAAAATATCGGATGTTTTAATTGCTTCTTCAATTGTAATTGGAGTTTCACCTTCTATCAACATTTCTGATGGACAAACAATGTTAACCTCCATTCCAAGTCTTCTCATAACAGCTATGTTTGTTCTGGCTACACGAGAGTGTTTAATATCTCCCATGATTGCGATTTTTAATCCTTTGAATTTTCCAAACTCTTTATAAATAGTTAAAAGGTCAACAAGGCATTGCGTTGGGTGGTTTCCTGAACCATCTCCTCCTGATAAAATCGGAACTTTAATATCACTTAATTCTTTATAGTATTCTTTTTGAGGGTGTCGAATAACCATTGCATCTACCCCAATATTTTCAAAAGTTTTAACTGTATCGTATAGTGTTTCACCTTTTGCAACAGATGTACACTGGCCCCCTGTAAAGCTTAGTGTTTCCATACCTAATCTTTTGGCAGCTACCTCAAATGAATATCTTGTTCTAGTAGAAGGTTCAAAAAAAAGAATACCAATTACAAAACCATTGGCTTTGCTGCTATTCTTTGAATCAAATTCAAAAGTACAAGCTTCTTTTACAATAGAAATAATGTCATCATTTTTTAGATTATCTAATGTAAATAAGGTCATGTTCCCCTCCATATATTTTTATTTTCTATTTCTTCGAAAGCTTAAATGCTGCTTCTAATGCAAGTGTAACCATTGAGTCTAATGATGACTGTCTTTGTGTTGGTGTTAATTCTTCTTTTGTGACATGGTTAGCTGCTACTGTTGCAATTGTAATTGCATCTTTTTTATTTAATTTAGCTGTAGCATAAATTCCAAACGCTTCCATTTCTGTAACGTGAAGATCTTTTTTTACATAATACTCAGTTCCAAGTTTGTGATAAAAATTATCATTGCAATGAGTATTAATAACATGGATTCCTTTGCCGGACTCTTTTGCTGTTGTTTTAATTAAGTCAAGAAGTGTCTTAGAGCATTTAAGTGAATTATCTCTTAATGTTCTTATTTTAAAACTTTTAGCAACAAATGATTCTGAAAATGCTTGTTTTGAAACAATAAGTTCTCCAACATTATATTTTAAACTATATGCACCGCAAGTACCAATACGTATAATATTATCCACATCATAATATCCAAACAGTTCGTTTGAATAAATAGTCGCTGATGGTATTCCCATTCCTGATCCCATAACAGAAACCCTTCTACCTTTATAAGTCCCTGTAAAAGCATACATACCTCTTAATTCATTAATCTGCTTTACGTTTTTTAAATATTTTTTAGCAATTCATTTTGCTCTTACTGGGTCCCCAGGGAAAATTACTGTTTTTGCAAATTCACCTTTTTTTGCACTAATGTGAGTAGTGCCACCATACTGTCTTTCTAATTTATTATAATGGTTTTTCATTGTTAATTCTCCTAGTATTTTTATAATAACATATTTGATTGTTTTTAACAATAAAAATTAGAGTTATGAATGCTGTGATTTTTTATTTCATGCTTCCATGTTTTTAATAGTTTCTATTTTAAATTCGGTTAATCCAAAATCTACTTTACCATCATCTTTATTGGCAGACTTAATAAACACTTTTATTAAATCTCCAGGGTTGAATTTTCTTTTCTTTGTTTTACCTTCAATAGCATATAATGTTTCGTTGTATGAATATGCATCATCAATTAAATCGCTCATGTGTATTAGGCCTTCTACTCCATTTGGAATTTTAACAAACATTCCAAAATCAATTAATGATACTATTGTGGCTTCAAATTCTCTACCAATATTTCCAAGAGCTCATTCAGCTTTTTTAACTGCCATTGTTTGCCTTTCAATGTCGATGGCTCTTCTTTCCTTGTCTGAAGTATGTTCAGCCATGTGGGCCATATTTTTTTTTCAATATTTAGTATTTATTGCATCTTCACTTAAAATATAATCTCCAATTAATCTGTGAAGAATTAAATCAGGATATCTTCTAATTGGGGATGTAAAGTGTGAATATGATTTTGAAGCAAGACCAAAGTGCCCAATGTTTTTTTCTGAATATACAGCTTTGGCCATTGATCTTAAAACTTGAACGGCAATTGAATAGAAATAAGGTTCATTTTTGTATAAATTAAGAATCTTTTGAATATCTTTTGGTTTTACATCTTTTTGTTTTGCTTCGAAATGCTTACCGAAATGTCTTGCAAATTTATAAAACTCTTCCAACTTTTCAAGTGGAGGTGTTCCATGCACACGATAAATTGATGTAAGACCAGTTGCTTCAATAGTTGATCCAACAGTTTCGTTTGCACAAACCATAAATTGCTCTATCATTTTTTCTGAGAAACCTCTAGGTTTTAAGACTACATCAATTGCTTTACCTTTATCATCGAATTTAATTTCTGATTCGTCAATATCAAAATCTAACATTCCAGCCTTATTTTTTTTAATAGAAATGGCTTCTGAAAGTTCTTTGGCATCTACCAGTAATTGGTAAATATGCTGATATTTAGAAATTAACTTTAAATCTCCATCGTATATTTTGTTAACATCACTATATGTCATTCTTTCGGTTGTTTTAATTACAGATTCAAATAATTTTGAATCCACTACTTTACCTGAGGAATTAATTTCCATTTCACATGCCATAGTTAATCTTTCTACTTGAGGATTAAGTGAACAAATACCATTAGATAGATTTTCAGGAAGCATCGGAATAACTCTATCTGCTAAATAAATTGATGTTGCTCTTTCATAAGCTTCTTTATCTATAATTGAATCTTTATCTACATAATATGAAACATCAGCAATATAAACTCCAAGCAAGAAATTGCCATTCTCTAGTCTTTCAACTCTAATAGCATCATCAAGATCTTTGGCACTTGCACCATCAATTGTAATAATTTTTTCTTTTGTTAAATCGACTCTACCTTCTTTTTGTTTTGGCAACACTTTATCTGGTACTTTGCTTGCAGAAACTATAACTTTTTTCGGGAATTGGACATTAACACCGTGGCTTGCAACAATTGAAAGCATGTCTATTCCTATATCGCTTTTTTTACCAACATATTTTTCAAAACTGCAAAAAATATCTTGTTTAACAACTTTGTCAATTTTTAGTAATAGCTTATATCCTGATTTAAGTGAGGAAAAGTTTTTAATTTTAATTCACTCTGTTATTTTTTTGTCATCTGGAATTAAAACTTTTTTTCCATTGACGGTATCGCATGTGACAACAATATAGTTGTTTACTCTTTCTAAAATTTCTACAACTTTAACTATGGCATTATCTTTTTCAGTTTTTGCAGGTTCGATGATTTTAAATTTAACTATATCACCATGTAATGAAGAATTTCTATATTTTTTTGGCACAAAGAAATATTGCTTGTCTTCAGTTTTAATGAATCCAAATCCTTTCTTATGTGTTGATATTTTTCCTTCAAATATTTTATTTTCCATGATTTCCTTTTAAATAAAAATTGCCTAGTGCAACTAAGCAATTTTTAAAATAATTATTAATAATAAGAATAATCATATTAAATTGAACGTTGAGTTTGATAGTGTTTTTGCTAGGCCTCTTTCTTTTTGTTTCAAGAAAAGGTTAAGACCCCCACCAGTCAGCGCACCTGATGCACCGCTAGATTTTGACTCTTGCATCATTATCAATATTATTATGATAACTGCAACTACTGCAGATATTGTTTTAATTATATTGTTCATATGATCTCCTTATTTTTACTTCAATATTATAACAAATAAAATTTTAAAATACTTTAAAGCTTCATGCAAATAGAACGATTGTAGCAAGAGCTAAAATAATAGAAAATGCTTTATTGTTTTTTCTATCTTTTGAAACAAGCCATAACATAGCTGTGTATGCCGGTACTAAGAACAAAAATTTTCTGACAATTAATGAATTTACTGATTGATTATAGACAAAGTTAAACGCAGAACCTTTGATAACAAAGATATCAGCCACTGCTAGAATTGCAATGTTAAATAAATCTGAACCCAAAATTCCATTAATTGCAATTGAAGGAGAATTTAATCTTATAATTCAAAAGTATGTCAATACTTCTGGCAGCGTTGTAGCTATTGCAAGAAATAATGTCCCTACAAGTGAGTCTGATAAGTTGAAGTTTTTAAATGTGCTTGGTTGCGCCATTGTTTCAACGGTTGTCAGCATTCTCATTGAAGCCATTACAAGTAAAGTGGCAAAAATCATAAAACCAGTAATGGCTTTTATTTTAGTAATTTTAATCTTATTTTCATGATTTGGTATGTCACTAGCTACGGCAGCAGTTTTTTTCATATAAATTCCATATGCAATTAAAAATACTCATAATTGAATAGAAGAACCTAGCATTTTTATATGCAATCCTTTAAAGAATATAGGAAGTGATATTCAAATTGAAAGTCCTATTAATAGTTTTGTTGTTTCTTTATTTGATTTAGAAAAATTAGCATAAATTTTTTTATGAGCAAATATAATAAAACTAAAAACTAGTGTAGTTTGAGTTAGTGTGTTAGATCCCAACATATTATATGTAGCATATTTTGCATCTGAAATTGAAGATGAAAAGAATGCCGAAATCATTTCTGGCAGTGATGTTGTGATTGGTAATAAAATCGCACCTACAATACCCGCAGAAAGTTTAGTGTTTTGTTCTATACCTATTATACAAATAGATAATAAGTATGAAGAAATAACTATAACTGTAGTTAGAAAGATAAATTCTAATACTACTGCATTCATTATTCATCATCCATTTCTAGAAGTTTAGAAACTGTAATATTAAAACCATTAGCAAATTTTTCTAATGCTTTTAACGATACATTTCTTCTTCCTCTTTCTGCATCCGAGACATAGTTTCTATGAAGATCACATCTAAAAGCTAGTTCTTCTTGTGTAATCTTTACTCTTGAACGTAAATATTTAATTCTTTTTCCAAATTTTTCTAATATCATTTTTAATCCTCATATTTTTCGTATTCTTTTTTTAATTTTCTAAATACATGGTTGATTCCCGATTTTGTAATTGAGCTATTATGTGTTTTACTGTAGTGGGTTGCTAAGTCATTCATATTCATTTCTGGTTTATCAACTCTTAATTTTGCAATTTGTTTATCTTTATCACTTAAAAAAGCTAAATCAGATTTTTTTTGAAGTGTTTTAATAATTTTAATAATTTTTGCTGATGCTTTTACTGCTTTGGTAATGTTTGCCACATCCATATTGTTAGTTCTGTTTAGTGAGTTTTCAAAATCCCTAAGAATTCTTACATCTTCAAATTCTATAAGAGAATTAACGCAACCAATTAATTTCATAAAGTCTGAAATTTGTTCAGATTTTTTAACATATATTATTCATTGGTTGTTACGCTTGATAGTTTTGAATTCAAAGTTTCCAAAGCCATTTATAATCTTTTTAATAAAATTGGCTTTCTCTTTTTTTATTGTTGCTATTTCTAAATGGTAGAAAGTAGTTTCTGGGCTATTAATTGATCCTGATGCAAGGAATAATCCTTTAAAGTAGGCGCAGAAAGCTTTGTCATCTTTTAAAACTGTTGATATTAGTTTTTCATTATTATTTTGATTAATACCAAGTTGCTTTGAAAATCCGTAATCTTCATCAATAATAATTTGATATTTTTCACTATCTTTTTCATGAACAACTTGTAAATCAATTGGAATATTTTCTCCAAAGAGATCAATAAAGATTGCATATATTCTTTTGGCTGTATACTCATTATTAGTATTAGCCAAAATATATTTTTTTCCTGATTTTAAAATAAAAGAACCGTTGATAGATAAAAAAGCATTGAGCTCAGCAATGCTTTCATTATTAGAACCAAGTTCTTGGTTTGCTATTTCAAATTTTACTCTTCTAGTAAAAGATATTTCTGTATTTTTCATATTAACTATTATAACACTTTTGATATGAAATGTTTACTTTAAGTTATCTAAATAGTGAATTGCTTCTTGTGCAGCTACAGTACCATCTCCAACTGCTGTAGAAATTTGTCTAATTTTTTTATTTCTTACATCCCCAGATACAAATACCCCTGGAATTTTTGTAATTGTTGATTCATCAGCATCAACATATTTAGCTTCTGTAAGAACTGATGTATCTTTAACAAATTGAGTTTCTGGAATTAATCCAATAAATGGAAATACACATGATGCTTGGATTATTTTATCTTCTCCAGATTGTGTATAAGTTAATTTAATTCCTTCACCAGATTTTTCAATTGATTTTGGTGTTGCTTGAAGAATGATTTTTATTTTATCATTAGCATGAACTTTATCGACTGTTGTAGCTTCTGCTTTTTTAAATTCTTCTCCTCTATAAATAATTGTTACTTTGGAGGCAAATTTTGTTAAATAGATTGATTCTTCAAGAGCTGAGTTACCACCCCCAATAACAACAACTTCTCTGTCTTTATAAAATGCTCCATCGCAAATAGCGCAATATGAAATTCCAGTTCCGTAAAGTTCTTTCTCTCCAGGAATTCCCATTTCTCTTTCTTTTGTACCTGTGGCAATAATTACTGCTTTTGCTAAGTATTGTTTGCCGTCTTCTAAGATAATCCTTTTGTGATTGCCCTCATCAATCATTTCTACTACATTTCCATATAAATGCTTAGCTCCAAATGCTGTTGAGTGCGCATACATATCAAGAGCTAGATCTGGACCTGTTACTTTTTTGAATCCTGTTCAGTTTTCAATTTCAGCTGTCTTAATTAATTTTCCACCTGGTGCATCTTTGTCAATCATGGCAGTTGAATAATTGGCTCTTGATCCATAAATTGCTGCAGTCATTCCTGCTGGACCTGCTCCGATGATGAAAATATCATAAACTGTTTTTTGCATTATTTTGCTTCCTTTGTTTTTTTAATGGTTGTAAATCCTATTGCAATAAATATTAGCGATAGTACTAATGAGACCGGTACATTTGCAATTCTCATAATGTCAGCTTCATTTCTTAGTAGTTCAAGTGATGATCTAATTACACCATAAGAAATAAAGTATGCTCCAAGTTTGCTAAATTTTGCATTTTTTTCAGCAAGTTTTCAAATAATAATAAATGCAATTATGTTTAAATTACCTTCTATTAGGAATAAAGGCAGCCTATATGCTTTTTTTATAAATAAATGTTGCACCATAGAATTGCCATAACCTGTAAATAGTCTTATAAGAATAATTGAATAAAATGCTAATGCAATAAATTTAATTCATTCTAAAGTTGTGATTTGTTTTGTTGCTTTAATTTTTGCAAATAGTTTAGTTTTTAAAATCATTTTGATGATTAATAGTGCTTGAAGTGTTACTAAAACATAAACTAGAGTTTGTGTTAGAGATTTTGATATTTTAAATCCATAAACTTCTTGGTTATAAAAGTTACCTCACCTACCGAAAGCTTGCCCAATAAGTGCAAATAACATAATTTCTTCTAGAAATGACATTATTGTTAATTTAATATTTTTTCTTTTTAAGAATAAGTATGCTCCAATAATTGCACCAATAAGTCCGCCTTGAATAGCTATGCCGCCTTTTCATGGTTGAAATATTTCTATAATGTTTTTTGAGTAATATGGGATTTTAGAAGTTACATATCATAGCCTAGCTCCTGCTAAACCAGTAAAAAGCATAAATATTGATATATCATCTAGCATTGTTTTTTTTAGTTTTGGGTATTTTTTAGAAAGTTGAGCTTTTCCAAACTCCATTGCATAAAAAATACCAGAAGCAAACATTATTGTGTACATACTAATGTTTAATCCAAGAATTGAAATTTGATTACCCAGCATTTTTTGTCCTTTCTAAGTAAAGCCTTAGTGAGCAATGCCCATTGCTTTTAACAATTTCATTGGTTACAGCTACTTCAATTAGCATCGAAGTGTTTCTAGCTAGTGCAACTGGAATATTAATTACCGGAACATTAATTCCTAGTATTTCTTTTTTTTCATTTCTTTGGCCAAGCCTATCAAAGTCAGCATCTTTTGAATATTGCTTCAAGTTAAAAATGTAATCGATTTTGGCAGTATCAAGTGTAATTGATTCTGAAAAGATTTTAGTAATATCCATGATACCAAGACCTCTAACCTCAATGAGGTTTTTTATATTATCTGGTGACTCTCCAAATAATTCATTACCAATTCTTCTAATTATTAATCCATCGTCAACAATAAATTGGTGTCCATTTTTAATAAGTTCTAGAGCTGTTTCTGATTTACCAATCCCTGATTCTCCAGTAATAATAACACCTTTACCATATATTTGTAAAAACGTTGCATGCATGTTATCTGTTGTAGAAAGTTGTTTAGTAAGAAATTGTGCAATTTGAAATCCTGTATCGGTATAACCAAATTTTGATTGTGTAATAACTGCACCACATTCCTTTGCTGCTTCAATAATTATCTTTGGAACTTCCACATTTGAAGCAAAAGTAATTGCTGAAATTTGTTCTTTAAATATTTTTTTAAGAACTTTTTTTATATCTTCAGCTTTTGAATCCTTGATAAAAGCAGTTTCTTTTCTTCCAAAAATTATTATCTTATCTTTATCTTTATCAAAACTGTATCCTGTAAGTTCTAGGCCACCTTTGTTGATGCCTCTACAATTGATACCTATCTTCTTTGCATCATTTATTGATCCTGTGATAATATCTAGTTTTATTTCCTCAATAATCTTGTCTAATGTAATTGAATTCATATATTACTCCTTATGCTTGATTATAGCATTTCCTTAAGAAAAGTTCCTGTATGAGAACCTTTCTTGGATGCTACTTTTTCCGGTGTTCCTTCTACTAAGATTTCTCCACCGCCTTCTCCACCTTCTGGACCTAAGTCAATAAGATGGTCACAAACCTTGATAACATCTAGATTGTGTTCAATTGTTACAACGGTATCTCCATTATCAACAATTCTGTTTAATACTGCTATTAATTTAGCAACATCATGTGTATGTAAACCGGTTGTTGGTTCATCTAGGATATACATTGTTTTACCAGTTGCCTTCTTTTGAAGTTCTTTTGCTAGCTTAACTCTTTGAGCTTCTCCTCCTGATAGAGTTGTAGCAGATTGGCCAAGTTTAATATATCCAAGACCAACATCTAAAATAGTTTTAAGTTTTCTAACAATCTTTGGATTAGATTCAAAGAATTCTAGTGCAGTTTCACAAGACATCTTTAAAATGTCAGCAATTGTTTTTTGTCTGTATTTAACTTGTAATGTTTCTTCATTATATCTTTTACCATTACATTCTTCACAAGTAACATAGACATTTGGAAGGAAGTGCATTTCAATTTTGATTACACCATCTCCTTCACAGTTTTCGCATCTACCACCAGAAACGTTAAACGAGAACCTACCTTTTTGGTATCCTCTAATTTTAGCTTCTGCAGTTTTAGCATAAATATCTCTAATATCGTCAAAGACAGATGTATATGTTGCTGGATTTGATCTTGGTGTTCTACCAATTGGATCTTGAGAAATATTAATAACTTTATCAATATTATCCAAACCTTTTATCTGTTTATGTTCTCCAGTAGCCATAAATGATCTGTTGATATTATTTGAAAGGCCTTTTCAAAGAATTTCGTTTACAAGGGTTGATTTACCTGAACCTGAAACTCCAGTAACACCAATCAATTTTCCTAATGGAAATTTAGCAGTAATGTTTTTTAAGTTGTTGTGTTTTGCACCAACAACCACAATTTCTTTTCCATTACCTTTTCTTCTGGTTTTTGGAATTGCTATTTCTTTTGTTTTATTTAAATATTGTGCAGTAATAGATTTTTTAGATTTTTGAATATTATCAAGTGTTCCTTGAGCTGTAATTTCTCCACCATTTTCTCCAGCAGCTGGCCCAATGTCAACAATGTGGTCAGCGGCTCTTATAGTTTCTTCATCATGCTCTACAACAATTAAAGTATTGCCAAGATCTCTCATATTTTGAAGAGTTTTAATGAGTTTGGCATTATCTCTTTGGTGAAGACCAACTGATGGTTCATCTAAAACATATAAAACTCCTGTAAGTTTTGAACCAATCTGCGTAGCTAATCTAATACGCTGTGCTTCTCCTCCTGATAAAGATGATGAACCTCTAGAAAGTGTTAAATAATTCAATCCCACATCAGATAGAAATGACAATCTATTTGTTATTTCCTTAACTACTAGATCTGCAATTTTGCTTTCTGTTTTTGTAAGTTTTAAATTTAAAATGAACTCAGTAGCTGCATCAATATTTAAATCAGTAATTTCTGAAATATTTTTTTTATTAATTAAAACTGACAGTGCATATTTATTTAATTTTTTACCTTCACATGTATTACATGTTTTATCAGACATATATTGCTTGTAGTATTCGCGGTTAGACTTAGATTTGGTTTCAACAAATAATCTTTCAATTTGAGCTCCAACACCTTCGATAAATCCATATTTTTTAAAAATGCTTCCTGAACGTGAATTAATTTGATATGAAATTTCTTCTGTTGACCCTTCCATTATGATTTTAATTTCTTTTTTTGTTAGTTTGCTTGCTGGTTTATCCATATCAATATCATATTCGATACATAAAATTTCAAACATCTGTCATCAAATATTATCAGTGCCTGCAGTTGTTTTAAAAACTTTGATAGCTCCTTGTCTTAGTGATTTTGTTTTATCTGGAATAAGTAGGTTTTCGTCTGCTTCAAGCTTTATACCTAAACCATGGCAAGTGTTACATGATCCAACTGGCGAGTTAAAAGAAAATAATCTTGGTTCAAGAGATGGAATAGCAAAATCGCATTCTTTACATGAAAAGTTTTGTGAAAATAGTTTTTCTTTTTTTGTTGTTAAATTTTCAATTAAAATAAAGCCATCTGAGTATTTACCTGCAATTTCAACTGCATCAAAAATTCTTCCTCTATCTGATTCATTTAAAGTAATTCTATCTACAACAATTGAAATTGTATGTTTTTTAGTTTTAGCTAATTTTATTTCTTCATCTAGTTTAAATATTTCATTATTAATTTTTACTCTTACAAAACCTTCTTGCTTTAAATGAGTTAAGAGTTTTTCATGAGATCCTTTTTTCTCTTGTACAATAGGTGCTAAAATTAAAAGTTTTGATTCTATTTTATTTTCAAATACTTCATTAACAATGGCTGTGATGGATTTGGCTAAAATTGGTTCTTTATGCACTGGGCAATGAGGAACTCCAATTCTAGCAAACAACAATCTTATATAATCATAAACTTCTGTAACAGTACCAACTGTTGATCTGGGGTTATGTGATGTTGTTTTTTGATCAATTGAGATTGCTGGTGATAAACCTTCAATTGAATCTACATTTGGTTTTTCTGAATTTCCAAGGAATTGTCTTGCATATGCTGAAAGTGATTCAACATATCTACGTTGACCTTCAGCATATATTGTGGAAAAAGCAAGTGATGACTTACCAGAGCCGGAAAGACCAGTCATAACGATTAAATTGTCTTTTGGTAATGTAATATCAATATTTTTTAAGTTATTTTCTCTTGCTCCTTTAACAATTATTTGATTCTTTTTCATAACAAACTCCTTAGCATATATAAATTATATCATATTGATTTACCTTATAAATTAATAAACAAAAAGAGAGCTATTTGCTCTCTGTTTATTAATATTAATTTTACTTTTATTTTTTTTCTACTTTTGGTAGTAGCATACCCATCATTAGTCCAGAAACAACTGTACCAATAACAAGTGCTATAACAAATGATAATGGTTTTGTTAGAGCTGGAAGCACTAGAATACCACCATGTGGCGCTCTAGATGCTGCCCCAAGTAGTGCAGAAGCTGCACCAGCCAAAGCTGAACCAGACATTAATGAAGGGATGATTATTTTAGGATTTGAAGCCGCAAATGGAATTGCACCTTCAGTAATAAATGAAAGACCCATAACAATGTTTGTTTTACCTTGATCTTTTAACGCTTTATCAAATTTTTGTGGGAACATAAATGTTGCAAGTGCAGTTGCTAGTGGCGGAGTCATACCTGCCACCATTACTGATGCCATTAAAACTGAATCTGCTCCACCTGCAAGTGATCCAACACCAGCTACATATGCAGCCTTATTAATTGGTCCACCCATATCTGATGCCATCATAGCACCAACAATTAGTCCAATAACAATTTTGGAAGTTGTTGATGAGCTGTTCATAGCTGTTAATCAGTTTGTTAGTCTTCCGTTTAGTGGTGAAACTGCTGCATTAATTGCTAACATAATACCTGCGATTATAAGTGATGAAATTACTGGGAAGATAAATACTGGTTTTAGTCCTGCCATTGATTTTGGTAGTCCAGAAAAAACTTTTTTAAGTTGCAGTATTAATCAACCAGCGATGAAACCACCTAAGATTGCTCCTAGGAATCCTGATGCTCCAATGTTTAAATCAGCATATCCTGATGATGCAAGTTGTCCGGCAATAAAACCTGGTACAAACCCTGGCCTATCGGCGATAGAATAAGCAATAAAACCACCCAAGATAGGTAGCATGAACCCAAAGGCAATTTTACCCATGTTTCCTACTCATGCCGAGTGTTTAGTTGATCAACCAAATGATCCACCAGCTGTTGCAGCGTTTCCAATGTCTAATAGGAAGGCTAAGGCGATTAGAATACCTCCGGCAACCACAAATGGAATCATTGCAGAAACACCCGACATTAAATGTCTATAAAATTTTGATTTATTCATAATTTTAATTTCTCCAATCTTTAATACTCCAACTTTTTTTATTGGGAGTGGACAACCCAAGTTAATAATTTAGTATGCATTATATTCGTTGAATTTACCATCAAGAGCTTCTTTGATTAATTTATCAGCATCTTTAATAGCTTGTGATACTCCAATTTCTTTTAATGGCTTCCCATCAAATCTTTCCATCTCAACTCTTGTGTCTGCAGCAACAATAACTGCTACTGCTTTTTCAATTTCTTCTTCTGTTAATTTATTTTCAACACCAATTGAACCATTTGTTTCAACCTTTACCTTAACTCCGGCATCTTTACCAGCTTTTTCTAGATTTTCTGCTGCCATGTATGTGTGTGCAATACCTGTTGGGCATGCTGTTACTGCTACGATTAGTTTCATAATTTATTCCATTTCTTTAAAGATATTTTTAATATCTTCAATATTTTCTTTTGTTAATAATTGTTTTTTTATGTCAGGATAGATTAATTTTCTACATAATTTAGCTAATGCTTGTAAGTGTAGTTCAAGTTCTGTATCTGGTACTGCAATCATAAAGAATAATTTTGATAGTGTACCATCTACTGATTGATAATCTAATCCTTCACGTTTTCTTGCAAATATAATTGCTGGTTTTTTAACTGCCTTTGATTTGGCATGTGGTATTGCTATACCTTTGCCAATTGCGGTTGATGATTGTGCTTCTCTTTTTTTTATATCAATAATAAATTGTTCTTTATCTTCAACTGATCCTGTTTTTACTAATTCAGTTACTAATTCATTAATTATTTCCTCTTTTGTAGAAGAAGATATTTTTAATAGAATTGAGCCATTATTTATTAAGTCAATTATTTTCATATCGCCTCCTCTACAAAAAGTTGTTTTTCAATTTTAATAATTGATTTTTTATCTGCTAAATTTTCTGTAAATGCTGATGCTGTACCAGAAGCAACTGCTCTAATAATTGCTTTTTTGTAATCAGGTTTTTTATCAAGAATTGAGATTAATCCTGCTAAGGCTGCATCTCCTGAACCAATTGTGTTTATTACTTTGCCTTTAACACTTCTAACTTTAAAAATTTTATTTTCTTCTGTTAATAAATAAGCGCCATCTTTGCCAAGAGACAATAATATGTTTTGTGAGCCTAGTTTTTTAAATTTTAATAATGTTTTGATAATATCTTTTTCTGTTTTAATTTTAAGTTTTAATACTTCTTCTGCTTCTTCTTTGTTTGGTTTAATAAGAAAGGGCTTAAATTTTAATGATTCTTTTAATGATTTTCCATTTGTATCAATTATGAGTTTTAGTTTTTTCTTTTTAGCAATTGCAGCAATTTCTTCATAAGCATTAGTTTGGCCAAAAGGTACTGATCCAGAAATTATTAGTGTGTCTTGTGATTTAAGTTTGTTAATTTTATTTTTTAATTTTTGAAGTTTATCATTTGTAATTAATGGTCCTTGACCGTTTAATTGGGTTTCTCCATTATCATTAATTTTAAAGTTTATTCTTGTTTGTCCAGGTACTTTTATAAAAGAGGTTTTAATTTTTTTATTATTTAATTCTTTTTCTAAGTGTTCTCCTGTAAATCCTGCTTTAAATCCTAATGCCGTATTTTCTACTCCTAATGTTTTAAGCATTAACGAGACGTTAATTCCTTTCCCCCCAGGAGTTAAAGGCTCATTTGTATATCTGTTTAAAACATTTTTTTTGAAGTTTTTTACATCTAACTTTAAATCAAGGCAAGGATTAAAGGTTATAGTATATATCATCTTTGTCTCCTTTTTATTTTTTAAATACTTTATCCGATATTATTTCTACTTCATCAATATCAGCAAATTTAACTAATGATGGTTTATTAAATTTTGTAGAATCAATTAATACAAATTTTTGATTTGATCTTTTAATAACTTTGGCTTTTATTTTAGCTTCTCTACTATCTGGTGTTGATAAACCATTTTCTTTGCTAATACCGTTTGCACCCATAAATGATTTATCAAAATATAAATTATCTAACTTATTAGTAAAGTCTTCTCCTGTGGCAGCTAATGTCCTGTTTTTTATTTTTCCGCCAAGTATAATTGTTTCAAAATTATGGTTACTTGATTCTATTGCCACATTAATAGCATTTGTTACAACTAAAATATTTTTGGCTGTAATGTATTTAAGTAAAAGTTCTGTTGTTGAACCTGCATCAATATAGATAGTGTCATTATCTTTAACTTTAGTAGCAGCTTTTTTAGCAATTTTATTTTTAGCACTGCTGTTAAGTTTTTGTCTTGAATCCAAAACAATATCAACTCTACTATCAAGTTTTGATACTCCACCAGAGCCAATTATTACTAAACCGTTATTTTCCAATAACTTCATATCTCTTCTAATTGTAATTTCTGAAACATTTACAAGTTTAGAAAGTTCTTTTCATGTTGCTGTGCTATTTTCTGAAAAATAGTTTAAATATTGTTGCTTTCTTTTTACGTTCATTGCTATCTTTTATCCTAATAATACTATTTTATCATATTTTTTCAAATATTTTCATATTTTTTCATTAATTTTAATATAAATGGTGTTTTATAATATTTGATAAAACAAAAAAAGGCATAATAGCCTTTTTTTTATTAAATATCAAACATTTATTTAATTTTATGTGCAAATTCAGCAAGTGTTTTAACTAAAACACCTGTTGGGATGCCTTTAATTTGATCAGTTCCAGCAATATCGAAGTGAATAAACGGAACATCTTCTGTAAATTCCTTCAAGAACATACCTGCAGCTGATGAGCCAGCTTGTGAAGTGTAATTAGCATTTAATAAGTCTGCTATTTTTGATTCTTTAAATCCTTTTAAATAATCTTTATGGAAAGGCATTCTTCAAATCAACTCACCTTTATCTTTTGCAGCTTCATTCATTTTGCTTCAATCATTATCATTTGTTGTTCAGCATGCTGAATAAGTTGTATCAAAACAAACAACTACTGCTCCAGTTAGTGTAGCAACATCAAGAATTCTAGTTGCCTTAAGTTTTTTAATAGCATAAGTAATTGAATCAGCAAGAACCAACCTTCCTTCAGCGTCGGTGTTATTGATCTCAACTGTTTTACCTGACATTGATGTTTGGACTGAATCAACTGTTTGAGCTTTTGAACCAATCATATTATCAGTTAATGGCATAACAACTGAAATGTTTGATTTTGGTTTTCTTTTAGCAATAAGTTTCATTGCTCCTGCTACTACTGCAGCACCTGACATATCAAACTTCATAGTTTTCATGTAATTTGATGGTTTTAGTGAGTACCCACCTGAATCAAACATAATACCTTTACCAATGTATGCAGTTTTTTCTTTTGATTGCGGGTTTCCTTTATATTCTAAAACAACAAGTCTTGGTTCGTGAGCTGATCCAGCATTAACACCAAGGAATAAGCCCATCTTGTTTTTTTCAATTGCTTTTTTACCAAGAACTTTTACCTTAACATTTTTAATTGGTGCAAATTCAGCTTTAATTTTATTTGCAAAATTAACTGAGTTTAGTTTGTTTGGTGGCATAATCTGGAATGATCTTGTTCAGTTTCTAGCTTCAGCATCTTCTTTTGATACTTTTAATTGTTCTTTACCTGCAGCAGTTAATTCAACAAGAATTGTATCTTTTACTTTTTCTTTTTTCTTAGTTTTTAAAGTAAAAACATCTCCTTTAAGTAGAATTTTTGCTTCTGTTAGTACTCTTACTATTTCAACTTCACTTAGTTTATCTGTAATGAAGCTTTTTACATCAACTTGCAGAACTCTTGGAGATGAAATAATAATTCCTGCAATTGATTTAAATACTTCAATATCAAACTTCTTTTTTTCTCCTAAGAAAATGTATTGAGTTTTTTCTTTGATAAATTCTGTAACATAGTTTTGTTTACAAATGACATCTTTAGTTTGTTTTTTTGATTTAAACTCGGCATGGAGAATAAATTCTTTTTTACTTAGTTTTGCTTCTTTAATCATAATAACTCCTTATATAGTCCTATATATTATATATTTTTATTTGCAAAATATGTGATGACATAATATCACAATGGTAACATTAATATTATTTTTAATGCTCTTGCCGGGAAAAAAATTGCTGCAGATGCTGCTACAGGTCTTTTTGCTCAAAATCTAAATGCTTCTGCATATCCAATAAACTCTACTACAAAGTATAGGAGGATAAAAACTAGTAGTACAAATTTTCAATCAATTTTTTTATTTAGATTTTTAATTCACCAAATAGACATGTATCCAGCAATTAATCCTTGAGCACCTTTAGCAAATGATATTTGTAATCATGGTGTAAAACCTCTTAGCATGGCTCCAAGTACATCTCCTAAAAAACCATTGATAGCTGCAAGTCATGGATGGCCTGTAACTGCTAAAACAAGTGTTGGTAAGTGTGTGAAATCAAGTCTTCCAACAAACGGCAATGTTAAACTAACAAGTGCATAATTTAACATCATTGTAACTGGCAAAAACATACCAACTAAAGTAATTGAACGAATTATTTTATTTTTTTTCATATTATTTCCTTTAATAATGTTTCATCTTTTTATTAACATATACATTATAAAGTATTCTATATAATTTAGGTAGTGCTGTATTTGTTTATCAAGGAATAGTCTTAATATTAGATTATTTTATAAAAATCTATACTAGACTTTATCTAGTATAGAATTTAAGAAATAAAATGATCCAGTAAAGATATATATTTTATTACTATCTATAGATAGATTGGATATATCTTCTAAATAGTTTGTATTTGTTTGTAAAGAGATGGCTTTTGCATCAAATGAAAGCTTAGAATCATAAAAATTAAAGTCTATTAAGTAAACTTTACCTTTTGTTTTTAATAGTTTAATCATTTCAAGATAGTTCTTCTGCTTTTGAGCAGATAAAATAAAGACATATGCTTTATTATCTTGTAATGATTTAACTAATGCTTCAATACCATGAGCATTGTGGCTAGCATCAAAATATATATTATTTTTAATTTTTTGATATCGATATGGTAGTAGTTGGGTGTTTTTGACCACTTCACTTACTTCTTTTTTATCAAAACCTAGATACACAAGTAACTGGATAGCTATGTTGTAGTTATGTCTTTGATATTTTAAAAAGTGGTTAAAGTTAAATTCATATTTATTAAGAATGATATTTTCAGGATATTGTGAAAGTTCTTTAATTCTTGGTTCAGAAGTAAATAGTGGTGTTGATGGTTTTTGAATACCTAGTTTTGTGATAGCTTTTTCATCAAAGCTATCGCCTAGGTATTGATCATGATCATCTCCAATATTAGTAATAATGCAAGCTTCTGGATTTAAAGTATTAGTTGCATCATGTTCTCCACCTATTCCTACTTCAATTACTGCATAATCAACATTTTGTTCTTTAAATCAAATAAAGGCAATTAAGGTTTTGACTTCAAAAAATGTAAGTTTATATTTTTTAATCAAAGCTTCGTTTTCTTCATAAATTCTTACGAAGTTTTTCTCAGTGATAAATTTATCATTTACTCTGGCTAGTTCCATTTCAAATAAAACACAAGGTGAAACAAAAAGCCCTGTCTTAAACTTTGTTTTAAGATAACTATAAATAAAGTTAGAAGTGCTTCCTTTACCATTAGTGCCACCAACATGTATAGTTTTATATTCATGTTGGGGATTTCCTAACACTTGGAGTACTTCTTTGAAATTTTTATTACTCATATATTCTGTTGGAGATTTTAAATTTACTATGTGATTTCAAATATTTTTAAATTTCATATTATATAAATTATATCATATGTAATAAAAAGTTGTTATTGCTCTTTAAATTTTAATTTTAGGAAAAATGTTTTATAGACTCTTTAATCTATTTAGTATTATTTCATTATTTAAAAATAGCAAGCTTAAAAGCTTACTATTATACCCATACATATTGTTTTTAAAAATTATTTAATAGCCTTAAAGTCATGAAGTAATCTCATTAGGTCTTTTGCAGCTTTTTCATTTTTTTCTTCACCACGATTTGAACCTCAAATAATTATTTTAGCACCTTCTATTCAAGGCCCTTCAAGAACTTCTTCTGGTGTTGATTCATCATCAAATTCTGCTGTTTCATGCCCTTTTTTATTATAAAGAACAATTTCAGCGTAAGCAGGTGAATGATTTATTACATCAATTATTTTTTTAGCTTTTTCTATATCTTTAATCCCATTAGATATAATTGCATCTATGCTGTATGTATCTCTATTATTTGACATATTTTTATTTTTCCTCTCAATGTTGTAAGTTAACAGTTTAACTTAGCTTTATTTTAATATGTGTTTTATCTAAATACAAATACATATTTTTACTTTTATAGCTCTAAATATATATTTAAAATCATTTCTATTAATTATTATGTTTTATTGGTAGATAGACATAGTTTATATATGTATCTAATTAGTGTGGGCAAATAATTACAAAGTTTTGCTTAGTAATAAAAGTGTTTATTATTATTTTGTGCATATAAAAAAGGGGTGTTCCCCTTTTGGCCCCTTGACTATCTTATAACTATGCGCAATGTTTAAGATAGCGTATGGTCTTGTATATATATTTAGTATACTACTGTATACTTAATTAGTCAATACTTTAATTTATATATTTTAGTTATGATATAAAAATAATAAAAACCTTGCTAGTTATTATAACTGCTATTTAATAATTAATTTTTATTTGGTTTAAATGTTTTTGATATTTTATTATTTATTTTTTATTTTATTCATTCTACCTTATTTGCTTTCAATAGTTGATTTACTATTGTATTTTGATGAATTATCTAAACAATATTCTATTTCAAAATAATCATAATTATCAGCAACATATTCTAATGCAGTTATAAATTTTTCATAATCAATATTTTTTGATTTTATTACATTGATATGATTTTGAGCAATTTCATGTTCTGGAATATCAATATCAGTTCTTATTTCTATATCAAAACTTATTAAAAAATTAACAGATAGTTTGTGAATAAGTACTGATTCTAATCACAGTTTTAATTTGAAACCAAATCGTTGTTCGTCTCTCGTAATAAAATTTCAAAGATCATCATAATTTATTATGCGAATTAAACGAGTGTTTTTAAGTTTATTTGCTAATTTTTCTATTTCTCTTAAATCAATTCCCCCATTATTAGTTATTCTTTCTTTCTGATCAATATCATCTGTTGTGTTGTAATTAGATTTGAAAATTTTTAGTGTATGGAATTTGGAATGAAGTTGCTTTCAAGTTATGCTTTCTTTTACTATTTCATATTTTATATACTTATTGAAAAAACTATTACTTACATTAATATCATAGGGTAATTGCCCGAAGTGATTCATTAAACCTTTACTTAAAAATTCTTTATCAAATATATACACAACACTAACATTATTTATAAAAAGTTCTGAAGAATC
Organism: Mycoplasmatales bacterium; assembly: GCA_965214965.1. Taxonomy (GTDB): domain Bacteria; phylum Bacillota_I; class Bacilli_A; order CBDATW01; family CBDATW01; genus CBDATW01. Next base: position 60,235 of record OZ244030.1, read on the forward strand.
AGTGTTTCATGTACAAGTATGATTATCAATAGAGCATTCTACACCAGTATAAGTAGTTATTGTTTCTAAAAGTTCAGATGCAAATGCAGGTGCACATCTTTCTAATTCATCAATAAATAAAATTAATTTTTTATTTTCATTCACCTCGCACTTTGTGAAAAATAATTTAATAAGATCTATAAGTATATGTTGGAGTAACCACTTTTATTAAGTTCGTTTTTATATGATCATATTAATAATCAAAGAATTTCATTATGTTCTTCTTTCAATATATTTGAAGATCAAATTTTTTTCATAAACAATAATAATGGATTATTTACATAATCATAATCTCAAGTTTTAACATAAGAAGTTATGTAATTTTTATTGTTTGAATCAGAATCAGATTCAATATAATTTATCATAGCTTTTGCATAATAACTTTTGCCTGAACCTTGTCTTCCAGAAATAAGTGTTGATTTTTTGTTTAATATAATTTTAAAACCTCTTTTCAAAGAATCATGTGGTACATCAAAATTTTTGTAGAATGATTTATTTAAATCTTTATACAAATTCTGTGGTTTTCCATTAATTTCTATTCCTAAAATTTCTTTAAATATATCATATATCTTATAATTATTTTTAAAAAGCTTGTTTTGTATTTCTGATTCTTTAACAGATTTTCCACCCATATTTCCATTAATTTTATTAAACAAAATAGGTATTGTAAAATTAAAAATATGTTTTACTGGTTCACTTTATAATATTGATCATAATGTTTCATTCATATTTAATGCCTTAATGAGGTTATATCACACATAATAAAAACACTTGCTAGTTTAGTTGGATACTATTTATTCTATATTAAAATGATACCCTTAAAAATTATCTATTATTTTCATTTTTTATCTCTATTATTTTGAATTTCTATTGTATTTTGTTGAATAATAATTTTAATTTTATTGGAGTATTTCTCTGCAACTTCCAGTCCTAACTTAAATTTGCAGTGATCTTCTCAATCTTTTTCAGGTATTTCATTTTCTAGTGGTTCTATTCTTGATTTATTATCTTTATAATCTGCTTTGATTTCTTGTATAAAGTCTTTTGATATTTCATCATTAAATAATTCTCATTCTTTATTTATGTATTCAATTATTTTTATTTTTAAATTCCACCTAGTTATAATCTTCATAATTTCTATAAGTATATATACCGATAGGCTTTGTTGAAAGTTATCACTAAACAATTTTATGAAATTTTTAATGTCTTTACTTAAATTTTTATCTAATATAAAATCAAAATGTTGAATGCAATTTCTGATTTTTCTTATTACTTTTTGATCATTTGTATCTAGTTCAAATTCATTATTAAAAATTTGAGAAGATTTTATATATTCCATAAAATATGTGGCATGCTTTGCCCCGCCAATAATTTTTTGATTATTTTTTAATTTAAAATAATTAATTTTATTTGGGTCGATAAAATCAGATTTTCCAGAAACTAAAAACATTTTTCATTTTAATTTAAAATTTTCTTCATTTGTTATTTGGTTTTTATTCAAATATGTATTTTTTGTAGATAATGCTGCCATTAGAATTCTTTCAATATTTTCTATATACCTATAAAAATTCCACCTTATATTAGCTTCTAAGCGATAAAGTTGGTATTTATCTTTTGCAGATGTAATTTTTCCTGACCCTGTACTTGGAAGATGACTATAAAAATTTTCTACTGCCCTAATAAAATATTGACCTTTTCTATATTGGATGTCTTTTAGTAGGTCAGAATAAATTGTTTTTGTAATTCTCATTTTGACTCTTTTAATAAATTATATCACATATAATAAAAACAGCCTTGCTAGTTAGTAAGGCTGCTATTTAATTATTATTTAAACTTATCTTTTATAAAATTATTAAATGAAGTTTTTTTCATTCATTTATCACCTATTTTGCAACTTAAAATAGTATTTTTTGTTTTGCCATCATACATGAATACTGCAAAATCAATGTTTTTGTTGTCTTCAGCAAATGCATATTTTTTATAAGCACTTAATAACATTTGTGTTTTTTCAGGATTTTTGTCTTGTTCTGCATACCCTTTAACTTCAACAAATATTATTTTTCCTTTATACTTTACTACAAAGTCAACAAATGATTTACTTATACGACCTAAATCTTCATTGTAATACTCAAAAAATACTTTTGATCCTAATGTAGGTAGTTTTGCAAAAAACTCAATTCCTTCTTTTATTTTATTAGCTTTTAGAGCGGATTTAAATCTTTTAAAAAATTCTAATTCAGGCCTAGAATCTAAAAATTGCTCATCTTCATAACCCGTCACCTGTAAATAACCATAATTTTCAAATCAATCTGTCTCAATTTTTTTTAGATTATTATTATCTTTTCATACGCTATAGTAAGGTATTAATTTATTTGTTTTTTTAATTTTTCATGGTTCATTTAATTTCATTCATTTAGCTGCATGATTTTTAATTTCATTTAATTTTGCTGAGAGAGATAAAAGTACATATTTTGCAATTTCAAAATGTACCTTATGTTTTATAGCAACCTTATGTAACACATCTTTTAATTCTATAATATGCAATGATTCTTCTAATTTACGGCCCTTCTTAATGTTATGAATTTTTAAATATATGTGATTTGGAATAATGTTAGTTCCCAAACCAGTGCCATATTCATCATAAACAATGCTAGTGCTTGTAAATGCGGCTGTATCTTTCAATTTTATTTCAAATTCTTTGCTCTTAATATATTCTTTTGCTTCTGCTAAATAATCTTTTTTGCTCTTTACAAAAGATACACTTTCTTCATCAATATATCCACTGGGTAATTCAAGATCTTTAAATTCATCTTTTAGTCTATAAGTTGCTTGATCCCTTGTTGATTTTTGAAAATTAGATCAAAGATAATAATTATCAGTTATATTATTTTTAACTAAGCTTGGGTATGGGTTTCTCATTATTCTTCCTAAAGTTTGTGTATTTAGTGTTTCAGATGAAACATTTCTTAGCTGCAACAACATATTTGCTCTAGGTATATCTCAACCTGTAGCTGGACCAACTTTAAAAATAATAGCGTCAATATGTGAGTCTATTTGTGATGCATATTTAAGTGTAGGTTCAACATTTGCTCCAAATACTTCTGGTTTGCTTTCTAAATACTTTAAATATATTAATCCTGCCTTTTTTAACTTAGATTCTAACATTTCCAACCCTTTATTAAACAATTCGTGCTTTTCAGGATCTATAATAAGGCTAGGTTGGTTAGAAACTTGAATCAGCATAGCGGGATTAATGATTATATTTTGAAGTTTTTGATATTCTTTTTTTACTTCTTTGAATTTTTTAATTGCATCATCTATGATTTCTCCGTTAGTAGAATCTTCGGAAATTTTTGATTTATTTTCTTTTGTTTTCAAAAGAAACTGATTATCTAATTCAAGATCCTTTGCTGTCATTTCTACAAAGTTAATATCACACTTAGGGGTAGCGGTCATTTCTAGTGTAAATGTTGCGGCACTTTTCATAGTTTCGTCAAAATTTTTTAACAAATCTTTTGACAATTCTTTTTTACCAATATGTGCTTCATCTCTGATAAAAATTAAATCATACTGATAATGTTTTAATTGGTTTATAAAAATTTCAAGTGTTTTGTTTTGATAAAATAATGTATTTTTACCAAAAGAAGAAGTACCGAATACATACACCATATTATTTTCTAATGAAAATTCTGGAATATCTTCAGATTTATTACTTTTTGATTTTGATGGTGAATGTATATGCTGGACTCTATAATTTTGATACTGATGATATTGTATGTAATTGTTTAATTTTCTTGCCATTTGTTTTGGCAAGTCTGCGTTAGAAACAGTTGCAACTACTACAACTGTTTTTCTATCTCTTGAGTTTTGATATTCAAGTATTCTAGAAACTAACTCAGAGGAGATAAAAGTTTTTCCTGAACCTGTAGGTGCTTTTAATGTGGCAAAAGAATGTCTATCTTTGTTAATAAATGCCTTGAATAGTTTTTGTACTGTTGTTTGTTGTGAATTTGTTAATTGCATAGTGTGTATTACTTTTAAAATTTATCATCTTCATTTTCTAAAGGATTTAATGCTGCTAAATCATAAAATAAATTAAGATTTTTTTTATTATAGTTACCATCTAATAATTTTAATCCTTTAAGACATGAATCATATATTTTATCATTAATGTCTGTTTCAAGGTCTACCTTTAATGAATCGTCTATATTTATAACTCGGAGTTTAGCATTTTTGTATGATTTATTTTTATTTAATCAAACAAAATCTTTTTTGCCTATAGTGGATTTTCCCTCAATTATTCTGTAAAGCCTTTCATATGTAACTTCTGTGGCAATATTATTTTCATTATTTGTGCAAATAATAAACCTTCTATTGCCATTGTCTTCTCTATTTAATTGTAAAACTGCTTGTGCTGATGTGCCCGAACCTGCAAAAAAATCTAAAAATAATCCGTCTTGATGGATAGATCTGTCAAATAATCATTGTATTAATGCTACTGGTTTTGGTGTGCCAAATTTTGAATTATTAAGAATTTGCTTTAAATCTTTTTTCCCAGTATTTCTACAATTAAAAACATTTGAATCATCTTGGTAATTATACGTTATTGAATTTTTAGGTGAGACAAGTTTTTTACCATCTCCATTTAAGTAAGATTTTTTAAATATCATATATGACGATTTATATTTAAATACTTGCAAAAATTGAATATCTTTTTTTAATTTTTCCTTTGACCATGTTCAGCATCCTCTTAAATTATCTATGTACGGTGGGTGTATTTCTATAAAATCCTTTTTTTCTTTTAGTGATATTTCTCCTTTATCAGAAACTCAAATTCTATATGCGAGATTTTTTCTTGTTTTTTCGTTAAATTTGTAAGGGTCATCATTGAATAATGGTTTGCCTTTTTTGTAGTTTCCAAAGCTGTCTTGATAAATATATTTGTCTAGCTCATTTTGGGATTCTTCGACAATATAATTTGTAAGTGCCATATCTTTATTTTTGCAGTATAATAGTATATATTCATATGTGGAAGAAAAGAGATTATTGCCAAGTGATCTTCCTTCTTTTTTATTGTATCAATTAATATTTGTAACAAAATTTTGTTCTCCAAAAATATCATCCATCAATACCTTCAGGTATGCTTGTTCATGATCATCAATTGACACAAAAATTAATCCATCTTGAGAAAGTAGGTTTTTTGCTAGAGATAATCGGTTTTTCATCATATTTAATCAACCTCCTCTACCAAATTTGTCTTTATAATCAAACTTAGATGAAGTACCTTGTTTTGAGGATTGGTTACCATCTTTCTTGGCGGATTCAGTATTATAAGGAGGGTCTATATAAATAACATCTATTTTACCTTTGTGAGTTAGCAGTAATGCTTTTAATGCATTATAATTATCTCCAATGATTAATTTATTTTCATTGTTTTCAATTTTATCTGAAACATTTATTCGTCTTTTTTTATCTTCTTTAAGAGTTATTAATCTTCCTTTGGCTATCTCTGGTGAATAGTCAAAAGCAAAGCCCGTTCTTCTTTTCATAAAAATAAAATCAGCAATTGCTTGTTCATCGCCTTCTGCAGCATTTTTAAGAATATTAATAGCTATTGTTTTTTGGTCATCATTAAAATATTTGGTTTCAAAATTTTCTATTTGTTTTATTAATTGATCTTTTTTTGTCATAATTAATCCTTAGTAATATAATTTTACCATAATTAAACAACCTAGAAAGCTGTTTGTACTAATATTATTTACTTGTTTTTCTAGAAGTTTCTTAAATGGATATTTAATCAGTAATTCTTTGCCCTTAAATTGCCATTATGTAATTCCAAGTTGATTTTTAATTTGAGCAACTGTAATTCTTTATATATATATATATGTGTGTGTGTGTGTTAAAAGTATTTTAATCAATTGGTAACATATGCCTTCATATCAATCTGCCAAACATGTTAGAAAATTATGTTTTAACAATTGCTTTTTCATATGTAGTCTCTTTAGCAGTTTTTTTTATCATTTCTAAAGATATTGATAGCTTGCATCACTATTAAAATATTAATAATAAGATCTCATTCTTCATAATTTTGCATAAAGAATTAGGTCAACTTCATAATCTTTTGGGATTTGTTAATAAGTTTGAGCAGGTAAATAATAAAGGAACCTTACTAACTAACAACACTGTTGTTTAATTAATAATAGATATGTCTTGAAGGTTTTTAGTATATATCAATATATTTAATTGCTTCTTTTTTTATTATGTAAGTTAGAGCGTTAAATTTTTTGCATTTTTTAATTTTACAGTAAAACTTATTCTATTTGATAACGCTAAATACTGGGCTTTTGGCTTGTTTTCTTTTAATGATTAATTCATCACTAGCCATTTTATCTAATGTACTATGTAAATTTTGTCTTGAATACTTTAATTTTAAGATCTCTTCAATATCTTTAGCTGTAAATTCTTTTTGTTTACTAAAGTTAGACTTAATGTATATAGCTAGATAAATAGCAGTTTTTTTATCTGATAAAGAAAGGCCATTGTTAATTTGGATTCCAATAAATGATATTAATCCATCTATTGCGCAAGAAACTCAATCAAATCACTTTGCAATAATGTTAGTAATATCAAATTCTTTTGTTCCCCTTTCAACACTTTCTCTTATTTTTGTTAAGTAATCAATATAAGATGAACGCATAACTTTAAAAACAAGAGAAAATACCATTGAATCTAGATACCTTTCTTTTGTTTTAAGATATCACCCTGCTAAGATTCTAGACATTTTACCATTGTAATCATAGTAAGGATGAGCATACACAAATCAAAACATTATAATGATTGATTTTAAACGATCATTATGTGTTAATTCATTACTTTGTATAAATGTAATCAAGCTATCCATTGTTGAATCTAAATATTTTGGATCAAGCGTAAGAAAAGGGTTTTTGGTTGTTCTAGTAATTTGGCCATCTTCTTTTCTTCAATAATTTTCATGATTATCAAGTTTATTTTTTTTATTCTTAATAGACATTCACATCAGATCATACAATATTTTGATATTATCTTTTGTAATATCTTTATTTTTATCAGTAATATTGTAAATTGAATATAGATTAGAAAGTAATTGTTCATTATCAGTTTCTGGTACTCTTCTATTTGAAAGTATCTCATCTACAATCTTTTTAGATGATCCTTCGCTTTCTATATCTAGATTATCTTTAATTTCCATTCCTCTATAAAAGTTATGGGCTTGGTAATATCTTTCTAAAATATGATTAATTTCTGCTGAAAATGAAACAGGATCATTAATCTTATCTGTTTCTATAGTAAATAATAAATCTCCAAGTTTAATTTTCATACAATTCTCCTTATTAAATTTTAATATAATGTCAGGTTATTGTCAATGTTTTTAATATTTATTGACAATACCTTGACAATATTTGTAATAAGGTTATAAATTCCATTACTTGGATTTTTTTCATAAATACTCTTGTCATAAGTATAATAAAAACAGTTTTGCTATTTAGCAAGGCTGTTTTTTAATTAATATTCCGTATTAGTTTTAAAATTTTTTAGTCTATGTTTATATAATTCATTATATCAGGTTTTTTACTTATAATACCTGATTGTTTGCAAAAATTTTGTCGGAGTAGAGTTATTTTTAGTTCGATCCCCATCTTTTGTTTGCACATAAATGTAGCATAGTAAAATCAGTCTCCTTTTGATTTTTGTTCTTTGCTTTTTTCATTATAATCTTCTCTTTTTAGGACATCAAATGTAAGATTATGATTAGGTTTATATTTTTTTACTTTTTCTATTATTTTTTTTGGTTTTAGACCCTTTAAATAATAATTTCTGAATATTGACAATATTTGTATTGAGATCCATTGGCAATTTTACTATTAGCGACTGCATTCATTCAAACAGATCCTCCCCTGCAAATACATAACAAAAAACAGAGATATTTTTATGAAATATTTCTTCTATGAAAAATTTTAGAAAAATATCTTTATTTCCTGTGTATTTTAAAGGTGATTTTATTATTGTATTAAGAATTTGTGACATAATATGAATATGGTTTAACCCTATTCTTCTCCTCTAAAGTTTCCAAGTGTTTTTTTTCCAAGATGATGCATTCATTTTTTTTTAAATTAACAATGTAGATTATAGACTCTCCTCTTTTCAAAACTTTGCGTTGTTTTGAACTTAAAAAAAATTCGAACTTATTTACATTTTCTACACTTTTTATTTCAATTTTTTGCTTCACAAAATTACCAGCAGGTTTTTTCATATATGTTATTATATCATACCCAGCGCCTGCATTTAATTCTCATGTTCGTTCTATTTTTTTTGCTAATTCTGGTTTTGAAGATTTACTAAGTTTATTATATTCATATTTATAAATGAGTTCTTGAGCTTCATCTCCATGGTCAATTTGTTTTTCTGCTGTTTTGATTTTATCCCTTTTTGATCTATCTTTCTTTTTTGCGCTCTGCTCACCATATGTTTTTTCTTGGTCATTAATTTCAAATTCAATAAATATCAGATTTTCATTTAAGTTTAATACACGTTTCTCTGTTTTTTCTTTCGTTTCTTCTATATTGTGGTCTAAAAAGTACTCTCAATTATCATGTTCAAAATCATTTATAGCTAGTTTTAGGAGTTGATTCATGTCTTTGAATTCCGCACAATTTAATGATTCTAAAAATTTTAAATTTTTATTATTAATATGAGAGTCGGCAAGTTTAAATATTGTAATTTCTTCAATTTCTTTTTGAATAGCTTTTAATGCTCTAGAATGATTATCATATGTTGTAATTTGATTAATATATTGTTTGACTTGATTAATGGTTATTTTACTTTCGAAATTTTTTACATTTCTAAAATACCTGTAAAAAAGTACTTTTTTAATATGATTATTATCTAAATCTGCTTCTTTGGAAGAATTATAAAATTTTTTAAGATCTTCAATATTGTCAATATTTAAATCACTAAAAAGTAATTGTATGTACTTACTTTGATCAATTTTTTTATTAAAAGTATGGTCAAGCCTCCCAATTCTATTTAAAAGTAAAACAGCCCACCCATATTCTTTATGTTTTTTAAGATAATCTATTAATGAGCTCGACTGTTTTCTTAGGGTATTATTCTGGTAATAAAATATATTAAATTCATTAATAAATATTGCTATATCTTGTTTAAAATAATCAGATAATTCTTTTTTGGTAAATGTCTTACCAATTGCTTCTTCAAATTTTTTCAAAATTGTTACTAAACTTGCCAGGCCTTCTTTTTTGTTATCATTATAATATGTTAATATGCGGCTTGGGCCAAAATCATTTTGTAAACCTAGAGAGTTTGTGCCCATTAATCCTAATGATTCATAAACTTTAAAAAAATGTTGGATTTCAATTAATTCATCAGGTTGGGGGAAAAACAATGTGTTCTTAATTGCGTTTTTCTTTACAAAATGTACTTTTTTATTTAAATCACGATTCCCGAAACAATTTGCTCCAACTAATTGCTTTAGTTTACTATAGGGATCCTTAGCTAAATCTGAAAAATCTTTTTCATTATTTATGTACGATAATGGTTTTTTTTGTTCTAAAAATATTTTTTTTGATCTTTTTTTGATTTTATTAAATTGTTTCATAGTTATTTATCCTAATATCAATATTATACACCTTATAAATACTCATTTAGAGTTATTTATAATTATTATTTACCTGACTTGTCTAGTTCAAGAAGTTGATTAAATAAATATTTACCAGCAATTTTTGGGCCTTCCATAGCCATTCCTGGAATTCCTAGTTGGGTTCTAATTTGAGCAACTCTAATGCCTTGTGAATAAATTTTGTCAAAATATTCTTTTATTAGTGGATCACAGATATCTTTATGTTGAGCTGGACCAAACATATTAGCAAAGTAAGTCTCAACAATACCTTTTTCATCTGTTGTTCCTTTAGCAGCTCTTTTAGCATTTCTAAAGACATTAATAGCTTCTTCAACTGTTTCAATATCAACAATTGCTTCACCTTTTTCATAATTGTTTGCATAAAGAATTAGATCAACTTCATAATCGGCAGAAATTTGTTCATAGGTTGACACTGGAATAACCATTCTAGCGTTAACTTCGGCTTGTGGGTTCATAAAAACACATCTATCAATTTCTTCATATGGGTATCCTTTTTCAAGGTCATCAACTCTAACAAAAGCTCCTGTTTCAGTACCTGATGTCATCAACTTACCTGATTTATCATCAAAGAAGAAGTATCCCATGTCATCATAGATGATTGTCATTTCATCAATGTAATCATCTGCTATAACTCTAAACCCTTCTAATGATTCTGATTTACCAGCACCTGAGTCCCCGATGATTACAATGTTGTAATCTCTATCTAAGTTTTTAAGTTTTAAGTTAACAGCTGATGCATGAAGTGGTAAGTATTGTTTTTGAATCATCATCTTAACATTTGATAATGTAAGAATCATTTTTTTCAAGAATCCAAAGTAATCAATTTCATCAGTATGGTTAGCGTAACCAACAGCAATTTTTGTTTCTTGATCAATGTAGTAATCAGTTGTTTTATCTTGAGAACCATTGGGGTGACCAAATACATAGATCATATCTGGTTGTTTATCATATTCACCTTCTCTTGCTACTTCAAATAAGTTCATTAATGATAAACCTAATGATATAAAGTCAATATTGAAGTAAACAAAGCAAAGATATTTACCAACTTTAATTGGTAACATCATGTATTGCTCTGGATCAAGACTAATATCTTTTATAGGATCATTAGTAATAGGTTGAAACATACCAGTTCTTTTGTTTCTTCTTGGATATGTAATAAATGGTGGTCAAAGAACCATCTGTTTAATCATTGGCACAGTGTTTAGGTGTGCTCATTTTGCAGGAAGTCCTTTAACTTTATATTCAGCAATTTCAACAGCTGCGTTTGGACCAACAATAAGTTGTCTATACACGTTATGGTTAACCCCCATAACGTGTTCTTCAATTTTTCTGTATGTTTTTAAAATAAGTCTTTGGAAAGCATCATTTCAAGTAATGAAAGATTGTGACGTTGAAGACTTCTTGTGCTCTGAGTTTACAACTGTATATCTTTCTAATCTTCTTCAGAAATGGTAGAAGTCTTCAATAAATTTAATAAATTCTTCTTTTTTTTCAACCATAGCTTTTTCTTTACCTTCTAGTTCTTCTGGTTTAAAAACTAGAAGTTTTTTAAGAAGTGAAATCATTGCAGCCGTTGGTTTGCTACCAAGGTGTTCTGTAATGTATCCTCCTTGTTGTGGGTGGTCTTTAATATATCTTAATAGAAAAGCAGATAAGAGTCTTTCAAAAGTTTCAGAAGCAATAACTTCTGAAGATGACTTACAGTAATCTTTTGAAAAGTTCATTAAAACTGCACGTTCATTGTAATAGTATTTAGTTTGTAACATAATTTAATTTAACCTTTATATTTTTTTAAATATTTTTTTGATAATCATAATAATTTTTTAATGTGAATTGGTTTTACTAATGTAAGAAAACCTATTCTCATATATTGTTTTTTGATAGGTGGTATTCCTGGAGCAATCTGGATACCTCTTTTTTTTAGATATTCAAGATAATTAGTATTATCTTTTATATCTTCATGATAAAACGCCAAAGTTGAATTACCTTGGTATTTAGGATCTGCAAACATTGTAAAACCTAGCTTTTTTAAACCTTCTTGAACTTTGATTCTGTTTTCATATTTTTCGTCCTGTAGTTTTGAAAGGGATATTTTTTTAATAGTTTTAAGAGCTTCTTCTAGTTCAAAAAATAATGAAACAGGTGCAGTAGCTGGAACCATAGATGCTTCTTTTGCAAACTTATCATAGTTAAGAAAATCTAAATAGTAGTTTGTGTTTGTAGTTTTTTTAGCAATTGCTACAGCTTTTTTACTCATTGCACAAAATGCAAGTCCTGGATTCATCATAAAACCTTTTTGAGAAGCAAAAGCCACAGCATCAATATTTCATTTACTAAATTCAAATTCATTCATAATTAATCCACTAATTGAATCAACACATAATAATTTTTTATGTTTTTTAGTTAATTTACCAAGTGGTTGTAGTTTATTTAAAATTCCAGATGATGTTTCACTATGAGTAACAAAAATTGCTTTTGCTTTTTTATGTTTTATCAAAGCTTTTTCTACATCTTCAATTTTATAAGTGTGGCCACGTTTATAATTAATAGAATGAACTTTTACTTTATGTTTTTTTAAAATATTTGCTCAATAATCTCCAAAAAAACCAATACTAATAAGTATTACTTCTTGGCCTGCAGAAAAAAGACTAGAAACAATCATTTGTAATGCTCCTGTTCCTGTTGAAGGAATTATAGCTAAATAATCGTCTTTAGATTTTATTAAATCAAGAATTTCATTTCTACAAAAACTGTAAAGCTTCTTGTGCTCTTCTCCACGGTGGTGGATAAGTTGTTTCAATGATGCTTTAGCAATGTTAGAAGGAACACTTGCCGGGCCTGGCGTAAGTAGTATTCTTTTTTTCATTTTATTTCCTATCATGTTGTACAAACATAATAAAACATCATTGTTAATGATTTGTTCTTTGTGTAAAGAGACCAAAATTCATCCATTTTTTGATCCATTCCTTAGGAAGTGTAGTGAACCTCTAAGAAATTCCGTTCTACTGCCTCTCCATAGCTTCGTTGCAACTACACTGCTCCACTATTTTATTTGCAATAGTACTTTATTACATTTATACTTAATTATTTTATCATTTTTAACTTATAAAATGAGTTTAAATTTTTAAAAATTATATAAAAATTTGCAAAACAAAAAAAGAACATTACATGTTCTTTAATGTATTATAAATCTAATGTTTGTTGTTTTTCTTTATCAAATTTCTTTTCAACTTCTTTTTTAGAAGCAGGTTTTGATGTTGGAGTTCCAACTATTTCCTTGGCAGGAGCTTTGTAAAATGGATCACCATGTTTGTCAATGTTTTCAATCATCTCTGCTGTAAGAGTTTCATATTTTAGAAGTGCTTCAGCAATTTCTTTTACTTTATCTTTATGCTTACTAATAATTTTATGAGCTGCCTTTTCACCTTCTCTAATTAATGCATTGATTTCTTGGTCAATTAGTTTACCAACTTCTCCACCAAATTTATTTTCTGAGTGTTGTGGCTGCATACCAACAAATACTGGTCCTGCAGAAGATTCAATTTGTAGTGGCCCGACTTTTTCTGACATTCCAAATTCTGTTACCATTCTTCTGGCAATAGCTGTAGCTTTTTTCAAGTCATCAGATGCACCAGTTGTAATGTGTTCTTTACCAAAATGGATTTCTTCAGAAATTCTACCACCAAGATATGAAGCAATTTTGTGTTTTAGTTGTTGTTTAGTTTGAATAAATGATTCTTCTTTAGGAGTCATCAGCACGTATCCACCTGCTGCTCCTCTAGGAATAATTGTAACTTTTTGAACAATTTCTGCATCTGCAAGTTTAAGACCGATAATGGCATGTCCTGCTTCGTGGTAAGCTACAAGTCTTTGTGCTTTTTCATTTCTTTTCTTAGAAAGTTTAGCAGGTCCTCCAATAACTCTATCGATAGCTTCATCGATATGTTTTGCAGAAATCTTAGATGTTTTATCTCTAACAGATAGTAATGCTGCCTCATTTAGAGTATTTTCTAAATCAGCGCCAGAGAATCCTGGAGTTCTTCTAGCAATGAAATTAAAATTAACTTCTGTAGAAATCTTTTTGTTTTTTGAATGAACTTTTAGAATTTCTTCTCTAGCAATAACATCTGGTAGGTGTACAGTAATTTTTCTATCAAATCTACCTGGTCTTAGTAGAGCTGGGTCTAGAACATCTTCACGGTTAGTTGCCGCAATAATTATTATTCCTGAGTTTTTAGCAAACCCGTCCATTTCTACTAGAAGTTGGTTAAGTGTTTGTTCACGTTCATCGTGTCCTCCACCCATACCTGATCCACGGTGTCTACCAACTGCATCAATTTCATCAATGAAGATAATGCAAGGAGAGTTTTTCTTAGCTTCTTTAAACATACTTCTAACTCTAGATGCACCAACCCCGACAAACATCTCAACAAAGTCTGAACCTGAGATTGAGTAAAATGGAACTTTTGCTTCTCCAGCAACTGCTTTAGCAAGAAGTGTTTTACCAGTACCTGGAGGACCTACAAGAAGAACACCTTTTGGAACTCTGGCTCCTGCTTCTACATATTTTCCTTTTTGTTTTAAGAAGTCAACTAGTTCTGCAAGTTCTTCTTTTTCTTCTTTGGCTCCAGCAACATCAGCAAATGTTGATTCTTCACCTTGTTGCAGTTTAGCTTTAGATTTTCCAAACTCAATACCTTTGTTAGGTCCATTTTTAGATAAGAACCTAATAATTAATAAAGCGGGTAGTAGAAAGATAAGTGCTTGTATTAAAATTCCTGTTCAGTTTCTATCATTTGGTTCTTCGATAACCACACCTGAAGCTGCGCTATCAACTTTTTTGTTTAGTTGAGTAACTAATTTATTGTAGTTTGCTTCTGTATTTGGATAAGTAGTTGCAAAATCAACTCATTTCCCATCTTGGATGATTTTCCCTGTAACTTTAATAAGTTTATCTTTAGGAATAATTGTTATATCCTTAAATTTATTTTCTGATGTTTCTGCAATAGTTTTTTCAAATTGTGATTGGTTATATTTAACAACAGTAGTATTTAATCTTGTCAAATATAAACCTAAAGATAGAAACATTAAAAATGTCACTAGTGGCATTAAGCTTCTTTTTCTTTGCATTATTTTTTCTCCTTAGTAATGTAGTAATAATTATGGTCTTTTTTTAATCTAAAATTATTGGCCAAATCAAGATAAGCAATTGGCTTTTTAGTTTTCTTGTTAAAACTAATAATTTCCCCAATAATTTTTTTATTAATTCTTGAAACCGGGTATCTATTTTCTTTCAAATACGAATAAATTATAATGGTTATTTGCATTTTTGGCAAATTAAATACTTCATCTGAAATCTTATTATGAAAAATTAACTCGTCATTAAGTTTTTCACAAACTTTAAATAGTGCTTTACTTTTTTTGTTTTGTGCTTCTATTTCTAATAAGATTGATTTCTTTTTTAACCATGAAATGTTAGATAAAATGTTGTTTCTAATAAAGTTTCTTTTGTAAATGTTTTTGCTATTTGTTTCATCTTCATTTCATTTAACATCATTAATTTTAGCATATTTTAAAATATCTTTTTTTGAAACATTTAACATCGGCCTTATAACTGTCATTGCTAAAACTTCTCTTATATATTGAAGTCCGTAATGTTGAACCACAATATTTCTTTCTTTTTGTAGTAGATATGTTTCTAAATGATCATCTTGGTGATGTCCAAGCATTATAACATTAATACCAGTAGCTCTGGAAATCTCTTTGTAAAATTTAAATCTTTCTCTTCTAGCTTCATTTTGAATATTACCTGATATTGGCTTTACTATACTTTTATAATGAACTTTAATATTTTTAGGTTTACAATAATCTTCAATTAACTTATAATCTTGGTCTGAGTTTTTTCTGATGTTGTAATTAACATGTACTACTTCTATAAAATATCCAACTTTATATAAAACATCTAGTAGCACCATAGAATCAACACCACCAGAAACACCGATAATTATCTTTGTGTCTTTACTAGGTAATTGCCTTTTTATTTTTTTAATAATATCCATTAGTTAAACCTATTCATAATTTCTAATGTATCTTCTTTAATAAAAAGATCAATAATTGTACAAGCTGATTCTAAAATTTCATTTTTTGTATCTAATTCATCTTTTTTAAATTTAGAAAGAACTCATTTTGAAAGTTCATATCTTTTATCAAATCCTACACCAAGCTTTGTTCTTCAAAATTGGTCAGTTCCCAATTTTATAATAATATCCTTAACTCCGTTTTGTCCACCTGATGATCCACTAAACTTTGTTCTAATTTTTCCAAACTCTAATGAAACATCATCATAAACAATTAAAATATCTTCTAGCTTAATTTTGTAAAACTTGACCACTTCTGCTACTGCATCACCAGAAAGGTTCATAAATGTTTGTGGTTTAAGTAGTATGAAACCATTACTTTTATAAAAAAATGATTTATGTTTTTTTAAAAATTTAATATTATTTTTTTGAGCAAATAAATCTAATGATTCAAAACCAATATTATGTCTTGTGTTATTAAATTTATCTCCTGGATTTCCTAGTCCAATAATTAGTTTCATTTATAATTCCTTTTTATTAATACAGTTTTGTACAAGTGCACTGCACCCTGTGCATACAAATACTTCTTTATCTATTATATCGACCTTAATTTTATCTTTTTTATTTTTGCAACTTCCAATGCCAGCTTCTTTTACAGCTAATTTAATTTGATCAACAAAGTTTTCTTTTTCTTTAACTTGCACAATTGCTTGTGCAGCAATTGCTTTGCCTTTACCAATAGCATCTTGTAATTCATTTGTTGTAGCTTTAACATTTACTCGCAAGCAATTAGTAATCTTAGAAATATTTTCTTGCATCATAAGTCTATGAGGTCTTATTATAATGTTTTGGCATATTATTAGTGAGTCAATATTTACAACTTCATATCCTCTTTTATTAAGTAAATCTATTGCATAAGCAAGGAGTTCTTGAGAATCACTGTTAGGTCAATAAATATATTCTTTTGCAAAGTGAGTTCCTAGGTCTCCTTCATTAATTGAACCAAATATTGCTTCAATAATGGCATGAAGTAAAACGTCAGCATCACTTTCTCCAATAAGTCCAACGTTTTCTTTAATTTCTACTCCACCTAGAATTAATCTTCTACCTGGCACTAGTTGATGTAAATCATGTGATTGCCCAATTAGATACATAATGCCCTCTTTTCTTATATATTTTAACATATATTAGGGCATTAAAAAATCTACCAAAGTAGAAATTTGATTTAATTATTTTTTCTTTAGTTTAAATAAGACGATATCTATATCTTGCATTAAAAGATCACTTACCAGCATTTTTAACTGTTTGTTCACTTGCTAATTAAACAAAGTCATTATATTTCATTACTTCTGCTATAATAAATACCTTTTCAAAATAGTGTGAATAACTCCTGCACACTGAAAAAACAAAATATCTCTTTCTAAATGTTAAAGCCTTTATTTTTTATTTTATTCTATATTTTTAATGAATTTTTCTAATTCTAAACCATTTTTTAAATCTAAATATTTTTTCATTATTTCTTCTTTAAATTTTGAATGTATGTTGTCATCACTTTCTAACGATTGTATTTTTAGATTTAAATAATTTTTAGATTTAAAAAATAAATCCTGAATATACAAAGAATAAGCATAAGCAGCTCGCTCATGAGCTTGGGAGAAAGTTTCTCCTGAATTTTCTAACTTAATTTTATAAATTAAATGATACATAGTTAAATATGATAATTGCCATACATTTAAAAATTTAGAATTTCGCTCAACAAGATGAAAACTTCCACTAGTATCAGAATCAATAGTGTAACTAGTGTAATTTTTTCCTGTTTTGGAGTTTTTATTTTTATTTTTGATGTTTATGAAGCCTAAATCTTGATGATTTGGTAATTGTTTTTCAGCTAAACTAAACACTTCTGAAATAAGTTTAGTTTCAATATGGGAATCATTTTTAAATTTAATTGCTTTTCCTTTTGTAAATTTTGGCATAAAAGAAATAGTTGCAACTAATAAGGCAATCATAGATATAAAGATAATAATATATTTTTTAATATTTGAATTTTTCATTTGTTTTATTTTTTCTCTTTTTTATCTTACCATATATTTATATTATTAAATAAAATTTTTATCAATATAAATAAAAATATTTTTTAATGTTGGATTTAAATAAGACAATATCTTTATCTTGCATTAAAAGATCGCTTACCAGCATTTTTAACTGTTTGTTCACTTGCTAATTAAACAAAGTCATTATATTTCATTACTTCTGCTATAATAAATGCCTTTTCAAAATAGTGTGAATAACTCCTGCACACTGAAAAAACAAAATATCTCTTTCTAAATGTTAAAGCCTTTATTTTTTATTTTATTCTATATTTTTAATGAATTTTTCTAATTCTAAACCATTTTTTAAATCTAAATATTTTTTCATTATTTCTTCTTTAAATTTTGAATATATGTGGTCGTCACTTTCTAACGATTGTATTTGATAATTTAAATAAGTTTTAGATTTAAAAAATAAATCCAGAATATACAAAGAATAAGCATAAGCAGCTCGCTGATGAGCTTGGGAGAAATTTTCTCCTGAATTTTCTAACTTAATTTTATAAATTAAATGATACATAGTTAAATTTGATAGTTGTAATACATTTTGAAATTTAGAATCTTGCTCAATAATATGAAAACTTCCACTAGTATCAGAATCAACAGTATAACTTGTGCTACTTTTTCCTGTTTTGGAGTTTTTAATTTCATTTTTAATGTTTATGAAGCCTAAATCTTGATGATTTGGTAATTGTTTTTCAACTAAATTAAACACTTCTGAAATAAGTTTAGTTTCAATATGGGAATCATTTTTAAATTTAATTGCCTTTCCTTTTGTAGATTTTGGCATAAAAGAAATAGTTGTAATTAATAAGGCAATCATAGATATAAAGATAATAATATATTTTTTAATATTTGAATTTTTCATTTGTTTTATTTTTTCCCTTTTTTATCTTACCATATATTTATGCTATTAAATAAAATTTTTATCAATATAAATAAAATATTTTTAATATTGAATTTAAATAAGACAATATCTTTATCTTGCATTAAAAGATAACTTACCAACATTTTTAACTGTTTGTTCACTTGCTAATTAAACAAAGTCATTATATTTAATAACTTCTGCCATAATAAATACTGTTTCAAAATAGTGTGAATAACTTTTGCACACTGAAAGAGCAAAATATTCCTTTCTAAATTTTCAAGTTCTTACTTTTTTTATTTTATATTTTTCTTATGTACTTAATTAATTTTTCTAATTCTAAAACATTTTTTAAATCTAAATATGTTTTTTTAATTTTTCTGTTAATTTTTCTGCAGAATCTACAATAGATTTCTCAAATAAAATTGATTTTTTTATATCTTTAATGAACATTTCTAATTTTAAACCATTTTTTAAATCTAAATATTTTTTCATTATTTCTTTTTTAAATTTTGAATCTGGATTGCTGTTATTTTCTAATGATTCTATTTTATAATTTAAATAAGTTTTAGATTTAAAAAATAAATCCTGAATATACAAAGCATAAGCATAGGCAGCTACTTCATCAGTTTTGGTAAAATCGCTTCCTACATTTTCTAACTCTAGATTACTTCATCCTCATCCTATATCTATTTTATAAATTAAATGATACATAGTTAAATATGACAATTGCCATACTTTTTCAAATTCTGAAGTTTTAGATTTATCTGCAGTAATATAAAAACTTCCACTAGTATCAGAATCAAAAATATATTCCATGGAATAATTATCCTTTGTTTTGGAGTTTTTAATTTTGTTTTTAATTTTTACAAAGCCTAAATCTTGATAATTTGGTAATTGTTTTTCAACTAGACTAAACACTTCTGAAATAAGTTTAGTTTCAATATTGGAATCATTTTTAAATTTAATTGCCTTTTCTTTTGTAGATTTTGGTATAGAAAAAATAGTTGCAACTAATAAGGCAATCATAGATATAAAGATAATAATATATTTTTTAATATTTGAATTTTTCATTTTTTTATTTTACTTTTATATTTATACTATTAAATAAAATTTTTATCAATATAAATAAAATATTTTTAAATATTGAATCTAAATAAGACAATATCTCCATCTTGCATTAAGTAATCTTTACCTTCAGAAGATCACTTACCAGCATCTTTAACTGCTTGTTCACTTCCTAATTCAACAAAGTCACTATATTTCATGACTTCTGCTCTAATAAATCCTTTTTCAAAATCAGTATGAATAACTCCAGCACACTGAGGAGCAAAATATCCCTTTCTAAATGTTCAGGCTCTTACTTCTTTTTTGCCTGCGGTAAAAAACGTTTGTAAATCAAGAAGCGAATATGAAGTTTTAATTAATTTATCTAGTCCAGACTCACTAATTCCTAAATCTTCCATGAATAATTTTCTATCTTCATCATGTAAAATAGCAATTTCTGATTCAATTTTAGCAGAAATAGAAATAATAGCTGAGTTGTTTTCTTTGGCAAATTCTTTTAATTTTTGGTAATGCTTATTTGATGAAGGATTAACTAAATGCTCTTCTGCTACATTAGCTACATAAAGCATTGGTTTAATTGTAATTAAGTTTAATGGTTTAATATATTTTAGTTCATCTGTTTCTAGTAGAAGTGAATTAATTAATTTTCCTTCTTTTAAATGATTTAAAACTTTTTTAAATGTTGCCACTTCTTTTCTAAGACTGCTATCATTAGTTACAAAAGCTTTCTTTTCAATTTTATATAAAACTTTTTGAATAACATCTTCATCTTTTAATATAAGTTCTAGATTAATGATTTCTGCATCTCTTACAGGATTAATTGTTGTTTCAACATGAGTAATGGATGAATCATCAAAACATCTAACAACGTGGCAAATTGCATCAGTGTTTTTAATGTTTTCTAAAAATTTGTTTCCAAGACCTTCACCTTTAGATGCTCCTTTTACTAATCCAGCAATATCTGTAAAAGTAAATGTGGTTGGTAAAACTTTTTCTGGAACTACAATTGATGCAAGCTTTTCAAGCCTTGCATCTGGTAGTTCAACAACACCTACATTTGGATCAATTGTTGCAAATGGATAGTTAGCAGCTTCTACTTGTGATTTAGTAATAGCATTGAATAATGTTGATTTCCCCACGTTGGGCAGACCAACAATTCCAGCAGTTAAAGCCATAGTTTTATCCTTTTATTATTTTTATTAGTTTTATTAGTTTTCAATATATAATTCATTTGTGTTTAGTCAGCCATCATTATATAAAGCGTCCATATAATATGATCTATT
Source organism: Mycoplasmatales bacterium (assembly GCA_965214965.1). Classification (GTDB taxonomy): domain Bacteria; phylum Bacillota_I; class Bacilli_A; order CBDATW01; family CBDATW01; genus CBDATW01. The sequence continues at coordinate 81,351 of OZ244030.1, forward strand.
TTCCTCAATTGAGTTATATAAAAATGTTTTCAATAGACTTTCTATTTCTGCCGCAACTTTTCTATGCCTGCTATTGTCTGGTGAATTTGAGTGATATATAAAATATTCTAATTCAGCATTTAGTTTGATATATTCCTCTTCTGACAAATAAAATCCTTTTCCTGGTCAATTAGTTATCTTAGATGCGGTATATATTGTTTGTCCTCTAACGGAAGTCAAAATTTTATATTTAAGATTGTTGAATTCTTTTCAATCAATGACTAATTCACTACATATTGTTTCAACTTTTTCTAAATTACATTTATAGTCATAAATGTATGTCGATATTCCTGATAAACTCAAACTTTCGATTAGTTTCTTATTTGTTCATTCTGAATAAGTGTTTTGAATTTTAAATGATTTTCTAAAAGCGGTTTCTTGTTCTTGCTTCTTTATTTCTTGTTCTAGTATTTTAGCAGCATTTGCTGCTACTGTCTTGGCTTTTATGTAATCAATGGTAAAAATTGATAATATAAAAGTTATAATAATAAGGCATGTTGTAATAATTCATTTGTGTAGTTTGTTTTTCATAATATTATCCTTTTATTCTCTTTAATTTTTTTTCAAAATTTAATCTTGGTATTATAACTATTGACTGGCATCCCATACATTTTGTTTTAACATCAATTCCAAGTCTTAAAACCAAAAATTCATTTGACTTGTGACATGGATGTTGTTTTTTCATAACTACAATTGAGTTAACTTGCAGTTGCACTATTTTTCTAATGCCCCCATTTCTTCAAGAATTCTATTTAGATCGCTTGTTGAAATGTAAGAGATAACAATAGTTTTATTTTTAATAGAAACTTTTGTATTTAGTTTTTCTCTAATAAGTTTTTCTGCATACTCAATATTAACTGATTTTTTAATTTTATATTTTTTAAGTGATTTTGATCTTCATTTTTTAACTAGTGATTCTAAAGCTCTAACTGATAGTTTTTCTTTTTGAGCTTTTTTAGCAAAATCAATCATATCGCTTTGTTGTTCAAGTGAAAGAAGAACCTTACCATGACCTACTGATAGTTTTTTATCAAGAATTGCTTGTTGAACTATTTTTGGAAGTTTAAGAAGTCTTAACAAATTGGTGATATATGTTCTTGATTTAGAAAGTTTTTTAGCTAAATCTTCTTGTGTAAGATTATGTTTTACAATTAGTGCTTGGCAAGCTTGTGCTTCTTCAATTCCACTTAGATCTTCTCTTTGAATGTTTTCAATCAAAGCCAGTTCTTGCATTGTATCTAAATCAAGAGAAGCTACAATAGCTTTAATCTTTTTAGATTTAAATAATTTGTGTGCTCTTAATCTTCTTTCACCAGCAACAAGTATATAACCCTTCCCTTCTTTAACAACTGTAACAGGTGATAGTAGTCCATATTTTATAATTGAATCGGAAAGTTCTTTGATGTTATCTTTATCAAAAATTCTTCTTGGTTGATATGGATTTGGTTTTATTTTGTTGATATCAATTTCCATTACACCTGCAATATTTGCTTCTGTTACCTTTTTACCTGAAAAGTTTTCGATATCATTCATTGCTTCTTTTAGATCAGACCCAAAGATTCCGTCTAATCCTAGTTTTTTAACTTTTTTTACTTTACTCATTGTTTTTTACTAATTCCTTTGCAAGTTTTTTGTAAGCCTTGGCTCCTTCTGAGCTAGCTGCATGATCAAAAATTGATTTTTTAGTAGCTGGTGCTTCAGCTAATTTAACATTTCTTGGAATAAAACTTTTAAATGCTTTATTTTCAAACGTTTTTTGAATAAGATCTTTAATTTCGTTTGAAAGTGTTGTTCTTTGATCAAACATTGTAACTAAAATTCCTTCAATACCTAAATCCTTGTTGAAAAGTCTTTGTACAACTCTAATTGTTGAAAATAGTTGTCTAATTCCTTCCATAGCAAAGTGTTCTGTTTGAATAGGGATCAATACAGAATCAGATGCTGTTAGTGCCATCGTGTTAATTGCACCAAGTGATGGTGGACAATCGATGAATATGTAATCATATTGATCTTTAATTGTTTCTAGTTGATTTTTCATTTGATATTGGTGATCTTCTTCACTAGCCATCGTTATGTTAATAGATGCTAGTTCTTTAGACCCTAAAATCATATCTAAGTTTTTTTCCACTCCAGCAACAACTGCTTTTGATGCCGCAATATGTCCGGTAAGCATATTGTAAATTGCTGAATTTTTTTCTTTTGGTCTTTGACCCAATGCTATTGTAGCATTGGATTGTGAGTCTAAATCAATTAAAAGTACTTTTTTATTTAACCTGGCAATTGCAACAGCTAAATTAACTGCTGTTGTAGTTTTACCTACTCCACCTTTTTGGTTAGTGATTGCGATTGTTTTCCCCATGATAATCTCCTTTTATTTAATTCCTACTCTTTTATATAAATTATTAACTTCTTTCATATAGAAATTTAGATCAAATAAGTTTTCTAATTCTTTTTCTGAAATTTTAACATCTTTAGATTGTAATAGCAGTGTTTTGAAACATGACTCTTTTTCAAAAGCATTTTTTGCAATATTTTGAACAATATCATAGGCTTTTTCTCTTGAATAACCTTTTGTCTCAATTAAGTAAGTTAATACTCTTTGTGAAAATATTACTCCATTTGTTAGATTGATATTTTTAATCATTTGTTTTTTATCAACAATAATGTTTGATAAAATTTTATTCATTCTTTTAAGTGAATATTCAACTGTTGCTGTTGCATCTGGACCAATTACTCTTTCAACAGATGAATGAGAAATGTCTCTTTCATGTCATAGTCCATTATTTTCTAGTGATGCTTGAGCATAAGCACGAAGTAGTCTTGCTTGCCCGCAAATATTTTCAGATCCAATTGGATTTTTTTTGTGTGGCATTGCTGATGAGCCTTTTTGGTTTTTAGAAAAACCTTCAAATACTTCTTTTACTTCTGTTCTTTGTAATGATCTAATTTCTAATGCAATTTTTTCAAGTGTAGTTCCGATTATTGCAAGAGTTGAGAAATACTCTGCATGATTATCTCTTTGTAAAACTTGTGTTGAAATTTTTGATGATGTAATTTTTAGTTTTTTGCAAACATAATCCTGTACATAAGGTTTTGTATTTGCAAAATTTCCAACTGCTCCTGATATTTTACCTTGTTCAATTGCTTTTGATGCTTTAATAAATCTTACTTTATTTCGATTCATTTCATCAAATCATATTGCAAACTTAAGTCCAAATGATGTTGGTTCTGCATGAACTCCGTGAGTTCTTCCAATGCATGGTGTTTGTTCATGTTTTTTTGCTTGTTTTTTAAGCGTTGTTAAAACTGAGTTTATTTGCTTTAAGATTAATGTGTTAGCTTCTTTATAAATTGCTCCAAAAGCAGTATCAACAACATCTGTTGAAGTGAGCATGTAGTGGAATCATTTCTTTTCTGGCCCAAGTGATTCTGAAATCATTCTTGTAAAAGCAATTACATCATGCTTTGTTTCTTTTTCAATTTTAAGCATTAGTTTAGAATTAACTTTTGCATTTTGTCTAATTTTAGTTGGCACCGCTTTTGGAACAATTCCTTTTTTTGCAAAAGCTTCAAGTGATAGGATTTCTACCTCTAATCATTTTGCTAATTTGTTTTCATTAGATCACACATTTTGCATTTGTTCTGTTGAATATCTATCAATCATGTTTTTCTCCTATTTACCTAACAATTGTTTGCATTCTCTTAGGACCAACCGAGAAAATTGAAACTTTAAGTCCTGTTAGTTCTTCAATTTTATTAATGTAGTTTTGGGCATTAACTGGAAGTTCATCAAATGATTTTATACCAGTGATATCTTCGCTTCATCCAGGTAGAGTTATATATTCTGCCTCTGCAATTGCTAAATCATCTTCAATTGCTGGGAATGTTTCAATTCCACTAACTCCATTAATTTTATATGAATTACAAATTTTAATTTCTTCTATACCTGTTAAAACATCAAGTAATGTAATAACAATTGATGTCATTGATGATGTTCTAATTGAGTGGTTTAGTGCAACAATGTCTAGTCAACCAACATCTCTTGGTCTACCAGTTGTTGTTCCAAACTCATTTCCTGTCTTTTGAATGTAGCTCCCAATCTCGTCTTTGAGAATTGTTGGCATTCTACCGGCGCCAACTCTTGAGCAATAAGCTTTAGTTACCCCATAAATATTTTCAATATGCTTCATGTTAATTCCAGCACCAACAAGGGCTGAAGAGCCAGAAGGATTAGAAGATGTAACAAATGGATATGTTCCATGATCAATATCTAGAAGTAATCCTTGTGCACCTTCAAAAACAATTTTGTGTCCTTGATCTGCTAGTTTTGTAAGTAATATTGATGTGTCCCGTACATGAGGCCTTAAGATGTTGGCTTGTTTTTTGGCTGCTTCAAAAATCTCTTCAAATAAAATTGGTTCTTTATTGTAAACTTCTTTAAATAGTTTATTGTAAAACTCTAGATTTGTTTTTAATTTTTTTTCTAGAATGTCTTCTCTAATAAATTCAGCCATTCTGATTCCGCTTCTTTTAACTTTATCTGTATAAGTTGGCCCAATACCTTTTTTAGTTGTACCAATTTTATTATCTTTTTTAGCTTCTTCTTGGTATCCATCAAGTAGAATGTGATATGGCATAATAACGTGTGCTCTATCTGAAATTACAATATGATCTGTATAAAGATTATTTTCTTTTACATATTTAATTTCTTCTATAAATGCTTCTGGGTTGATGACGCAACCATTAGCAACCACTGCATATGTATCTTTATGAACCACTCCAGAAGGCATTAGGTGAAGTTTGTATTTGTTTTCACCAACAACTACAGTGTGACCTGCGTTATTTCCTCCTGATCATCTAACTACTGCTTTTGCATCTTCTGCAATAAAATCAGATATCTTTCCTTTTCCTTCATCGCCTCAAAGGGCCCCCATTACTATATCAATTGCCATATTACTCTCCTAGTATTTTTTCTTTTATTTTTTTAAATTTTCTTGGATACTTTTTATTTGTTTCTTTTATTTTTTTGTAAACAATGATATTTGTTGGAATCATTGTTCCTTTAACTTTGTAATTACCGACTAATTTAAAACCTAATATTTTTGCAGCCTTTGCTGCTAATTTTAATTCATCTTCAATACTGCTTCCTTTAATAAGAATAAGTTTGCCGTTAAGTTTTAAATATTGAGATGAAATTTCTAAACAGATTGCTGAATGAGCAAATGCTCTCATAGTTACAACATCAAATTGTTTTTTATAATTAATTCAGCAATCTTCAGCTCTATCATGAATAATATTAAAATCTATATATTCATTTACTTGTTTTAGAAACTTAACTCTTTTTTCTTTTGCTTCAAGCAAGTAAAGATCAATGCTTTTATTATTAAGTTTAAGTGGAATGCCTGGAATACCACATCCAGTACCAATGTCTAAAACTTTTTTATTATTAAGATCAATATTAGCAAAAGCTTTAATTGAATCATTAATTAGATTATCTTGTATTTCTTCTATTGTCTTAAATCCTGTAAGCATATGAACATTGTTATATTCAAGGATGTGCTCGATATACTTTAATATTTTATTTGAATTCATCTTTTATTGATGCAATGTATGGGAATCTTCTTCCTCATTCATTAACATCGAGTCCTCAACCAACAAGTCAATCTTTTGTATCAGATTCAATGACAGTTCAATCTGGTTTGAATTCTACTTTTCTGCCATTAACTTTATCTAATAGAGTTACCACTTTAACATCAGCTGCACCTTTTTCTTTTAATATTTTTACAACACCTGAAAGTGTAACAGCTGAATCAATAACATCTTCTATAATTAAAATTTTTTTATCTTCTATTGATTCTTGTAGGCCAAAATCAATACTTACACTATCTTTTGATCTTGATCCATCAGTAACTGATGTTTTAATAAACTCATTTGTAACATCAAAATCTAATTTAGTCATGATTTGCCCAAAGAAGTTGATACAACCTTTTAATAGTCCTAATAGAACTACTGGTTCTGTTTCATCTTTGTAATAATCATTAATTGAACCTGTGACACCATCAATCATTTTAAGAATTTGTTCTTTTTTAAATAAAATTTCTTTACATCTTTTATCCACTTTTATACTCCTCTTTAACTGATGCAATGTATGGAAGGTTTCTTAACCTTTCATTATAATCAAAACCTCAACCAATTAATCATTCCTGAGTATCTAATTTGATAACTTTTCAATCTGGTTCAAAGTCAGTTTTTCTGTTATGTGGTTTATCAATTAATGTTACTGTTTTTACTTCTTTAGCTTTTTTAACTTCTAATAAGTGGTTTTGGAGTTTTTTTAGTGTAATTGCTGAATCAACAACATCTTCTACAATTAGAATATTTTTACCTTCAACATCTCCTTTAGTTAGCCACTCTAATTCAAACTTGTCTTTTAGTTTATTATTTTCTGTTCTTTTAACAGATACGAATTCATAGTGAGCATCAAAATCAAAATAAATAACTAGGTTTGCTTGGAATAATACACAACCTTTTAAAACGCCTAAGATAACCGGTTTTTCTTTATTTTTGTAATATTCATTTAGTTTTGGGGCAAACTTTTTAATTTCTGATTTAATTTCTGCTTCTGTAATTAGGATTTCTTTTACTTCTTTTACTAATTTAGTCATAATAGATTTATTTTTTAATTCTTGGTTCTTTCTTATTTTCATTTTGGAAAGTTTTTCTTCACTGAACAAAACCTCTAACATTTCCATACCAACCTTTTTGGATTTTCCCTTGATCATATCTAACCATTTCTTCATATTGTTCTGAAGTCATAGCTTGTGCGCAGTGCTCAAATGGTGATCAGTGACCAGCAGATGAAAGTCTTGTAAATAGTGCTAAGTCTTTTGTGTAATCATCTTTTCCTGCAAAGTTTAAATATGAGACTCTGGCACATCTTGCTGTTGCAATAGCAATTTGAACATAATCAGTTGTCATATTGTTTTCTTTAGCTAGTGCTTCAATTTCATCCATTCTGAATTTTCCTCCAAATGGTATGTGTCATTCACTAGCAGAAAGTTTTTTGGGTTTTGAATTATTGTATGCTTCTAGCATTTTAAATGCGATTTCAGCAATGTGAATTTCCGCTTCGTCATGAGCTCTTAGAGCAAAGAAGTTATCTCACTCTGTTGTTGTAACAATAACTTTATGCATCATGTATGGTTCCATGATTCTGTTACATAATTGCTTTGTTAGTCCCATTTTTGAAAGTTTTTTTGCTGATGCAACTGCAGCATCTCTTCCTTCTAATCATACTTTTTTAAACTCAGAAACTTTTGCTTCATCTTCAAAATAGCGTGAACCTTGCATACCGCTATGTTCTTCCATTCAACCTGAAGGGATGAATGGTTCTGACTCAATTTTTTCTACCATCTTCGCAAACGGAATTGCTCTTGATGATGCAGAGTTTCTTGAGAAAAGCCTGTGAGTGTTAAACTCTGACAAAATAATTCTTGGGAATGTACAAACAAAAGTTGTAATTCTATCTCCCTGTTCATTTAATGAGTCTGCTACTACTTCTGCTGTAATTAATTCGGAGCTGTACTTAATTAATTCTGTTTCGTTTTGTAATTTATTCATTTTTATTCATTTTCCTTTTCATTTTTTTTAATTTTCTTTTTTAATTCTTTTAATCTTTCAATTTCTTTATCTATTTCTTGCTCTATATCTTGTGAACTAACATTTTTAGTAAGCCGATTGTTTGTATCAGTTGTTAATCCTCAATGTAGAAATATTCCTGTGAAGAAATATAGTGATACAGATATTAATAATGTTTTTCATTTATCTGAATCTGCAATATTTTTATTTGTGTAGTAAGGTAGTGCTAGAAACAGGAATAAAATTGTGATGAATATTCTCATTATTTCACCTCCTTATTATTTATAAGCAATACATATTCTCCTTTTATTAACTTTGGTAAATCAGACAATACTTCATCTGCTGTTCCAAAATAATAAGTTTCATGTAGTTTTGTTAATTCTTTAGCAACAAATATTTCTTTATTTGGGAATGTTTCTTTAAGTTCTTCAATTGATTTTTTTAATTTAAAACATGAAACATAAAATATTAATGTTTGTTTTATTTCACTTAACTGATTAAAAAGTTTTGATCTTTGTGATTTTTTATTTGGTAAGAAACCATGGAAATAATTAGTTGTTGAAAATCCTGAAGCAACAAGTGCACTTGTATAAGCAATTGGTCCAGGAATTACTACTACATTTATGTTTGTTTGTTTTAATTTATTAATCAGTGGAAAGCCTGGATCAGAAATAAGTGGTGTGCCAGCATCTGATACAAGACCAATTTTTTCATGTTGAGAAAACATTTGAATAATTTGGTCTGTTATATTGTTTTCTTTAACTACATCATACCTAACAAGTTTAGGTTTGTTTGTAATTTCAAGTTTTTTTATTAAATTTCCAGTAACTCTTGTATCTTCGCATAGAAGGACTGAAACTTCTTTGATAGTTTCAATCATTCTTTTTGAAATATCAGATAAGTTGCCAATAGGAGTTGCAATGATATAAAGTGTTGGATTTTGATTATCGAAGCTTTTTTTAATCATATTATTCTCCTTTTTTTAATTCGTTTAGAATTTGTGAGATTATTAAGTTTGTATTTACATTTGATCCAAGCATATTGATCAAATGTAAAATTCTATCTAAATGTTTTTCGTTGTTTTTAAGTTTTTGTTTTCTAGTGTAAGAAATTAAAATTTGTTTTATTTCATTTCTGTTTAATTTATTTCAAGGCACCTCCATTGGATTCAGATCGATTAAATGTTGAGCATATTGATTATTTTCTTCAAAACCATGACCCAGTCTAATTATTTGGCACCTAGTTTGAATTGTTTCAAGTACTGATTCTGTATTCATTGTTGTGAATACAAATAAAATCTCTTGATCAGGTTCTTCAATAAATTTTAGAAAGGTGTTAGCTGCTTTGGTTGTTATGTTTTCAATTCCTTGAATTAAAATTATTTTTGATTCACCATTAACTGATGTTGTAGAACAAAAGTCTTTCACTGCTTCTACTTGGTCAATTTTTATTGTTTCTGAATAACCATCGATTGAAGCCATATTTGGATTTAGGTTTTTTTCAATTGATTTTGTACAATGATCATCTTGGCAAACTTTTTGTTTAATTAAATTGATAGCTTCTTTATAAGATTGTTCTTTTGTTAGTGCTTCAATAATATATGCATGTGCATTGCTAATCATTTTTTAAGGCCTCGTCAATTAATTTAATTACAGCTTGTTTTACTTCTTTTTTTGATTTGGAAGCATCTACAATTTGAATATTTCTATAAGGGAAGATTTCATTTAATTTATTAAATCCTTCTCGGCATTTTTGATGAAACTCTTTTTTCTCATTATCAAGCCTATTAGCTTCTCTTGAATTCTCTTGAATTCTTTTTTGTGCAGTTTCAATATCTACATCAAGCACAATTGTTAAGTCTGGTTTGAAATTTTCAACTGCATATTTATTAATTAATTTAATTTCTTCAACACCTAATTTTCTTGCATAGCCTTGGTAAACAATTGAAGAATCAAAATATCTATCACAAATAACAATTTGGTTTTTTTCAAATGCTGGTTTAATCACGTGTTCGATATGCTCAAGTCTAGCAGCTGCAAAAGTTAAAGCTTCTGTCATTGGAGTTATGTGGTGATTAACAATAATGTCTCTAAATTTTTCAGCAACATTATTTCCGCCAGGTTCTCTAGTTTTAATAACTTCTAGTTTTTTTAAAGTTAGGTGTTCATAGATTGCATTTACAACGGTTGATTTACCTGCTCCATCGCAACCTTCAATAGTGATAAAAAATTTTTTCATTATTTAAATTCCTCTATTTCTAGAAGATCTCCAAAGAAGTCTTTTGCTTCCTGAATTTCTTTTTGGTCAAGAATTGTTTTTGGTTTATGAACAGGAACTTCTACTTTTTGTGGGGTTGGTAAAGCTTTTTGCTCTTTTAAATTTCTATACCCATTAACTTCCTCTCTTCATTCATCGTTTCAAGTGCCAATAAATAAATATTCTCTTCCAAAATAATCTTTAACAAATTTTAAGAAATCATTATCTCTTGAATATGAGTTAAGAACATTTGATGATGCTTCATATTCATATAGAATGATTACCGCATCATTTGAAGCTGCAACAATTTTACAATTAGATAGAAGTGATAATCATTTAGAATTATTTTTATCTCTTTCTATTCTTTCTAATGAAATTAATTTTTGTGTAAAGAATTCTCTTTGCGTTTTAATTGCTGAAACTAAAATATTTAAAATTTCTGAATGTTGTAAATTGATTTCTTCAAGTGGAGGTGTTTCAATGATTTGATTTTGAACAATCTCTTCTTGTTCAGCCTTAAGTTCAGCTAAAATTGATTTTTTTTGTTCTATTGGTATATCTACTGATTTTTGAGCATCCATTTCTGGATCATTATAAGTCTTAATTACAAATTCTTTTTCATCTTGAATAATTGTAGGTGGTTTATTTAATTCTTTAGTTTGACTTTTAATTTCAGTTTTTTTCTCAACAAGTTTTTCTGATAAAACTTTTGTTTTAATTGGAGTGGATGAAACATTTGTAATTTCTAAAATGCAAATTTCAAATTGTAATTTTGGATTTGATGAGAATTTAATTTTTTGTAATGTGTTTTTTATTATTTCAACTGCTTTGAAAATAAAATCACTCTCAAATTTAATTCCATTTTCTTTTATTACTGAATCAAATTTATTTTTTTGATTTGTTTGATAGTCTTGTATTAAAACTGATTTTAAGAAAAGTAAAATATCTTCTAGAACAATATGATAATTAGTTGAGTTTTGAGAAACTAATTCTAACTTATTATGAACTGCTTCAAAGTCAGAGTTGTTTGCAAGCACTAAAAGCTCTGATAGATCTTTTGTTGGGACCAAATTATAAACATCGTTGATTAACTCAACAGAAAGTTTGGATTCTAAGTGAATGCATTGTTCAGTAATTGATAATGCTTTACGTACTGAACCACCTGACATTTCTGAAATTGTTTTAAGAGCTTCTGGATCAAAATCTTTGTTTTCTTTTTGCATAATTTTTTCAAGAAGTTTAGTTATTTCGATTGTAGTAACTTCCTTAAAATTATATCTTTGACACCTTGTAAGAATTGTTTCAGGAATTTTATGTTCTTCTGTAGTTGCTAAAATAAAAATTGAATTAGATGGTGGTTCTTCTAGAGTTTTAAGTAGTGCATTAAAAGCCGATGAAGTTAACATGTGAACTTCATCAATAATATAAACTTTGTATTTGCACACTATGGGTGGATATTGAATTGAGTCAATTAAATTTCTAATTTGTTCCACACCATTATTAGATGCAGCATCCATCTCAACAATATCAATTGTAGTGTTATCATTAATAGAAACACATGTTTTGCAAGTGTTACATGGTTTGTTAGGTTCAAGGCAGTTAATAGCTTTGGCAAATATCTTGGCTAAGGTAGTCTTTCCAGTACCAGATTTGCCTGAGAAAAGATAAGAGTGGGAGATCTTATCTTTTTCAATTGCTTTAATTAATGATTTTTTTATTATTTCTTGACCAATTATTTGTTTAAAAGTTATTGGTCTATAAGTTCTGTAAAGAGTTTTGTACATTCTGTATCCTTATTTACAGTAATATTATACAACAAAATACTCCCCTAAAGGGGAGTATTTTAACTTTAAATTAGTTTAAATTATATTTATATATAATAATTATATCATTATTTTTATTAAATTCTTTTGTTTTTAAAGAAATTTTTTAATATTGATTCAAAGTATTTTGTTTTCTTAAATGAGAAGTTTGTTTTATAGTTAACATTCTTAAAAGACTTTGATAAATAGTAGACTTTTTTAATTCTAGAAGACTTTATTACTTCTTTGCACATTGCGCATGGTTCTAACGTAGTGTAAAGAATGGCTTTGTCAAGTTTTCAGGTTCTTAGCTTTTTAGTAGCTTTTCTAATAGTAATTATCTCTGCATGACCCAAAACATTGTTTTTAAATTCTTTATTGTTATGAGCATAAGAAATTACCTTATCATCCATCATTAAAAGAGCAGCTACAGGAACTTCGCCTTTTTTATAAGCTTTTTCTGTAAGTTTTTTTAGTTTTTCTAATATGTCTTTTTTCATATTTTCTCTCAAAATAAAAAGTCACACACAATACTGAGTACTTATGGCTGCTTCATTCCTGATCTGACCAGATTCGTATGTATTGTTGTGACATTTATATTATACCACATAATGTTCCACGTGAAACATTACTTAATTATTTCTGTTTTTAAATATGATTTTAATACTTCTGGAACTAATATTGAACCATCTTCTTGTTGATAATTTTCAATAATAGCTGCAAGTGTTCTACCAATAGGTAGTCCAGAACCATTTAGAGTGTGCACAAATGATAATGATCCATCTGTATTTCTATATTTGATATTAGCTCTCCTTGCTTGAAAATCTGACATGTTTGAACATGATGAAATTTCTCTATATGTACCTTGTGATGGTAGTCAAACCTCAATATCATAGGTTTTTGAGCTTGAAAATCCTAAATCTCCAGTGCATAGTTCAACCACTCTATATGGTAGTTCTAAATCTTGTAGAATTTCTTCTGCAAAACTAGTCATTTTTTCTAAATCTTGTAGAGAATTTTCAGGTTTAGAAAACATTAACATTTCTACTTTATGGAATTGGTGTTGTCTGATGATTCCTTTAACATCTCTACCTGCTGAGCCAGCTTCTGATCTAAAACAAGGGCTGTATGAGCAATATTTAATTGTTTTTTCAAGATCTAATACTTCATTTTTATGAATGTTTGTAATTGGGACCTCTGAAGTAGGTATTAAATACATATTTTCATTTACTTTATATAAATCTTCTTCAAATTTCGGTAGTTGCCCTGTGTTTTCCATAGAGTTTTGGTTAACAATATATGGTGTGAGTACCTCTATGAAGCCGTTTTCTTCAGTTTGTTTATCAAGTAAATATTGTGTAAGGGCTCTGTGTAATCTGGCACCAATACCTTTGTAAACTGCAAATCTAGCTCCAGTAATTTTTGCAGCTTGTTCAAAATTAATAATATTAAGATTTGTTGCTAAATCAGCATGATCTTTTACCTCAAAATCAAATTTTTTAGGTTCTCCTCATTTTCTAATTTCATCATTTGCATACTCATCATTTCCATTTGGTACTGTTTCACGTGGAACATTTGGTGTTTTTAGTAAAATTTCTTTGATTTTTTTTTCTGTTTCTTTTTGTTTATGATCAAGACTTTCAATTTGAAATTTAAGTTTAGAAACTTCAGTAAGAATTGATTCTATACATTCTCCTGAATTTTTAGCTTTACCAATTTCTTTTGATTTATTATTTCTAAAAGCTTTTTTAACTTCAACATCTTGAATAATACTTATTCTAAGGTCATCTAATTTGATTATCTCTTTTAAATATTCGAAGTTTCCACCTCTTAATGATAGTTGTTTTATAATTTTATCTGGATCTTTTTTTAATAGTTTAATATCAATCATTTTAATCTCCTTTTGTACAAAAAACCTCACACAAATACTGTGTGAAGGAGCGATTGATCGCGGTGCCATCCTTCTTTATTACTTAATTTCACTTTAACGCAGTGTTACGTTTATTTTATAGATAAAAGCTCAGGAGTAGATTTCTCATATTTTTGTGTTTGGTTTGCAGCTAACACCAAATCTCTAATTTCACAAATTTATATGTTACTTGTTCCATCTTTGCATTAATATTATAACATTTATAATAGTTTATTATATACACTATAAGTGTTATTTTTAATAATTATTTATAAATCACAAAATATGTATTATAATACTGTTGTATAGTATGTTAATAAAGGAGTTATATTATGAAAAAATTAGTTACATTATTTGCGGCTGCTTCGCTAGTTGCATCATGTGGATTAAAAACAAAAGAAAGTAAAAGTGTCAAGAAAATTGAAGAAAAAAGTAATTCAAAAAAAGTACAAAATGTTGTTAATAACAAAATTGTTTTTCAACAAGTTTCATCAGAAAGTTTTAACAGTGGTGGTGCATCAAAAGATACAACTTCAACATCACAAAATGATGGGGATGTTTCATCATCTAAAGAAAATACGTCAACTAATACATTTAGAAATTTAGAATTTGATTCTGAAAGACCATATACAGGGAGAAATCGTACAGCTAATCAAATAGCATTTTTGCTTGGATACATTACTGCAAAACATTTATCAAATAATAGATCTATTTATGATTATTCAGGTTCAGAAGGATTAAAAATCGGAGTATATGGTGGTGTTAACACAGAAGTTGTCACTAAATATATAACTGGATTCCAACAGGGAATAAAATATTGGAATGAAAATATTTCACAAGACCAAAACACTGTAGAATTTATTAACCTTGGATCAAGTATTAATGATTATCTAACAAATAGTTTTGTACTTGGTGAGGGAACTGATAAAACTGTAGAAATTATAAATGAAAAAGCAGATTTTATTCTTCCGGTATCTGGTGGGCAAGTAAAAGATACAATTTCGTATATTGAATCAAATAATTTAAATGTACAAGTGATTGGGTTGGATAAATGACAAAATTTCTGAGTTTCTTCAGAAATTAAAGAAGAGATAAAATCTTTATGACTTAATGCAAAAGATCAAGAAAAAGTTTTAACTGCTTCTCAAGAAGTTAAAGTAGACTTTCAATTTTAATAAAAAACAACAAAATTAATTGTTGTTTTTTATTTATAAACTACATAATCAACTTCTTTTAATGCTGATAGGTCTTTTCCACCAGCATATGATATTGAAGATTGTAAATCTTCGATAATTCTATCAAGTGTATCTCATAGTGAGCCTTTGTATTCAACAAGAATTTTCTTTCCTTCAATTCTTTTATTGTATCCTTTAGTATGTTCTGAAGCAGAACCAAAATACGCTTTATATTTTTTACCATGTTGTTCAATTAACTCACCTGGTGATTCATCATGTCCTGAAAGAATTGAACCAACCATACATAGAGTAGCACCAAATCTAATAGCTTTGGCTATGTCTCCATGATGTCTTAGAC
This sequence comes from Mycoplasmatales bacterium, assembly GCA_965214965.1. Lineage (GTDB taxonomy): Bacteria > Bacillota_I > Bacilli_A > CBDATW01 > CBDATW01 > CBDATW01. The sequence goes on from OZ244030.1 coordinate 96,528, forward strand.
CACCATCACAAATTAGAGGTACTTTAGCAGTTTCAGCTAATCATTTTATTGCTGATAGTTGGAATCCACCAGTACCAAAACCTGTTTTAAACCTTGTAGTACACACTTTCCCTGGCCCAACACCAACTTTAATACAGTCAGCTCCTCAAATTTCCAAGTCTTTTACTGCATCTCTTGTAGCAACATTGCCAACAATAAGAAATGGTGTGTCTCCCATAGTTTCTTTAATTGTTTTAATTAGTTTTCTTACAGTTTCTGAATGCCCATGAGCAACATCGATTGTTATAAAGTCAGGAATTAGTTTTTCTTTAGCTAATTTTTTAACTAAATCAAAATTTTCTTTTTTAATTCCTAATGCAATTGATGAAATCACTTTTTCTTCATTACATCTTTTAATAAAAGCTGCTGAATCTACATTAAATCTGTGCATAACATAGAAGAAACTTTTTTTTGCTAACTCGATACATAGATCTTCATTAATAACAGTTAGCATGTTAGCTGGAACTATTGGTACAGCAAATTTGTGTCCTCCTAGTTCAAAACTTGTGTCACATTCGCTTCTTGATGAAACAATACACTTTTTAGGTAGTAGGTTTACTTGGTCAAAATCAAATATTTTATCCATTTATTTTTTCTGCTTTCATTTTTACATTAATATTTTATCAAAAAAACACCCCTGATTTTGGAGTATTTTAAAATATTATGCTCTGCAATCTTCTTCTAATTCGTTGTAATTATCATCTCAGTTTTTTTCAAAAATATTATCAACAACTGCAACAGCTGATTGAATTCTAACTGATTCATCAATATCCATTAATTTAACACCTTGTGTATTTCTAGAAGAAATTGAAATTTGTTTAACTTTAAGTCTTATGATTTGGCCTTTTGTTGTTATCAACATTAATTCTTCATTTCCATTAACCGGGATAACTTCAACTAATTTACCAGTTTTTGGAGTGATCTTAATTGTTTTAACACCTTTACCACCACGCTTAATAATTCTGTAATCATTAATTGGTGTTAATTTACCAGTGCCTCTTGATGAAATAGATAGTAGATGAGAGTATCCTTCTGGAATAGCCATAGAAATAACTTTACCATCATTTACATTCATTCCTTTAACACCGTATGTTTTACGTCCAGATGATCTAACATCTGATTCGTTAAATCTAATTGACTTGCCATTAGAGTTTCCAAGAATGATTTCATTTGATCCTTGTGTTAGAGCAACATCTAATAACTCATCGTTTTGTTTTAAAGCAATAGCAACTTTACCTGTTTGTCTTACTCTTACATATTCAGATGATTTGGTTTTTTTAATTAAACCGTTTTGTGTTACAAACACAAAAAATGATTCTTCTGAATAATCATCAATATTTAGAAGAGCTTTAATTTTTTCGCCTTTTTCAATATTTAATAAGTTAATAGCGGGAATTCCTTTTGATTGTCTATTAAACTCTGGGACTTGATGAGCTCTTAGTCTATAAACTTTACCTTTATCTGTAAAAAACATTAAGTCAGTATGAGTTGTTGTGTAGATCATTTTATAAATTAGATCTTCTTCTATAGTGTTTTGGCCCTTAATTCCTTTACCACCACGGTTTTGTGATTTGTAAGTTGATGCAGGAATACGTTTTATGTACCCAGATTTAGATAGAGTAATAACTACGTTTTCTTCGGGAATTAATGATTCATCATCAATTGATATTGATGCTGATGGATCAATTAAAGTTCTTCTATCATCACCAAACTTTTCTTTAATTTCAGTAAGTTCTTTTTTAACAATAGAGAAAACTTCTGAATCATTATTAAGAATATTGTTATATTTTAAAATAATTATTTCAAGTTCTTTAATTTCACCTTCTAATTTTTCTCTTTCAAGACCTGTTAATCTTGAAAGTTTCATTTCTAAAATGGCTTTTGCTTGGATTTTAGAAAGAGAGTATTCTGAGATAAGTTTTGTTTGAGCTTCTTCTGAATTTTTTGATTTTTTAATTAATTCAATAATCTTATCAATATTATTTAAAGCTTTTGAAAGTCCTTGAAGAATATGAATTTTATTTTCAGCTTTTTCTAAATCAAACTTTGTTCTTTTGGTGATTATATCAAATTGATGTTTTATGTAAATTTTTAGTGTTTCTTTTAAGTTTAATCTTTTTGGCTCACCATTAACTAAAACAATGTTGTTGAAAGCAAATGATGTTTGCAAGTTTGTGTTTTTATATAATTGGTTTAAAATTACATGCCCAATAGCATCTCTTTTTAATTCAATAACTATTCTAAGACCTTTGTGATTTGTTTCATCTCTTAAATCAGAAATTCCTTCAACTACTTTATTTCTAACTAAATCAGCAATTGATTCAATTAATTTTGATTTATTAACTTGATAGGGAATTTCTGTAATGATAATTTCATCTTTACCGGTTGGTTTTTCAATAACTTCAGCTTTAGATTTAGTTACAATTGACCCTTTACCAGTTTTATAAGCAGATGTGATACCAGAAAGACCTAATGTAATACCACCAGTTGGATAATCAGGTCCTTTAATAATTTTATTTAATTCCTCAATTGACATTTCTTTATTATCAATTAATTTAATAATACCATCAATAACTTCTTTTAAGTTGTGAGGAGGTATATTTGTTGCCATACCAACAGCAATACCAGTTGCACCATTAACTAAAAGGTTAGGGAACTTAGCAGGTAATACTGTAGGTTCTTTTTCTTTACCGTCATAGTTATCTTTCATATTAACTGTATTTTTATTAATATCTTTTAACATGTGCATAGCAAGTTTAGACATTCTTGCCTCTGTATAACGCATTGCAGCTGCTCCATCACCATCAAGAGAACCGAAGTTACCGTGTCCATCTACTAGTGGGTAACGGTAGGAGAAGTCTTGAGCCATTCGGACCATTGCGTCATAAACAGATGAGTCACCATGCGGGTGATATTTACCAATTACTTCACCAACTGTTCTAGCTGATTTTTGATATGGTTTATCTGAGTGATTACCAATTTGGTTCATAGCAAACATAATTCTTCTATGAACAGGCTTCATTCCATCTTTTGCATCAGGAAGGGCTCTTGAAACGATAACTGACATTGCATAGTCAAGAAATGAATTTTGCATTTCTTTAACAATGTTAATATCTACGATTTTATTGTTTTCCATTTTTTCTTCCTTAATGACTATGCGTCTAGGTTTTTAACATACTTAGCATTTGTTTCAATAAACTCTTTACGCGGTAATACATCATCACCCATAAGAGTTGAAAATATTTGATCAGATTCTATAGCATCTTCAATAGTGACTTTAAGAAGTGTTCTATTCTCTTGGTTCATTGTTGTTTCTCAAAGTTGATCTGGGTTCATTTCTCCAAGACCTTTGTATCTTTGTATGTTGAACCTTAAATCCTGATTTTCTTCTTTTCATGAATCTAAATCTCTATCGTTGTAGAAATAAGAAACTTTCTTACCTACAGTTGTTTTAAAAAGAGGTGGTTGAGCAATATAAATATTTCCTGCCTCTATTAATTCTTTATAGTATCTATAAAAGAATGTTAATAATAATGTTCTAATGTGAGCTCCGTCTACATCGGCATCAGTCATGATAATAATTTTATGATATCTTAATTTTTTGTGATTAAATTCTGGACCAATACCACACCCAAGAGCTGTAATTATTGTTCCAACTTCATCGTTGTTAAATATTTTATCTTCTTTTGCTTTTTGAACGTTAATAACTTTACCTTTAAGTGGTAATATAGCTTGAGTAAATCTATCTCTACCCATTTTAGCAGAGCCACCAGCTGAGTCTCCCTCAACTATATATAATTCTGAGTTTGATGGATCTTTAGATCGGCAGTCTGCTAGTTTTCCAGGAAGAGAAGAGAATTCAAGAACACTTTTTCTCTTTGTTGATTCTCTTGCTCGGTTTGCTGCCATTCTAGCAGATTGGGCTATAATTGCTCTTTGAGTAATAACACCTGCTACATCAGGGTTTTCTCAAAGGAATATTTCTAATTGTTCTGAAAGAACTTCGTTAACAGCTTTTCTTGCATCTGCATTACCAAGTTTTGTTTTTGTTTGTCCTTCAAACTCTGGGTTTGTGTGTTTAACTGAAATAATAGCTGTTAAACCTTCTTTGATATCTTCTTTAAGTAGTTTGTTTGATTCTTTTTTAAGCATTTTATATTCAAAAGCGTATCTGTTGACTATTTTTGTGATAGCTAAATCAAAACCTTGTTCGTGGGTACCACCTTCGTGTGTGTTAATGTTGTTACAAAATGAAGCGACTGTTGTTTTGTCTGATTTTGTATATTGCATACCAATTTCAAGTGCAATATCTCCTGATTCTTTTGAATTAAATATTTTATCAATATAAATTACATCTTTATGAATAACTTCTTTTGATTTGTTTAAATCTTTAACATATTCTTCGACTCCACCTTCTGTATAGTATTCTTTTTGAAAATTTATTCTTTCATCAATAATTATAAGTTTTATTTTTTTATTTAGATATGCAAGTTGTTTTATTCTTTTTTTTAGGGTTTCTAAATCATAAACTTGTGTTTCTTTAAAAATTGTGGCATCTGGTTTGAATATAATTTCTGTTCCAGTTGATGTTGATGTTCCGTCTACAAAAAGATTTGAAGTTGGTATACCTTTGTTAAATTCTTGTTTGTAAATTTTATTATTTCTTTGAACTTTTACTTTAAGGTAGTCTGAAAGGGCGTTAACAACTGAAGCACCAACTCCGTGGAGTCCTCCAGAAACTTTATATCCACCACCATCAAACTTACCACCGGCATGTAGAGTTGTTAAAATTGTTTCAACGGTTGATTTACCAGTTTTTGGGTGTAAATCAACAGGGATGCCTCTGCCGTTATCAAAAACTTTTATTTCGTTATTTTTTGTAATAGTAATTTTTATTAAATCACAATGGCCCGCAAGAGCTTCGTCGATAGAGTTGTCTACAATTTCTCAAACCAAGTGGTGAAGACCTTTTGATGTTGTGTCACCAATATACATAGCAGGTCTTTTTCTAACAGCTTCAAGACCTTCTAAAACTTGAATTTGACTAGCGTTGTAATTTGTTTGAATTTTATCATTCATTATAACTCCTTTTTAATTGAAATTTAAGTGGTTTTTTATCACTTATATTACCTAATATATTTTACCATATTTAAGGTGTTTTTTGGGTTTTTAAAACTCAAAAAAACAGAGTTAAATCTCTGTTTTTATTTCGTATGTTTTATCATTTATTTTTACAATTGTTTTATTTGTTAGTTTTTGGCGTTTGAATTGTGCTTTTTTTTCGTTAATTAAAACTGTGTTTTCTTTTAAAAACAAAGATATTTCCCCACCTGTTGATATTTCACCTATATATTTTAAAAATTTATTTAATTCTATGTAGGAGTTTTTAATTTCTACAACTTCTTTTTTCATTATTTAGATCTGTAAGGTAATACTATGTGTTTTATGTTGTGTTGTGTGGGATCTTCAATCAACACTGGTTTTTTATCAGAGTTGAATTTGAGTTTTATTTCTTTGTTTGAAGTTGTTTTAATTGCATCTAATAGGTATTTTGATGATATTGAAATTTCAATATCATCACCTTGTTTGTTGAAGTTGTCTATTTTTTCTATTGAAGTTCCTGTTTTTTGGTTTGCAGATTTAATGTAGAAGTTTTCATCTGTTATTTTAATTTGAATTTTGTTTTCTTCGTTTGTAAAAGAATTTATTCTATCTAAAGCTTTTTCTAATTCTGTTTTTCCAACTATTGTTGTTGTTTGGAATTCTTTAGGTATTACAGATGATATATCTGGGTACTTACCTACTATGTTTTGAAATTGTAATATTGAGTTTTTTGATTTAAGTTGTGTTTTTTCATCTGATATTCATATTTCTATTTCTGAGTTTTTAAATGAGTTTGTTTTATTTATCATTTTAAACATATTAATAGGTATTATTATATTTATGTTTTCTTGATTTTGGAAATCTATTTTAGAAAGTCTATGCATATTTGTTGCTACAAAATAAGATTTTTCATCATCAGAATATAGGTTTATACCTGAAAACTCTTTTCTATTTTGTTTATGCTCGTTATCAGCAGAAAAAGATATTTTTTGATTAACCTCTTCTATAAGTTTTTTGTTTATAGATATTTTTTTGCCTTTTATTCCAAAATCTGTTTTTGGATAATCTTCTGTTTTGTAAAGTTGTAATGAGTATCTTGATTTGTTTGTTGATATAGTTAAAATGTTTTCTTTAGTTTTTTCAAATAAAAGAATTTTTGAATCTGTCTTTCTAATAAGATCGTGTAGTTGTTTAATAGGTGTTAAAAATGAACCAGTTGATTCAACTTCTAATTTTTTTTCTTCTACAGGTATTTTTGTTTTCATAGAGATTGAAGTGTTTGAAGATTTTATAATAACTTCATTATTAAAAACTTCAACATAAACAGCTTTGTAAATAGGTAGGGATAGTGTGTTGTTAGAAGAAATTGTTAACGATGCATCGTTAATCTCATTCTCTATAATATCTTTGTTAATTTTAAATTTCATTTCAACTCCATTTTAAATTATTTTTATTATTAATATTATGTTGTGGGTTTGTGTTGATAACAACCAAAAAACCTTAACTTAAATACATTATAACACTTTTATTTGTTGATAATGTGTTGGTTTTTTTGTTTAAAATTAACCAAAAACCAATTTTTCAATACCATCAACAAATAATCTGTAATCATTATCTTTCATCATTCTTTCTTTTACTGATTTTTCAGAATGGATTATTGTTGAATGGTCTCTTCCTCCAAAAACACTCCCAATTTCTTTATAAGAATGATCCAATCTTTTTCTGTAAAGATAAATTGCAACATGTCTAGCGTCTTTAACATCTTTTTTTCTAGATTTACCAATTAATAATGATGTTTCAATCATAAATTTTTCAGAAACTATTTTTTGTATCTCAACACCTTTTATTTTTGTTTTTTCAACTCTACTACCAAGTATGTGTTTTGAAACGTAATCCATTGAAATAACGTTTGTTGGGTTTGTTGTAACAATGAAATCAAGTTTTTGTAAAACACCATCAAGGTTTCTAAAATCAGTTCCATAATTTAAAGCCAAAACTTCATAAACCTCATTAGTAATAACCATATCAGGGATGTCTGATCATATGTTTTCCAATTCCCTTTTTAAATATTTTTTAGATAACTCAACTTCTGGTTTGAAAATTTGTGTTTGCAATGATTTTGAAAACCTAGTTTTTAATCTATCCGGAATACCTTTTAAAAATTTTGGTGGTGTGTCAGCTGTAATAACAATTTTCTTACCGTTCCTATTTAAGTGTTCAAAAACATTGAAGAAAGTATCGTTTGAACCAGTTTTACCTGTAAATCATTGTATATCATCAATAATTAAAACATCTAATTGTGAAAGTATTCTTGTAAATTCATCTATTGACCCAACACCTAAATCATCTGTTGTTATATGCCCGAGTGAAGATGTGTATATTTCTGTGAATTTGTGAGCTCCCATGTATGCAACTTTTTGATTTAGTTTTTTAAAATAATTACCAATTGCATTAACTAAATGAGATTTACCAACACCAGAATCACCAAAAAAGAAAAGTGTGTTGTATTTTGATGAGTCATTGCAAAATTGTTTCGCCCCTTCATAAGCCATTTGATTTGACTGACCAACCATAAACATATCAAAAATCATTTTTGAATCTGGTTTATGAATGTTTGTGAATTTTAAAACCATATTGTCTATTACAAACGTATTTTTTTGTGTTTGAACTACTTTCTCAACAAACCCAAAATCTCTAGAAGAAATATTTTCGATTTTTTGTTTTTCATAGTTCTGCTCATCAGATAAAACAGCATTAATTATTACTTTGTTTCCTGAATCTGCCAAAATAAAAGCTTCTAATTTATTTCTAAACTGTTCATTTATTAATTTTTGAACAGTTTTAGATGGTGAAATTAGTGTTAAAACACCATTTCTAAAAGAAACAAAATTGTTAGGTTTAATTATTAAATCAAAAACACCAGAATCAAATTCATCTGCAATAAAGTTAGTAAAATATTCCCAATATTCAACATTGTTTATGTTTTTCATTAATACCCCCTAATTTTATTAACATAATTATAATAAAAATCTATGTTGAAAACAATTACAAATGTTAAAAATAATAGTTTTCCACAACAATAAAATACATTTACTATAATACTTTTTAATAGTTTTCCACACTAAATAAACAAAAAATATTTTTCTTTTTATTTATATAATGTGGAAAGTGTGGAAAACCTTTATAAATATATTATTGTTGCAAATATTAATTCATATATATATAATATATTAGACTAATTATAGAAAGGGGAAATTATGAAAAGAACATATCAAAAAAATAAAAGAAAACATAAAAAAACTCACGGTTTTAGAGCCAGGATGGCTACTAAAAACGGAAGAAATATTCTATCTTCAAAGAGAAGAAAAGGTAGAAAATCTCTTACTGTATAATTTTTAAATGAAAAAAAAATATAGAATTCTTAAAAACACTGAATTCCAAAAAATTAAAAATAGCAAAAAATTTACTGAAGGAAAATTTGTTGTTATTTACCCCATTGCTAAAAAACTAAATCACTCTAGAATCGGTATTTCTGTTTCTAAAAAAATTGGTAATGCAGTAGTAAGAAATAAAATAAAAAGACAAATCAGATCAATATTTTCAATGAATCTTGATTTTGATTCTTTGAAAAACGATTATTTAGTTTTTCCTAGAGCAAGTTATAATTTTAAAAATTTTATAAAAATAAAAGAAGAAATTCTTGCTCTTATAAAGAAAGTAGAGAAATAAAATATGAATCCATATGAATCAACAGCATCTAAAAATCCAAAAACTCCAGAAAATAAAATTTTTAAAACAATTAAAAAGTTTTTAGGGTTTTTAATGATTGTTATTTTTTTCCAAGGATGTACTCAAATCCAAAAAGGTATCCCAATTAATGAAATGACAACCTTTGCTGAAATGCAAAAAATTTCGTGATTACACGCACTTTTTGTGTTGCCAATGGCTAAAATCCTAATTGGAACTCACAAAATAATTAAATCAACAATTGTAGCCATTTTTCTATTAACTCTATTTAACAGAGCAATTGGATTATTATTCACATTTAAATCAACAATCCAACAAGAAAAAATTAAAGAAATCCAGCCACTTATTAATCAAATTAATTCTAAGTATGGCCAAACAAAAGATAGGCAAGTTATGATGCAAAAACATGCAGAAATGCAAAAATTATTTAAAAAACATGATGTTAATCCAATGGGTGGAATAGGTTCGATGTTTGTAGCTATGCCAATCTTCATCTCCACTTATGTAGCTATTAAAGATAATGCATACATTGCTTCAACGCAATTATTTGGAAAAAGCACAGCCTTAACAACTAAAGAAGTTCTAAAACAAGGATTTAACTTCCAAGTAGCATTATTTATATTATTATTAGTAGTATTACAATGAGTATCAATCAAGTTCCCAACCTGAATAGGAGGAGCTAATAAAAAACAAACAACGCAAGCAGCTGGCGTTCAAAAAAACATGGAAATTATTTTACCAATAATGATGTTGATGATTTCATGAAATATTTCAACAGCACTTCTAGTTTATTTTACATTTTCACCAGTATTTACAATAGCCCAATCTTACTTTATTCACAAATATGTAGTTGATAAAAAAGCAAAAGAAAAATCAAAATTAAATATCTTATATTAATAATTAAAAACCTTTTCAGGTTTTTTATTTTTATAGATTCTTAACTTTAACCAATACTATTTAATTCTTTTTAAATTTAACTTTAGATCTAATAGCAAAGTAAGCACTTTCATTTTTTCAAGATTAATTAATTCATAGGAATCATTTGCTAAATATTAGCTGCTAAAAATTAGTGTTTTTGTTTTTTTGATTCAAGAACCACCAATATTTAGGTATTGCTCAAATTACTTTTACTTGAGGAATTAAAGATTTTAGCATATCCATAAGCAATTTCTATAATTTTATCATTGTTTATTAAAGATTTTATGTATTTCTTTTAATATTACTTTTATTTTAATACATAAAGTAAAATATTAAGCATTAAAAAACACTTCTTATCTGAAGTGTTTAAATAATTTATTTAGCTGTAATTCTACCTTCAACACTAACATTTGCTCCATTTTTTTCAATGTAGTCTGCTAGTGCTTCATCAAGTTGTTCATATTCTCCAACTTTTTTAGCAGATTCAAGCATACTGTATTCGTCTCCACCTGCAGCTAAGTAGTCATTTGTAGCAAGAGTATATGTTTTGTCATCTTCAATAGCTTCGCCATTAGTTTTTACAAGACTAACAATTTTATTGCTATCACCATCTTTTTTATAAACTACTTTTAGTCCTGATACATGAGCAAATCCACCTGATGCTTCTGGTGCTATTTTGTAACCATGAGCTAGAGCTTCTTTAAGTTGTTTTCCGGTAACTTCTAACTTAACAATAATATTTCCAAATGGAAGAACGCTAATTAACTCACCTTGTGTAATTGGTCCAACATCAATAGAGTCTCTAATTCCCCCACCATTTGTTAATGCAAAATCTGCAGATGCTTTATCTCTCATTGCATCAGCAATTAAGTTACCAAGATTTGTTTCTTTAGTTCTAACATTAGCTCTTTCACCATCCAAAACAATTGGACTGCTTGCAACTACAACACTAGTTATTTCTTCATTTTCAGTTTCATATTTTTTAATAATGTCATTAATTTGAATTTTTTGTTCTGTGTCTTTTTGTGAATCTTTAGAAAGCAAAGTTGATTTTTTATAAACTAATTTTTTAGTGTCTTTATCAAAATATAGTTCAACTTTTCCAAAGTTTTTAGTGTATTCTCCAGTTTGTACAATTAATGTATCTCCCACTGTTTTTGTTTCAATAGTGTGAGAGTGCCCATCAATAATTAAATCAATCTCTGGCACAGCTTTAGCAATATCAGTTGATTTGATTTCTGTATCTTTATCAATTCCAATATGACCAACTGCAACAATAAAGTTTACATTTTGTTTTTTAAGTTCTGCAACTTTTTCTTTAGAAACTTCAATTGGATTTTTAAATTTAACTTCTCTAACATTGTCTGGGTGTGTTTTGTAAGCAGTTTCTGGAGTTGTTAATCCAAAAATACCAATTTTAATTCCTTTTTTAACAATTATAGTTGTTGAATCCATAATTGGCTTTTCATTAGAATTTGATAAAGTGTTTGCTGATAATACTTTAAATTTTGCATCATCGGCAAGTTCTAGCAATCTTTCATAACCATAGTTAAAGTCATGGTTACCTGGTGCTAAAACATCATATTTTAGAGTATTATAAATGTCTAAAATTGATTGTCCTTCATTTAATGTGGCAAAAGTTTGTCCATGGAATGTATCCCCAGCATCCATAAGTAAAACTCCACCTGGATTTTCTTTTCTAGCCTGATCTAAAATTGTTCCAATTTTTGCAAATCCCATCCCGGCATATTTATCCTCTTTTACACGAGCATGTGTGTCATTTGTGTGAAAAATAGCAATTTTATTTGTATTTTCTAATTTAGGTTTACCGCATGCTGCAAATGATGAAATCATTGTAGCAACTAACGGCAATGTGATGAATTTTTTCAAGTTATTCTCCTTTGATTTTTAAATATCTTCTTGATTATATCATATTAAAAAATTTTTAGGATTTTAAATTATTTTTATTTTTTTAAAGATGTGCTTAAATTGAAAATACAATCATAATTAATGAAATAACAACTTTTACTTAAATGCAAAAAAATTTTGTTAACATGCACTTCTTGTATTTTTAATTTATAATTAATTAGGTATGATTTATTTTGTAGTAGAAGGAAAAAGTGATAGTGCAAAACTAAATTCAATCCTTCCTAATTGTAAAACAATAGAAACTAATGGATCAGAAATTTCAAAAGAAACATTAATGTTAATTAAAAAAATTGTTTTAAATAATAAAGTAATTATTTTTACTGATCCAGATGGGCCCGGAAAAAAAATTAGACAAAAAATAATTAATTCAATCCCAAATTGCCAGCATGCTTTTATTTTGAAACACAAAGCAATTAAAGGCAAAAAAGTTGGATTAGCAGAGGCTAAAACAAAAGATATATTAGAATCTTTAAAAAATATTGTTGAGTTTTCATATAAATATGAAAAAGTAAATTCTTGAATAGATTTTGTTAATTTAGGTTATGTTGGTAAAAGCCATTCTAAAGAAAAAAGAAAAAAACTTTGCTCAAAATTAAAAATTCCTTACGCAAATTCAAAAACATTATTTAAATGAATCAATATGATAGGTTATAAATTATAGTAAAATATATAATATGAAAAATTCACTATATTATATTAAGGAAAACATTCATAGTGCAGTTAAAAAATTTGGACAAAATTTTTTAATTGACACAAATATTATAAATAAAATAGTTAACGCTCAAAAAATTGATAAAGAAACTTGTGTTATTGAAATAGGCCCAGGTCTTGGGTCTTTAACTCAAAAATTAGTTGAAAAAGCTCAACATGTAATAGTTTATGAAATAGATAAAAAATTAGTTTCTATACTTGTGGATAATTTCAAAAAATTTAATAATATTGAAATTAATTGCCAAGATTTTTTACAATTGAATTTTGCAAATATAATAAAAAAATTGAAAAAAAAATTTAAAAGAATCGTAGTTGTTTCAAATCTACCCTACTATGCTTCATCGCAGTTAATAGTTCAAGTTTTATCTAGTTCAGATAATATTGAATCATGTGTATTTATGATGCAAAAAGAGTTTGGTGAAAGACTAACAGCAAAAATTTCTACTAAAAAATATAATAACTTTTCAATATTAGTACAACACTATGCTGAAATTAAAAAATTATTTATTGTACCACCAACTGTTTTTGTACCTAAACCTAAAGTAGATTCAATTGTTTTTAAATTTAAAATTAGAAAAGATAAATTAAAAATTGAAAATGAAGAAAAATTTTTCTCATTTCTAAAACAAATGTTTGCACAAAAAAGAAAAACAATTCTTAATAATTTATCAAATTTTATACATGATAAAGAAAAAGCAAAACAAATTTTATTCCATTGTGATATTGACCCAAAACTTAGACCAGAAAACTTAAAACAAGAAACATTCTTATCTATATATAAAATGTTATAATTAAAGTGCTTAAGGAGCCAAAATGTTAAAAGATATAGTTATTTTTTCATTAACACAAAATAAAAAACTTACAGAAGCAGTCTGTAAAAAATTAAAAATAAAAAACTCTAAAGTTAAAATAGAAAGATTCGCTGATGGAGAATTTTTAACTCAAGCTCAAACTTCAGTCAGAGGAAAAGATGTATTCATCATACAATCCACAGCCAACCCCGTTAACAAATCTATTATGGAATTATTAATTTTTATTGATTCTCTAAAAAGAGGTTCAGCACAATCAATAACAGTTGTTGCACCATACTATGGATATGCAAGACAAGATAGAAAAGCACAAGGTAGACAACCAATTACTTCAAAATTAATTGCAAACCTTATAGAAAGAGCTGGAGCAACATCTATGATTACATTTGATCTTCATGCTCCACAAATCCAAGGTTTTTTTGACATTCCAACTGATAACTTGAAAGCTCTTTCAGTTATTAGAAAAGAAATTAAAAAACTGAAACTCAAAGATATTGTTGTTGCTTCACCTGATTATGGTGGTTTAGAAAGAGCCAGAGACTTTTCTAAAAAACTAGGTAAAGATATACCAATTGCAGCTATTGATAAGGTTAGATTTAAAAAAAATACTACAAAAGTTAATGCTGTATTTGGAGATGTTAAAGATAAAAGTGTCGTTTTAGTAGATGACATGGTAGATACAGGTGGTTCAATTATTAAAGCGGCTGAAACATTTAAAGCCAACGGAGCTAATAAAGTTATAATCGCTTGCACACACCCAGTATTTTCAAATGGTGCAGCTGAAAAACTAAATGAATCAAAAGCAGTGGATCAAGTATTTGTGACTGATTCAATTGAACTAAAAAAATCTTATAAAAAAATAAAAGTAGTTTCTTTGGCAACATTTATTGCAGATGTAATTAAAGCTTGCAAGAATCACACTTCAATTTCTTCCATATATAGAAAATACGATAAATAAGGAATATAAGCATGAATAAAATTAGAGTAAGGTATGCACCTTCACCAACCGGACAACTACATATTGGTGGAGCCAGAACCGCGCTATTCAATTACCTTTTTGCCAAAAAGCATAAAGGGGATTTTATTGTAAGAATTGAAGATACAGATATTGAAAGAAATATCAAAGATGGAGAAGCTTCCCAACTTGACAATTTAGCTTGGCTAGGAATTCACCCAGACGAATCACCATCAAAACCTAATCCAGAAGTTGGAAAATATAGACAAAGTGAAAGGTTGGAAACTTATAGAAAAGCTTCTCAACAACTATTAGAAAAAGGTATTGCTTATTACTGCTATTGCACTTCTGAGGAATTAGAAGCAGAAAGAGAAGCACAAATTATTTCAAAACAAAAACCAAGATATTCTGGTAAATGTGCTAAAGCAAACCACCCATTTAAAGCTAATGCTTCAATTAGAATTAATGTTCCAAAAGATAAAAAATTTAAATGACAAGACATTGTTAGAGGAGAAATTTTAGTTTATGGCAGCGAAATTGCTGATTGAGTTATTATTAAGGGTAACGGAATTCCAACATATAACTTTGCTGCTGTTGTAGATGATATAGCATTTAAAATTTCGCACGTACTTAGGGGGGAAGAACATATTCCAAACACACCAAAACAACTCCATCTTTATGAATTATTTGGTGCTACTCCCCCACAATTTGGACATATTGCACTCATTACTAATATGGAAGGAAAAAAACTTTCTAAAAGGGATGAATCCATTATCCAATTTATTAAACAATATAAAGATTTGGGATATATACCAGAAGCAATCTTTAACTTTTTATCACTATTAGGATGGTCACCAGTTGGTGAAGAAGAAGTTTTTTCTCATGATCAACTTTGTGAAATATTTGATTCTGAAAGACTTTCAAAATCCCCATCTAAATTTGATACTGATAAATTAGAATTTTTCAACGGTGTTTACATGAAAAAAATATCAGCAGAAGAATATCTAAAATTAGCAACAAAATTTGCTAAAACTAAATATAGTAATATTGACTTTTCAACAGAAGAAAATAAAGCAAAACTACTTTTATTTAAAAATGAAATTAAAACTGGTTCAGAAATTACAAATAAAATCAAAATTTTTTTTAATAATAAATTTGAAGTTTCAAAAGAAGCCCAAGAATTTATGAATTCAGAAGCTACACATCAAAATGTCGGGAATGCATTTTTATCTTCAATAAAAAACATTGATTGATCAATTGAAGAAATTACAAACGCAATTAATTCAGTTAAAGAAAATGAAGGTGTAAAAGGTAAAAACTTATTTATGCCCATTAGGATTACTGCAACAGGACAAATGCATGGCCCAGAATTAAAACAAACAATATTATTACTTGGAAAAGATAAAATTTTAAAAAATAAATAGATTAAAGTCATATTATATTTTTTAATTGTTTAATGAGATAATTTTTTATAAATACAAAAAATATTTTAAAGTTAGGTAATTAGCAAAAAACTGTAAACACTTTCAATATTTAATTTTATAATCAACTAGCGTATTTAATAAAATAAAAAAAGGTAAATCAAATGAAAAAATTAACAATAGCAGGCGGATGTTTTTGAGGAGTTCAGGCTTTTTTTGATAGCATTCCTGGAGTTATCAAAACAAGTGTGGGATATATGCACGGTCCAGCAGAAACAGCATATTATGAAGCTGTTTGTAAAAGTTCTGGCCATGCTGAAGTTGTGTATATAGAATATGAAGAAACAAAAACATCTTTAAAAAAACTTTTAGAATATTTTTACAGTATCATTAATCCCTATTCAATAAATAAACAAGGTGGAGATGAAGGTATTCAATATCGTACTGGAATTTATTATTATGATGAAAATGATAAAATCATAGTGAAAAACTTTATTAAAGAAAAACAAACACAAACTGATAAAAAGATTTCAATTGAAATTAAAGCTGCTGATACATTTTATCCAGGAGAAGAATATCACCAAAAATATTTAGAAAAAAATCCAGCAGGATATTGCCATATTAATTTAACAAGTGCACTTAACAAAATTGGTATTAAAAAATAAAAAAACCTTGAAAATAACAGTTGTTTTTTGTAATTTCTATTTATGATACAATTTATAAGATATGAAAAATAACAAAAATAAATACTTTGAAGTTGGTATTTTTAATAAACAAGAAAAATTAGCCTCATTTCACTGCGTAGGACTTTCATCCTCAACAATTAAATCTTATTTAAAAGAGAAAAAAGATGATAAAGACAGAAGCGATTATCACACTTTCGCTAAACATTTTATTAAAAACAAATTTCGTTTAGAAAAGATCAAACGTTATCCTTATTATAGTCAGAAAGTTTTTGATGATTTTGGTTGAGTTGGAGAGATTAATGAAAAAGAAATTATTGCAAAACTCAAGCAAATAAAAGAATTTAAAAATATTAAAGTTAATAAAAACAGGGTGATGTCAACTACATGGCAAATTCACGGCACAAGTTTTTTTAATACAGAACTTGATGCTTATCTTGGTATAGATATAAATAATATTAAAGCATTAGTTGAGGTGAAAATTTCTAAAAAAACACTTTTAGAAACAATAAAACAACACAAAGTACAATTTAATGCATTAATGTATTTTTTCAATGTTGATACATTGTATTTAGCACATTATCATAACAAATTAAGAGGCAAGCTATCAGTTGTAAAAATTAATAAGAATCAAAGGACAATAGATAGAATCATTAAAACTTTAACCAAGATAAAAGAAATTGGCAACTCTATGAAGCCGCCTCCAAAAAGAAAACCTCCAAAAAGAAAACCTCTACTTAATAGAGCAAATGTTAAAGGTGTTGGTAACGAAATCAGAGAAATAAAAATTGAGGATATAAAAATATCAATTTAAACCAAAAACTAAACTAATATTTACAAATAAACACCTAAAAGTGTTTTTTGTTATAATGAAAGTATAAAAGAAAGAAAAGGTTTACATTTATGATTATTGGAATACCAAAAGAAATAAAAAACAATGAATTTCGTGTAGGGGCAACACCTGAAGGAGTATATGAATTAGTTTCAAATAAACACACTGTTCTTGTTGAAAAAGATGCAGGCTCTGCAATTGGGTTTTCAGACGCTGATTACAAAAAAGCAGGAGCAAAGATTATCAAAACAGCAAAAGAAATATTTAAAAATGCTGATATGATTCTCAAAGTTAAGGAACCACAAGCATTAGAATTAAAAATGCTAAGAAAAGATCAAATTCTATTTACATATTTACATTTGGCAGCTAATAAAAAAGTTACTGATGGATTAATTAAGTCAGGATCAATTGCTATTTCATATGAAACAGTAACTGACTATCAAGGGAAGCTACCACTATTGGCACCTATGTCAGAGATTGCAGGGAAACTATCTATTCAAGTTGGAGCCCACCACCTAGAGAAATCACAAGGTGGTAGAGGCCAACTTCTAGGAGGAGCACCAGGAGTTCAACCAGGTAAAGTGGTTATTCTTGGCGGAGGTAATGTTGGAGAAAATGCTGCAAGAATTGCTATGGGAATGGGTGCTCGTACAGTTCTCTTTGATAGTTGATTACCAAAACTACAACAATTAGATAAACAATATGGACAAAAATTATTAACGCTAAAAACAAGTAAAGCAGCAATTATACGAGAAATTGCCGATGCTGATATAGTTGTTGGTGCAGCTTTAATTCCAGGTGATAAAGCACCATCTCTTATTACAAAACCTATGCTTAAAAAAATGCAAAAAGGATCAGTTTTGGTTGATGTTTCAATTGACCAAGGTGGGTGTTTTGCAACGTCTAAACCAACTACGCACAGCAAACCGACATATGAAATTGATGGAATCATACACTATTGTGTTGCAAATATGCCTGGTGCTGTAGCTAGAACATCTACAATTGCACTTACAAACGCTACATTACCATTTGTAAGCGCAATCGCAAATCAAGGTTGAAAAAAAGCATGTAAGGAAGATAAACACCTAAAAGAAGGATTAAACATAATTAAAGGAGATGTTGTTTACAAAGCAGTTGCTGATGTCTTCAAAATTAAATGCGTACATCCAGATACACATTTATAATATTTTAAATAAAAATAATCCACTTTTAGTGGATTTTTTTATGTAATAATTTAATTGAAATGATAATAGAAAAAAGAAAAGCATATATAGCTGAAATTCATAACGAAAAGTTCCCTTCACCAAAAAACAGACCAGTTATAATTTTAGATCACCAAGATACAAAAGTTCTAGCAGCACAAATTACACATAAAAAACCACATCATGACAAATTTACAGAACAACTTAATGTTGAATCTAATGGAAAATTCCGTTATGTTGATTACGCTAAAAGCCATTGAATTAAACAAGAATCATTAATCGAACCTTATATATTAAATGAGGAAGAACTTTTTATTTCAAAAAACCTTTGTTATAAAATTCTGGACCAAGTAACAATAAAAAATCAAGTTAATTTTAATATAAATGAAAAAAAATTAATTAGATTTTTAAAAATATTTAATAGAGACTATAATGAAACAAATATTAAAAAAATTGCAAAAATTATTAAAATATTAAAAAAGAATTGCCCACCCAATTATCGTTATAGAATTAAAAAAATAATTAAAAAAATAATAGGAATTGAAAAATATAAAATATTAAGAAATGTTATTAATAAAAAATATCGTGCATCAATGTATTAATACAAAAATCTTTAAGTCGGTTTTTATTATTACGCCGTAAATAATAAAAAGAAAGTTTGACTACAATATGTTAAATATACAATTAAAAAATAGAAATTCTTTAGAAAATTTTTACATTAATTTATGAATTAGATCTTGCAAAAGTAATAGACAAAGAAATTAAAAGTTATACTAAAAATAATATTTAATATAAATTGAAAAATATTCATGTATTTAAAATTAACAACCTTTTATAAAGGGTTTTTTATTATGATATAATTTAATAGTTAGAAAGATAAAGGTAAAATATGATTTCAAAAAATATTATTAGAGATAATGTAAATTTTGATGTGCATGCATCAGATTTTGTGTTTGATTTAATAGATACTGAAGAGTTTCAAAGACTTAGAAGAATTAAACAGCTTGGTGGCGCATTTTTAGTATACCCTGGAGCTAATCACACTAGGTTCCAGCATTGTATTGGGGTTATGCATAATATAAATAAACTTATCAATGAAAACAATACCCATAAGTTTACTAAGTATCAACAAAAACTTTTGCAAGCTGCAGCAATTCTTCATGATATCGGACATGGTCCATACTCTCACACTTTTGAAGATATTTCTCTAGGTATTTGTAATCATGAAAAAATTGGTTTTGATATTATTCTTTCTAAAGATACAGAAGTAAATAAAGTTTTAATAAAACATAAAGTTAAGCCACAAGATGTTGTTGACATGTTTGATAAAAACAAGAATCCAATTTTTAAGCAAATTCTTTCCTCACATATTGATGTTGATAGAATGGATTACCTAATTAGAGATGCTGTGCATACAGGAACTAATTACGGTTTAATTGATAAAGACAAACTTATTAAATCAATGGATCTTTCAGGTAAAAAAGAAATTATATTTAAATACTCATCACTTTCGGCCATTGAATCATTTTTGTTTGCCAGATATCAAGCATTTAGGTCTGTGTATCTGCACAGAATAGGTTTAATTCATTCAGAAATGATAAAAATATTATTGGCTAGATTATTTGAATTAAGGAAAGAATCAGAGTACAAATTATTTTATGAAAAACTATCAGTAATTTGAGATAAGAAAACTGATATTAAAAAATATTTATCTTTAGATGATGAAGTTTTTAACACAATAATATTTGACCTTTCAAAAACATCAGATAAAATTATTGCTGATATTGCAAGAAAAGTAAGAAATAGAAATTTTTTTGAAGCATGGACAAAACTACCAATTACTAAATTTAAAGTTAAGGCTAAATTAAAACAAAAAGGATATGATCCAAAATATTATTTTATTGAAACAACAATTAAAAAAAATGCATATTCAACCAAAAATAATGGTTCAATAAAAATAAAAGATAAAAACGGTAAAGTTGTTTCATTAGAAAAGCTTTCACCATTAATCAGAAACTTATCTGATCATGAATTTATTGAAAGTTATTTTATATTACCAAAAGGAATTTTAAAATAATGGCGCAAGCACAAATAAAAATTACAAATATTCAAGATGGCAAAATTAATGTAGTTGTTGATGAAAAAACAGAAGTTCAAATTAAAGATAACAAATATTATTTTACAGTCTCAGGCTTTTCACAAGAATTATTAATTGAGAATAATACCGTTGAAATTATTAGACCAGAAATGAAAATTAAATTATTTTTAAATGAAATCATAGAATCCATTTATACTGCACATGACCAACAAATTAAAATGAAATTTAAAATGAATAAACTAAAAAGAAAAAATAATGATCTTGAATTTACTTATTCATTAATATCAACAAATAATGAAGAAGTAAATACAATTGAAGTATCAATTAAATTTTAAAAGGAAATATTATGTTTAAGAAATTACAAACAGCATTTATCAATAGTAATGAATTTATTACATTTAATAATTTGGTTTTTGACGAACCAAAATCAGAGAAATTTGATTTTGCAACAAATATTGCAATGATAATTTCAAAACAAGTTGGCAAAAAACCTATTGATGTAGCTAATCAGATAAAATATGAATTGGAAAATTCAGATTTAGAAATTGAAAAAATTGAAATTGCAATGCCAGGTTTTATAAATATAAGGCTATCAGATTCAGAATTAGTTTCAGAACTCGAGTCTATTACAGATTTTTATCATGTAGAAAAACAAAAAATTGTTGTAGACTATTCCTCTCCAAATATTGCTAAAAAAATGCATATTGGCCACTTAAGGTCTACGGTAATTGGAGATTCAATTGTAAAAATTTTAAGACATTTTGGACACGAAGTAATCGGAGATTCACATATTGGTGACTGAGGTACCCAGTTTGGCAAACTCATTTATGGTTATGAAAACTGATTAGATAGAAAATCTTATGAAGAAGATGCAATAGCAGAGCTCCAAAGGGTTTATGTTAAATTTCATGATGAAGAAACTGAAGCCATGATTGATGTGGCAAGATCAAATTTAGTAAAACTTCAGAAACATGAAGAACCGTATTATAGTTTATGAAAAGAATTTGTTTCTAAGTCAATGGAAGAATTTGATAAAACATATAATCAACTAGGAGTTAAAATCGACAATGCTCTAGGCGAATCATTCTTTAACTCAATGATGCAACCATTAGTTGATAAATTAATGTTAGAAAAAATCGCTGTAGAAGATAAAGGTGCTAAAGTTATTTTCTTTGATGAAAAAACCAAAATACCACCAGCTATTATTCAGAAAAAAGACGGTGGATTTTTATACACAACTTCAGATATTGCTTGTATTGATTTTAGAATTAAAGAATGAGCAGCAGAAAAAATAATTTATGTAACTGATTCAAGGCAAACTAACCATTTTAAACAAGTGTTTGCTATTGCTGACAAAATGAAGTGCAAGGCTGAATATATTCACGCTAAGTTTGGAGTTATGTCACTTCCACAAGGAAGCATTTCAACTCGTGGTGGCAACTCAGTAGATCTACAAGATCTACTAAATGAAGGATTTAGTCAAGCGAGAAAAGTTGTTGAAGAAAAAAACCCTACACTTTCAGATAAAGAAAAAGACTCAATTGCTAAATCTGTATCAATCGGAGCTATTAAGTTTTTTGATCTTGTTCACCAAAGAACATCAGATATTATTTTTACTTGAGAAAAAGCATTATCATTTACAGGCAAATCATCGCCTTCAATTCAATATGCATATACAAGAATGTCTTCAATTCTTAAGAAAGCTAATATAGAAATTAAAAGAGAAAACATTAAAGTTACAAATCAAAAAGAAAGAGATTTAGTAAAAACTTTATTCCAATATAGTAAAATACTTTATACTTCATACAACAAACTTGAACCACATCACATTGCAAACTATCTATATAAATTAAGCTCAGTATTTAATTCTTGATATGCAGAAGTGAAAATTCTTGATGATAAAAAAAACTTAAATTCAAGGTTGTATTTAATTAAAGAAACACAAAAAATAATAAAAGAAGGGCTAGGACTACTCGGAATCGATGTTCTAGAAACAATGTAATATGAAAACAAAACTAGATATAATTCAAGGCATCCTAAATAAATCAAAAGAAACTAATTTTGATGATATAATTAAAAAACTTGAAACAAAAACAAACCAGACTTTTACTGCGAAAAAAAAATCATACATTTTTACAGATATGAACATTGATAAAAGATTTATTCACCTGGGAGATAACATATGAGATTTAAGAGAAAACCACCCGTACTCAAAAGTTCACCTTCCAATTAATGAAATCTATGCTGATCAAAAGAAAGAAGAAGAAATCAAGAAAACAAAAATTGACAGCGAAATGAAATCATTTGTTGAAGAAAATTAATTAAAATTTGTTATAATATAAAAGGAATTAAATTAAAAACCTATTTGTGTTTTTAATTTTTTATTTTTGAAGGAGAGTAAAAATGATCAAACCCAAATTTATATTTGTCACTGGTGGAGTAGTATCAGGACTAGGAAAAGGAATAACAGCCGCATCAATTGGCCGTCTATTAAAACAAAGAAGATATAAAGTTTCTATGCAAAAACTTGATCCATATGTTAACTTTGACCCAGGATTAATGCATCCATCAGAACACGGAGAATGTTTTGTAACATTTGACGGAGGAGAAACAGACTTAGACTTAGGTCATTACGAACGTTTTATTGATGAAAAACTAACAAAAAACTCCTCAGTTACAACTGGAAAAATTTACCAAAGTGTTATTCAAAAAGAAAGAAAAGGATTTTACAAAGGTAAAACGGTTCAAATTATTCCTCACATTACTGATGAAATAAAAGAAGCTATTAAAAAAATTTATAAAGACAATAAATCACAAATTAACATCATTGAAGTCGGTGGTACAGTAGGAGATATTGAGTCACTGCCTTATATTGAGGCTATTAGACAAATGAGAAACAAACTTGGTAAAGAAAATACTCTTTTTATACATTGTACATTAGTACCTTTTATCAAAGCAACCAATGAATATAAATCTAAACCAACTCAACAATCAGTTGCTACACTAAGAGCCCTTGGTATTCAACCAGATGTTATTGTTACAAGATCAGAAACGCCACTTGATGAAAATCTAGTTAATAAAATTGCTATGTTCTGTAATGTTAAAAAATCTTCTGTAATTCAAGCAACAGATAACCCAATTGTTTATGATATGGTCAATAAATTCTTTGATCAAAAACTTGATAAAACAATTTTAAATCATTTAAATTTAAAACTTAAAACAAGGAATTCAAAAGAATGAGATAATTTAATCAACTCCATTAAAAATTCAAAAGGTGAAGTTAAAATTGCTATAGTTGGTAAATATAGAATGATTGATGCATACAGATCAGTTATATCTGCTCTAAAACACTGCGGGTATTTCTATAAAACAGAAGTTAAGTTTGATTTTATATATTCAGGCGATATCAATAAATCAAACATAAATGATAAATTAAAAGGATATCATGGTATTTTAATTCCTGGAGGATTTGGTTCAAGAGGGACAAACGGAAAAATTCTTGCTATCGAGTATGCAAGAACTAAAAAAGTTCCTTTCCTTGGAATTTGCTATGGCATGCAATTGGCAACTATTGAATATGCAAGAAATGTATTAAAACTTAATGGCGCTGATCATACAGAAATTAATCCTAAAACTCCATTTCCAATTATTGATATTATGCCTGGGAAAACACATAATACAAAATCAGGAGTATTAAGATTAGGTGACCAAGAAGCTAAAATTGTTAAAGGGACACACATTGCAAAAGCATATAAAAATACTCCCACATATATTGAAAGACATAGACATAAATATGAATTTGCTATGACAACATATAATAAATACTTCCAAGGTTCAAAAATGATTTATTCATCAACAAATCTAGATGAAA
Source organism: Mycoplasmatales bacterium (assembly GCA_965214965.1). Lineage (GTDB taxonomy): Bacteria > Bacillota_I > Bacilli_A > CBDATW01 > CBDATW01 > CBDATW01. The sequence continues at coordinate 120,846 of OZ244030.1, forward strand.
CTTTAATTGAAACAATTGAAATTACAGGGCATCCATTTTTCTTAGGAGAACAATATCATGGTGAACTTACATCAAAACCTACAAAACCAGCACCAACTTATAGAGAATTTATTGCTGCTGCAATAAAGCATAAAAAATAAATTTTAATTGTGGTTGGTTGGACGGAAAAATATAAAAAAAATTAAAGAGTAAAAATATATTAATATCGCACTCATTCACAGCTATTTTTCATTTTATTATGTTTTCAGCTGATATTTTGATATTAATAGAATACTTATATTTTTGATTTTAATATAAGGAAATAAAATGATAAATTTTAAATTTAAAGAGCGTAAGACAAACGCAAAAACAGAAATAAATGCAGGTGTTGTAACTTTTATTACAATGGCATACATTTTATTTGTTAATGCTGGAATTTTATCGCAAGCCGGAATGCCTTTTCAAGGCATTCTAATTGCTACAGCCTTAGCAACAGGTATTTCTACAATACTAATGGGAGTATTAACAAATACTCCGATTGCCTTAGCACCAGGAATGGGGCTAAATGCATTCTTTACATTCGGAGTTGTTATGGGCATGGGCTTTAGTTGAGAGCAAGCACTATCAATTGTTTTAGTGTCAGGTCTAATGTTTATAATATTAACAATTTTCAATATTAGAAAATTGTTAATTGATAATATCCCGCAAGATATTAAAAAAGCAATTCCAGTAGGAATTGGTGGTTTCATTGCATTTATTGGATTAAAAAATGCAGGCATTATTGTAGATAGTCCAGCCACTTTAGTTCAACTTGGTAATTTAACTGATGTTGGTGTTGCAATACCATTAATTTTCATAATTACAGTATTTGTGCTACATGTCAAAAAAGTTAAAGGATCAATCTTGATCTCTATGATACTTGCGGCAATTGTTGGGCTAATAGTTAAAAAATTAGGCATTCCAACAGTTAATTTTTCAAAGTTACCAACGATACCAACAAAATTTGTGTCAACAGATTTTTCAGGATTTACAACAATTTTAGGAGTTGCATGAAAAAATGTATTTTGAGTTTTCACAAGTCCTAAAGCATTAATTGCAGTTGCTATCTTTATGTTTGTTGATATATTTGATACTGTTGGAACAATGATTCCAATATTATCAGAAATTAAAAAAGTTGATAAACAAGTTGTTAAATCTGATAAAAAAATTTTATCAGTTGATGCTGCATCAACAATAATAGGTGCAACTTTAGGAACAGCAACAGTTACAACATTTATAGAATCACTTTCAGGTGTTGAAGAAGGTGGAAGAACAGGGCTAACTGCAATTGTTACAGGAATATTATTTCTACTAACAGTATTTATTTCGCCTATAACTTCATTATTTTCGCCTATTGTTACTTCAGTTGCACTTGTATATGTAGGTTCTCTAATGTTTTCACATATTGCATTAATTAATTGAAAATCAAATGCTGCAAGTTTTTCAACATTTGTTCTAATTATTGGAATGATTCTTTCATTTTCAATTTACTGAGGAATAGTAGCAGCATTCATTACATATCCAATTATTAAATATGTAGATAAAAATGAACCACAAGTTAAGAAATCAGAAATTGTTCTTCTTTTATTAGCAATTTCATTTATTATGTTTTACTATTTATAAAACAAAAAAAATAAGCATCAGTTTTTTTATTTTTGATATAATTTTATATATGGGAAATATTTAAAATGTTTTTAAGAACTTATAAAAAAGGTTGAGTAGAAGTTATCACTGGTACAATGTTTGCAGGCAAATCCACTGAATTAATTAGAAGATTAGATACTTTAGATAGAGCTGGAGAAAAAATTCAAATCTTTTCGCCAGAAATTGATGATAGATACGGTAAGAATAATATTTCAAATCATAATGGTTTTTCATGGCCAGCAGAAGATGTAAAAGACTCAGCTGATTTATGAAAAAAAATAAAAAAGGATAGCAATGTTGTTGTTATTGATGAAATTCAGTTTTTTGATTTTGGAATTGTAAACGTAGTTGAAAAATTAGCAAATTCGGGAATTAGAGTAATCGTGGCTGGTATTTCACAAGATTTCAGAGGACAACCATTTAAAAACATGATGCACATAATGGCAAAAGCAGAGTTTATAACTAAATTAGAAGCAGTCTGCATGCTTTGCAAAGCCCCAGCTACAAAAATTCAACGTTTTACAAACGGCAAGCCTTCATCTGCTGAAGAAGAAACAATTAATATATATGGTGATGATAAATACGAAGCAAGATGTAGGCACTGTCATGTTATAGATGATTATGATCCTAAAAGATGATATGATCAATAAAATAAATAAATCCTTATGGGATTTATTTATTTTATAAAATTTTAAATATTTTTTAATTTTTTTAGATATTTATAAATTGGGAGGAAGTTAAAATGATTTGTTTTAGATGCAAAACTAAATATGTACTAGATAAACACTGCCCTCATTGCTCCATGTATTCTAAATTTAATAATACTATGGTTAAAAAATATATTAAAAGAGTTAATTATAAATCAAAGTTAGTTTTAAATTATAACCTTACTAAAACTCAGCAAGAAATTTCTTTAAAAATTCAAAAAACAAAAAAAGATATTTTAGTTCATGCTGTTTGTGGTTCGGGTAAAACTGAAATTGTTTTAAATGAAATTCAAAATTTTCTTAAAGAAAATAAAAGAGTAGGTTTTTTTATTCCCAGAATTGAAATAGCTAGAGAAATTCATAAAAAGTTAAAATTATTTTTTCCAGACAATAGCATCAGCTTAATTTATGGAAACAAAAGCACTGAGTTAACTGATATTATTGTTTCAACTTGTCATCAAGCTCCAAAATATTTAAATCAAATTGATTTAACAATACTTGATGAAGTTGACGCCTTCCCTTTATCAAAAATGAATATATTGCAAAAAATTTGTTTTAATCTTGCAAGAGAAAAAACCATTTTTCTATCAGCCACTCCCCCAGACTATTTACCAAAAAACATTGATATCATCGAATTAAATAATAGGTTTCATAACAAACCTATCCCAATGCCAGAAGTCAAAAAGACTAAGGTTATGCAATTGCACCTATTGAAAATATTAAAAAAAACAAAAACCCTTTATTTGTCTTTTTCCCAACAATTAAAATTCAGAATAAATATTATAATTATTTTAAAAATAAATTTGATATTAAAAGAATTAATTCCAAAACTAAAAATAATAAAAAGAAACTCTATAATTTCAGATCAGAAAATACACCTATTATATTTACCACCTCTGTTTTAGAAAGGGGAGTTACATTTCCAAAACTTAATATAGTTGTCATAAATGCAGATCATGATTTATATAATTCCAACGCATTAATCCAAATAGTTGGCAGAGTAGGAAGGTCCCAAAAATATCCTAATGGCCAGTCTACTCTTTTGTGTTTTAATCAAACACACCAAATCAAAAAAACAATTCAAGAAATAAAATTTAGAAATGAAATGTCTAATCTGCACAGTTAATACTAATAAATATATTTGTTTTTATAATTTAATCTCTAATAAAACAATTTGTTGTAAATGTTATGAATCATTTCAGTATAATCCGCAAACAATTAAATATAAAAATCATAATGTAAAAATACTGTTTAAATATAATAATGTTTTTCGCTCATTAATAAGATTATGAAAAATTGATAATGAACCTGCAGCTAACAAAATATTGGCGAATTTAATTTGTAAATATATTCCAAAAAACAAAACAATTATTTACCCTCCATCATTTTTAAATCCAAGTTTAAAAAAACTTTTAGATTATTTAAATATTAATAACCAAAATATTTTCATTAAAGAAAAAAATTATGAACAAAAATCAAAAAAATATTTTTCTAGACTCGGCAGTTTTAAATTAATTAATCCTATTCCAAAAAACTTTTTATTAGTTGATGATATTTATAATAGTGGGATGACTATTAAGAAGTCATTAGATTTGTTAGAAGAGCAAGGCTATAAATCAATTGATGTAATCATATTTGCTTCAACTCAAGAGTTCAATAACCAAAAACAGTTTATATAATGTTATAATTTCTTATAGATAAGATATAAAATGTTTAAAATTCTAAAAAAATTAAAATCAAAAAAAAGCAATTATGAATCTCAAGTTAGAGAAATTATTCAAGAAGCACAAATTCTTGAAACTTTAAGTGATAAAAAACTTCAATCAAAAACTGAAGAATTTAAAAGAAGATTAAAAGCAGGAGAAACATTAGAAGATATCAAGGTCGAAGCATTTGCAACTGTGTATGAATCTGCAAAAAGAGTTTTGGGATTAACACCACACCCAGTTCAGGTTCATGGCGCACTTATTCTTCATAATGGAGATGTTGCAGAAATGAAAACAGGCGAAGGTAAAACCCTTACTTCAACAATGCCAATATATCTTAATGCCCTTTCAGGTTTGGGAGTACACGTAGTAACAGTCAATGATTATTTGGCAAAGCGTGATTCTTCAGAAATGGGGAAACTTTTTGGGTGACTAGGTTTGTCAATTGGTTTTAATCATGCAGAATTAAAAAAAGTCCAAAAAAAATTAGCATATGAACAAGATATAACTTACTCAACACACTCAGAACTTTGTTTTGATTATTTAAGAGATAATATGGTATTAGAACTTAAAGACAAAGTTCAAAGGCCACTTAATTATGCAATCATTGATGAATGCGATTCTATTTTGATTGATGATGCAAGAACTCCACTTATTATTTCAGGTGGAAAAGATAAACCATCAAATCTTTATAAATTAGCTGATTTTTTTATAAAATCATTATCTGCAGCTGATTACAACATTGATATAGAATATAAAACAGTATCGCTTTCAGATTCTGGATGTTCAAAAGCTGAAGCAGGATTCCAAATTGAAAATCTATTTGATGTTAAACACACTTTATTAGTCCATCATATACAACAAGCATTAAAAGCAAATCACATTATTGTTGAGGGTGTAGACTACATTATTACAAATGGCAAAGTTAGTTTAGTTGATCAAAACACTGGTAGAGTTTTAAAAGGTAGAGCATACTCTGATGGACTGCAACAAGCCATCCAACAAAAGCATAACTTAGAAGTAACAGAAGAAACAAAAACAATTGCCACAATAACATATCAAAATTATTTTAGGCTTTATACTAAATTAGCAGGTATGACTGGTACTGCTAAAACAGAAGAAGAAGAATTTATCGATATTTACAACATGAAAGTCCATGTTGTTCCAACAAACAAGCCAATCATACGTGAAGATTCAAATGACTTAATTTTTGGAAATAGAGAAACACAATTTAAAGCTATAATTAATAAAATAAAAGAATTTGCTGAAATTAATAGACCAATTTTAATTGGTACAAGATCAGTGGAAACTTCAGAAGCTATTTCAAAAACGCTAAATGCAAATAAAATTAAACACGTTGTTTTAAACGCTAAAAATCATGAAAAAGAATCTCAAATTATTGAAAATGCAGGGCAAAAAGGCGCTATTACAATTGCAACTAACATGGCTGGTAGAGGTACTGATATTAAGTTAGGACCAGGAGTTGAAGAAATAGGCGGACTTGCTGTTATAGGATGCGAAAGAAATGAATCACGTAGAATAGACAACCAATTAATTGGTCGTTCTGGAAGACAAGGACAACCAGGTTTTTCTAAATTTTACATTTCATGAGAAGATGAATTACTTGTACGTTTCTCAGGAGATAAAGCTAAGAAACAAGGCGCAATGTTAAAAAATGATTCAGTTGAATCAAAACTATTAACAAAAGTTATTGAACAGGCTCAAAAAAGAGTTGAAGGACAAAACTATGACTCTAGAAAATCTTTAGTTGAATATGACGATGTTATCAGGCTGCAACGTGAAACAATTTATAAACAGCGAGATGCCATAATTGTTTCAAATAACTTATATCCAACTATTGAACTGATGTTTGATCATGTAGCTAAAATTTATTGCAATAAACACGCTATATACATAGATAAAGAAAAACAAATTGATGGAGTTGCCCTTTGTGATGAACTATATTCCATTGATTTAATGCACAATGAATTAGATGCAGAAAAAATTTCAATATTAAAATTTGATGAAGCATTAAATTATGTTAAAGAAACTCTAAAACTTTCTATCCAAGATAAAGTAAAAGAATTTGGTTCAGAAACATTTGCTGAAGCTAAAAAATCGATATTGCTTTCTATTATTGATAATCATTGACAAAACCACATTGATACAATGACAAAACTTCGTTCAGGTATTCACCTAAGATCATATTCACAAAAATCACCACTCCAAGCTTATGTACAAGAAGGATTTAATATTTTTGAAGATATGAAATCAAACATTTCATTAAATATTGTTTATGCTATTAATTCATTAGAAATAAATGAAAAATAAAAAAATCTCTTTTTGGAGATTTTCTTTTTTATACCTAGCAATCTATCAAAGATAATAATAAAGTGCCAGCCATTTTTTAAAATAATACTAAGTAGCACTTAAGGCCATATAATTTTGGTTATGAATGATGAGACATAAATTTGGTTTGGTTAAAATTAGCTGTATACAATAATTAAAGCTCAGCAACTTTAATTATTAATTTCTCTATTTGGAGTATACTTACTTATATATTAACATCTTTAAACCCAGCTTCATATTAGATTAAAAATATTCAGGTATAAATGATATAATTTAGGTATTATGAATAAGTTAAAATTAGTATCAGAGTTTAAACCTGCTGGAGATCAAGTAAAAGCAATTAATGAGCTTACATCTAATATTAAAAAAAATGTAAAAGATCAAGTATTACTAGGAGCCACAGGTACTGGTAAAACTTTTACTATATCAAATGTAATTGCTAAAACTCAAAAACCTACACTTATTCTTGCGCATAACAAAACTCTTGCGGCACAACTTTATGGAGAATTTAAGAAATATTTTCCAGAAAACAGAGTTGAATACTTTATTTCTTATTTTGATTATTATCAACCAGAAGCTTATGTAGTGAGTTCAGATACATATATTGAAAAAACATCAAAAATTAATCAGGAAATAGAGTTAATGCGTTTATCCACAATGAACTCACTACAAAATAGAAAAGATGTTATAGTTGTTGCTTCTGTTGCATGCATTTATGCACAAAACAATCCGGTACATTACAGGAATATGACTTTTGATGTTAGGGTAGGAGAAAAAATTAGAAGAAACAATCTTTTAGAATTTTTGGTAAAAAGAGGTTACCAAAGAAATAATCTTTCTCAAGATCCTGCAACATTTAGAGTTAAAGGAGATGTGATAGAAATTTCTCCGGGATGAACTAATGAATATTTTATTAGAATTGAATTATTTGGTGATGAAATAGATTCTTTAGCTACAATTAATATAATAACAAAAGAAAAAATTAAGTCTTTTGAACTTATAAGAATTTTTCCAGCTAATGGTTATGTTTCTTCCAAAGAAACAATTGATAATGCAGTTAAAGAAATTAAAAAAGACTTAAAAAAAAGATTAGAGTTTTTTCAAAATGAAAATAAACTAATTGAAATGCAAAGATTAAACGAAAGAGTTTCTAAGGATGCAGCAGATTTACAAGAATTTGGTTACTGCAATGGTATTGAAAATTATTCAAGATATTTAGATGGTCGACAAAATGATGAAACACCATTTTCACTATTTGATTATATGCCTGAAGACTATCTTCTTGTAGTTGATGAATCTCATCAAATGATCCCCCAAATCAGAGGAATGTTTAACGGCGATCGTTCAAGAAAAGAAACTCTAGTAGAATATGGATTCAGACTACCATCAGCATTAGAAAATAGACCATTAAAGTTTGAAGAATTTGATTCAAAAAGAAATCAAACCATTTATGTTTCAGCTACACCAGCTAATTATGAATTAGATTTAACTAAAGGTGTTATTACAGAACAAATTATTAGGCCAACAGGGTTACTTGATCCAGAAGTTGAAGTGATAAAAACTCAAAATCAAATCAAACATATAATAAAACAAATCAAAAAAGCTATTAAACAAAAAGAAAGAGTTTTAATTACCGCATTAACCAAAAGAATGGCAGAAGATATTTCAGAATATTTTAAAGAACAAAATATAAAAGCCGAATATTTACACTCAGATATTAAAACTTTAGAAAGATCAGTTATTATTAATAATTTAAGAAAAGGTAAAATTGATGTTTTGATAGGTATTAATCTTTTAAGAGAAGGTTTAGATATTCCAGAGGTATCCACTATATGCATTCTTGATGCAGATAAAGAAGGGTTTTTAAGATCAGAAAGATCGTTAATTCAAATTATTGGTAGAGCAGCTAGAAACTCTAATGGTAAAGTTTATATGTATGCAGATAAAATCACTGATTCTATGAAAAACGCAATTAAAGAAACTTCACGTAGAAGAGAAAAACAAGTTAAATACAACGAGGAAAACGGAATAATTCCAAAAACCATTGTTAAAGCTATTGATAATTCATTAAAAGAAAGATTAATTACAAGTTTTGCTAAAAAAATACCTAATACAAACAAAATTACTAAAACAGAAAAACAATTATTGATTGATGATTTAAATAAACAAATGAAAGAAGCAGCAAAAAATCTTGATTTTGAAACAGCTGCTTATCTAAGAGATTTTATTTTAGATATTAAATCAGATAAATAAGGAAAAATTATGTACGTAGACACACATGCACATTTAAACGACCCATATTTTATTAAAATAACAGGTGAAACTGCAGATGATTTAGTTAAAATTGCTTTTGAAAATGATGTTTCATTAATTTTTGATATCGGCACAACAGAACAAATTTCAATTAATGCAGCTAAAACTGCTGCAAAGCATCCAAATGTTTATGCTTCGCTTGCTGTCCACCCATCAAATGTTAATCAAATTAATGGAAATGTTTATAATGTTTTCCAAAAATTAATTGATGAAGATTTAGAAGGTAAAATAGTTGGGATTGGAGAAACTGGTTTAGATTACCATTATTATTTCACTTCACCACAGCAACAAAAAGAAAATTTTATAAAACATTTAGAACTAGCTAAGAAAAATGATAAAACAGTAATTGTTCATTCAAGGGATGCCTTTGATGATACATATGAAATTTTAAGTCAATACAAAGATCTTAGAATTATAATTCACTGTTTTACATATGGAAAATTTGAAATGGAGAAATTTGTCTCTATTGGTTGCTGAATTTCTTTTTCAGGAATCATAACTTTCAATAAAAATATTGAAGATATTTATTCAGCAGTTAAAGCCATCCCATCTGATAAAATATTATGTGAAACTGATTCCCCATTATTAACTCCAGCACCATTTAGAGGAAAAATAAATTATCCACACTATGTTAAGTATGTCTATGATAAGATATCTGAAATTAGAAATGAATGTGTTGTGGAATTAATTATGAAAAATGCTAAAAAAGCCTTTAATATAAAATAAAATATCAAAAAAAAGATATTTTTATTTCTATAAAAATACCAGTTTTAATTGTATTTATACAAATACCTATGTAAAATAATGTTTATGAATATTAAAAGGAGAAAATCAATTATGAAAAAACAATCATATTCATTTTGAAACCTAGTTACTATTAACGTAGGTTCAATGATTGGTGTTGGTATATTTTTCAAAAACCCAGGGATTCTAAGAACAACTGGTAACATTTATATCGCACTAATTTCTTGAATTGTTGGTGCCGTACTAATTTATGGTATGTCACTTTCTTTCGCAGAAGCACAATCATACACTGGAAAGAACAACATTTCGGGGACAGTCCCAAACTGAGTCACAGCATTTATTGGGCCAAAAACAGGTAGAATTGCTCACCAACTATTTGGTTGACTATACAACCCGATTTTTGCATCTCTACTTTGCTACTATGCAGTATACTTTGCCCTAACAGGTATGGGATGAACAGGAACAGATATTGAAACTAAATGAAAATTAGTTTATGCTCTAACAACTCTAGTATACATAGCTCTAACAGCTGGTAACGCGTTCTCATACTCATTTGGTAAAGTATTACAAATGGCAGGAACAATTATTAAATTTATTCCACTTCTAGCAGTTCTAGTACTAGGGTTTGCTAACCCAATCGAAACATCTGCAACAAACACATTTTCAAAAGCTACAACATGAAACTGAGGAACAATCTTTGCTGCACTACCAGCTGTATTCTTTGCATTTGATGGTTTCATTAACGGTGTTACTCTTTCAAAAGAAGAAGAGAAAAAAGGAGATGCAACTAGATCACTTCTATTCTCAGTTATTTCAGTTACAATCTTCTATGTAGCGTTTGCTGCATCAGTTGGTTGAGGAACAAGCGATGCTGGACTATTCGATCTATTTGCTAAAACATTTGGTAATACAGGTTCAACAGCTATTTACTTTCTAATCGCTATTTCAGCATACACAGTTGCAAACGGACAGCAAATTACTTCATCAAGAACAATTAAAGCTATGGCTGACGCTAAAGCAACAATTCCTCTAAAAGTGCTTGCAAAAGTTGAAGCTGACGGAAGACACGCAGGACAAACATGAGTAAACTTCTGAATTGGAATGTTTTTCATGACACTTATGTTCTTAGTTGCGGAAGTTACAGGAGATTCAAAAGAATTAACATTTGATAACTTCGGTAATGCGATTACACTATTTGGATTTGCATTCTATGCTCTTGTAACATTTGGTACATTTGCTAACAGATTCTCATCTAAACTAAAAGTTGATAAACAAAAAGGATTTGCTTTTCAATTTGCATCAGCATTCATTGTATTCTGAATTGTTATCCAAAACACAGTTAACTACTTTATTAAAGCTGTTAAATTTGCAGTTAAAGATGGACAGCACGCATTAAAAACAGAACCAACAGTTATGTGATTAGTTGTTCTAACAATTGTAATTTTATTTGTAACTACAAAAGTTTCAGAACTAACAAATAAAGAAATGAGCTAATTAATAAATTAACTTAATTCAAGACTGGTTATGCCGGTCTTTTTTTTGTTTCATTTGTGGTAAAATATAATGACTATGAAAGATCACATTACAATAGGAATTAAAAATAATATCAGAGTTTATGTTGCAACTACAACTGAATCAATTTTAGAAGCAACAAAAAAACATAACTTGTGACCAGTTGCCGTAATGGCATTGTCACGTTCTTTAACTATAACTGCCATTATGGGAAAAATGCTTAAAGACAAACAAAAAGTGGTCTCAATTATCAATGGAGGCGGACCTTTAGGGACTATAATGTCTGAATCAGATTCTCATGGTAAAATTCGCGGGTATGTAGCAAACCCATCTGTTGATATGAAATATAATTCTAACAATAAACTTGCAGTTGATTTTGCAGTTGGAAAAAACGGAACAATGAAAGTAATAAAAGATCTTCAACTCAAAAAACCATTTACAGCACAAATAAAAATCGTTGATGGGACAATAACAAATGAATTCACTCACTACTTTTATCAATCAGAACAAACAAAAACAGCAATCATAAATACTTGCTTACTTGATGGAGAAAAAGGCGTTATTTCTTCAGGGGCAATTTTATTTCAATTGCTTCCAGGATTTTCCGAAGAAGACGTTTTAGAAATTGAAAAAATAATTTCATCAATAGATAAATTTTCTGAAAAGTTTGCAATTAAATCTCATAAAGAAGTCATAAACGAATTAATACCAGAATGTGAAGTTTTAGAAAAAAGTGATATATGGTTTGAATGTAATTGTGATATTAATAAAATGAAGTCGGCAATATTAACTTTGCAACAAAAAGATAAAGATGAATTACTTAAAGAAGGTAAGTGTGAAATTAAATGCCAATATTGTTCAGAGATAAAAGTATTTAATAAAGATGAATTAAAAGATATTTTTAAAGGATAATAAAATGTTAAAAATTGGAAATGTAGAAATTAAAGGCAAAGTAGTGCTGGCTCCTATGGCTGGTGTTTGTAATGTTGCTTTTAGATCTGTTTGCAAAGATCAAGGTGCAAATCTTGTCTATGCAGAGATGGTTTCAGATAAAGGAGTCGTTTACAACAATAAAAGAACTATCAAAATGCTTCATGTTGCCGATTATGAAAAACCCGTAGCATTACAAATATTTGGTTCAGATAAAGAAACAATGGTTAAAGCCGCCATGCACGTAGATAAGTATTCTAACTGCGACATAATTGATATTAACATGGGTTGTCCGGTACATAAAGTTGCTATTAAAGCACAGGCAGGTTCATCCTTAATGAAAGATCCTGATAAAATTTATGATATTGTCAAAACAATTGTAGATAATGTTTCAAAGCCAGTAACAGTAAAAATTAGAACAGGATGAGATGATGAATCAGTTAATGCTGTTGAAGTCGCTAAAAAAGCAGAAGAAGCTGGAGCTAGTGCAATTGCTATTCATGGAAGAACAAGAAAACAAATGTATTCAGGAAAAGCCGATTGAGATATTATTAAAGAAGTAAAAAAAGCAGTATCAATTCCTGTTATTGGAAATGGTGATATCTTTAATGAAGATGATGCTAAAAAAGCACTTGAATCTGGCGTTGATGCTATTATGTTGGCCAGAGGAGCAATGAGATCACCTTGAATGTTTAAAAAAATCAACCATTATCTAGAAACTGGAAATAAACTTCCTAGTCCATCATTTGATGAAATAAAAGATATTTGTATCGAACATGCAAGAAGATTGGTTGAATGAAAAGGCGAAGAAATAGCAATTAAAGAAATGAGATCTCTTGCAGCTCAATATGTCCATGGTATTGAGGGTAATGCTGAATTTAGAAAAAATATTTTCCAAGCAAAAACATTTGAAGAATTCACTAACATTTGAGAAAATTACGTAGAGGAATTAAAATAATGAAAATATCAATAATTGGTTCAGGTTCTTGAGGGATTGCTTTAGCAAAAACAGCTGCAGAAAATTCTGAAGTAAAACTCTTAGTAAGACGACAAGAGATAGCTGATCAAATTAACAAAAACAAATCTTATAAAGAATTATTTCCTGGAGTAACACTTGATTTTTCAGCAACTACATCTGTTGAAGAAACTCAAAATTTTTCAGATACAGTATTAATTGCAATTCCTATGAAATATATGAAACTATATTGTCTTAAATTAAAATCTCAAGGATTAAATCCTAAAAATATTATTTCAGCTGCTAAAGGATTTGATATAGAAGAATTAAAGACAGGAACTCAAATTATTTCAGAAGTTTGGCCAGAAGCAAAAGTTGCAGCTCTTTCAGGTCCATCCCATGCCGAATCTCTTGTAGAAAAAGCTTACACATCTGTAATGATTGCATCTAAAGATATAGAAATATTAAATAAAATAAATTCAATTATGAAAACAAAATACTTTAAAATGTATAAAACAGATGATTTATTTGGTGTTGAACTTTATGGAGCAGCTAAAAACGTTTATTCTATTGGCGCAGGTATTTTAGATACTTTAGGATTGTTAGATAATACTAAAGCAGCATATATAACAAGAGTAATTGCAGAATTAGAAAGACTGGGAAAAACTTTTGGAATCAAAGAATCAACGGTTTATTCACTTGCTTGCCTTGGGGATTTATTAGTAACATCATATTCTGATAACTCAAGAAATTATAAATATGGAAAATATTTGGTTACAAAAAAAGAAGAAGACAAACCAACACAGACTGTGGAAGGATTAAACACAGTAGAAACACTGCATACACTTATGAATCAAAAAGGTGTTAGAATGCCAATTTTATGCAGCATATATAAAACAGTTATTAAAGGAGAATGCGTCAAGACTACAACAGCAAAATTAATTTTAGGAGAAAATAATGAATAGAAAATTTAGCGAACAAGAATTAATTAGAAGAAAAAAACTAGAAACATTAAGAAATAATAAAATTAATCCATTTGGGTCGTCTTTTGAACAAACAATTACTTCACAAGAAATTAAATCACAATTTGAAAATAAATCACGTGAAGAATTAGAAAAATTATTAATAACTTCACAACCTTTTAAAATTGCTGGAAGAATTATGACTAAGCGTGGCAAAGGAAAAGCAGGTTTTGCTAACCTAAAAGATTACTTTGGGCAAATCCAGCTTTATATTAAATCAGATCAAATTGATGAATCAGAATTTATAAATATTTGAGAACCTCTTGACTTGGGTGATATTATCGGAGTTGAAGGTTTTGCAATGAAAACAAAAGTTGGTGAACTTTCAATCAAGGTTACTAAATTAACATTGCTCACAAAAGCCTTAAAACCACTACCAGACAAACACAAAGGACTTCAAGATCTAGAAATTAGAGCAAGAAAACGATATCTTGATCTACTTGTGAATCAAAAATCAAAAGAAACAGCTATTGCTAGAACTAAAATTATCAGAGCAATTCAACACTATTTAGATAATAATGGATTTATTGAGGTAGAAACGCCAATTCTCCACTCAACTCTTGGTGGAGCAGCTGCAAAGCCCTTTAAAACACATCATAACACATTAGATATGGAGTTCAACTTAAGAATTGCAACAGAGCTACCTCTAAAGAAATTGGTTGTTGGTGGTTTAGATAAAGTTTATGAAATTGGAAGATTATTTAGAAATGAAGGAGTTTCAAAAATACACAATCCAGAATTTACAGCAATTGAAATATACCAAGCATATAGTGATTACAAAGCAATGATGGATTTAACTGAAAATATTTTTAAAACTATTAATTGCCAAGTTTATAAAAATAAAAACATTTTTGAATATGAAGGGGTAAAAATTGATATTTCAAAACCATTTAAAAGAATTAACATGCTTGATGCAATTAAAGAAAACACAGGTGTTGACTTTTGAAAAAAAATTACACTAGAAGAAGCTAAAGAAATTGCAAAAGAACATAAAGTCCATGTTCCTAAACACTTTACTGGTGTTGGACATATTATTAATGCATTTTTTGAAGAATTTGTAGAGGAAAAAATTGTTGAACCAACATTTATTATAGGACATCCAGTTGAAATTTCTCCTCTTGCAAAACTTAACCCAGAAGACTCAAGGTTTACAGAAAGATTTGAATTATTTATTTTAGGAAGAGAGTATGCTAATGCTTTTTCAGAACTAAATGATCCAATTGATCAAATTGAAAGATTTGAAAAACAAGTTGAAGAAAAAAATCTAGGAAACGATGAAGCCACTGATATTGACATGGAATATATCGAGGCCATAGAATATGGTCTTCCTCCAACTGGCGGTTTAGGTATTGGAATTGATAGAACCATAATGTTCTTCACAGGTTCATCAACAATCAGAGAAGTAATTCTTTTCCCACACAACAGAAATAAAGAAGGTAATTAATATGTTTAAAAGAATTTCATTAATTGATTCACTAGTTAGAATTGCAATATTTACAACTCTTTGCCTTTTTTTAGCAAGAGTTTATACAAATTTTGAGTACTCATTAGTTTCATATATTCTATTTGCGGTTACATTTACAGCTGCTGCTCTACCACCTAAAGAATCAATCACAGCATTTATTCTTACCCTAACCTTAAATATTCTTTTCCCTCAGTTATCGCCTCAAAGAGTTTTTGTGTTAGATTCAGCAATAACATACAACATTGTAATTTTAAATAAAATTTTACTTATAACTACAGTAATACCAATTGTTGTATTTGCAGTTTTAAAAAAAATATGAAAACCACATCAACTTGCCATAACAACAATCATTGGTTTATCAACATCATGAATTACATATGCCCTAGCAATTCCACTTATCTATGCAATTGTTGCAAAGATTTCTACTGAAGGTAATTATTTGATGTTATTTAGACATTTATTTTCAAAAAACATTTTTATCCATATTTTGCTTGCAGTTATTATTTTTGTTTTTGCAACATTTATATGAAATAGAATTGAAAAAAGAAATCTTAGAATATCAAAAAATATAATAAAATAAAAAATCAGAAAATCATCTGATTTTTTATTTAACCAACCTTTACTTTTCATCTTTTTTCTATATAATATCTATGAGTATTTTTGCTTATGAAAGTATAAGTACTCCTTCGTAGAAATACGCAATTCCATAAGGAGGGTCTAAATGAGACACTATGAAATTATGTATATTCTAGCTCCTACACTTGATGAAGCTGGAATTAAACAAGAAAGAGCAAACCTTGAAGGAATCATAACATCTAACGGTGGAAAAATTGTCAAGGAAACAATTTGAGGACTAAAAGATTTTGCTTACCCAATTAAAAAACACAAACAAGGTTACTATATTGTAATCGATGTTGAAGCAAGTCCAAAAGCAATTGCTGAATTTAACCGTTTAGCAAAAATAAACAAAGCAGAGTTAAGACACATGATTCTTAACTTAGAAGAAACAAAAGTTAAGTAGGTATAAAATGGTAAACAGAGTTGTTATAGTTGGTAGATTAACTAGAGATCCAGAATTAAAAAAATTAGAAGGAAATTCATCAGTTTTAAACTTTTCACTTGCACTTAACCGTCAATATTCAAGAGAAGAAAAAACTGATTATATTGATTGCACAGCTTGAAATAAAACAGCTGAATTAATGGACCAATATTTAGGAAAAGGTTCGCTTATAGCAGTTGATGGAAAACTGCAACAAGATTCATATGTTGATCAAAATGGTCAAAATAGATCTAGAATTGTTGTAGTAGCTGATTCAGTACAATTTCTTGAATCAAGAGCAAAAGCTGAAGAAAGACTCAATGCAACTTCAAATTACAAACCACCATTAAACCCAAATATTGAAGATTCATCTATAGATGAAGATCTTCCATGATAAAAGGAGAGAAACATGCCAAGAAAAAAAATATGCTTTTTTACAAAAAATAAAATTTCTTACATTGATTATAAAAATGTTGAATTATTAAAAAGGTTTATTGCTAAAAATGGTAAAATAGTTCCAAGAAGAATAACAGGAACAAAAAATAAATACCAAAAAGCACTAGCACTTGCAATTAAAAGAGCCAGAATTATGGGCTTGATCGCATATTCAGATGAATAAACACAATCAACTATATTAATAGATAAAATACATTTAATTAAATGTATTTTTATTTTATAAAATTTTATATTTTGGTCTAAAGTTTTCTTTTAATTTCATTTTCAATTCTGAGTCTGTAATAATTTTGAAACAATTTTTGCAATATATGGCGCTCCAGATATTCCTGGCGATTTTATTCCAGCAACATGAATTAATCCGGGCATTTTTTTATCTTCTCTAATTAAAAAGTCATCTGTCTTTGAGTATATTGGTCTTGAACCTGCATAAAGTAATTCTGTTTTTGAATAATCTAAATTTGTAATTAAGTTTCTTCCTATATTCTCTATATTAGTTCAAATTTCTTTTTCCAAAACCCTTGTGTCTTCTTTCTTAACATTATCTTTAGAAGTTGGACCTACTAAAATTCTTCCATCTAACATTGGAGCAACTATAATTCCCTTGCCATAAATTGTAGGAACCATGAAAATTATATTATTGACCTTTTTATTTTCAGATTGGTTCAAAACAATATATTGTCCGCGTCGAGTCTTCAAATTATATTTTTCTCCACCTGCCATTTCAGAAATTTTATCTGCATAATGACCAGCAGCATTGACAATATATTTAGTAATAAATTTTTCTTGATTATTTACAGTGACAATATATTCATTGTTTACTTTTTCAATAGATGTCACTTCTGAGTTAGTTAATACTTTGCTATTATTTTGGATTGCCACACCCACAAATGCGTGTGTAGCTTTAACTGGATCTATAGCCCATGAGTTAGTGCAGAGTAATGCAGAATAAACCGTATTATGTAATCCAGGTTCTAATTTCATCACTTCATTTTTATCTAAAACTTTTAAATGTTCTGGCTCAACTCCGTTATCCAATCCTCTTTGATATAGTTTTTCAATTTCAGCATGCTCTTCTTTATCAAAAGACACGACCAAAGAGTTTACTTGTTTTCTTGGAAAATCAAGGTCTTTAAAAATTTCATTTACTCAAAGTTGCCTACCCCTAACATTTGTAATAGCGGTTAATTTACCAGTGCCTGCATCAAAACCTCCATGAATAACTCCTGAGTTACCTGTCGTAGTTTCGTTTCCAAGATATGGATTCTTTTCTAATTGTAATATTTTTAAATCATATTTTGACAATTCATAATTTATAGCAGATCCTATAATACCCCCACCAATAATAAGTATATCGTATTTCATTTCTCCACTCCTTTTAAAAATTATAAACTTAAAGTATTTTTTATTTTTTTAAATTTTTAAAATAATAAAAAAAGTTTTATAATATTTTTTGGAACTTTTTTACCTAAATGTAAACATTTCCATTTAATATCAAAATACATGTTATAAATAATTTAATATTTTAATTACTACTTGAAAGTGATTTAATTAAAATATTAAAAATAAAAGAAAGGACCATTTATGAAATATATTATTACATTAGATGAAGGAACTACATCAGCAAGAACTCTTATTACAGATGAAAAATTAAATATAGTAGGAATTGCTCAAAAAGAGTTTGAACAAATTTTTCCTGCACCATCAAAAGTAGAGCATTCAGCTGAAGAAATTTGAGAAAAACAACTTTGAACACTAAAAAAAGTAATTAAGGATTCAAAAATTATACCAGATAAAATCTCAGGTATAGGTATTACAAACCAAAGAGAAACAATTGTGGTTTGAGATAAAAAAACTGGTAAACCAATTCATAACGCTTTAGTATGACAGGATATAAGAACAGCTGATTATTGTGAAAGTCTTATTAATAAAGGCAAAGGACCTATGTTTACTAAAAAAACAGGTTTAATTATTAATCCATATTTTTCAGGAACTAAATTAAAGTGAATTCTTGAAAATATAGATGGAGCAAAAGATAAGGCTAAAAAAGGGGAATTATTAGCTGGCACTATTGATACATGACTAATTTGAAAATTAACTAAAGGTAAAGTTCATGCAACCGATGTATCAAATGCTTCAAGAACACTATTATATAACATACATGATATGGCATGAGATAAAGAAATTTTAAAATTATTGGATATACCAATTGAAATGCTGCCAGAAGTAAAATCATCTTCAGCAATTTATGGTTATGCAGATAGAGAATTTACAGGATCTCATAACGATATTCCAATTGCAGCAGCAATTGGTGATCAACAATCAGCATTATTTGGTCAAATGGCAATTAATATAGGAGATGTTAAAAACACTTATGGAACTGGATGCTTTACACTTTTAAATACAGGTGAAAAAGCTATTACTTCGACTAATAAATTACTTACAACAATAGCATGACAAATAGGAGATGAAAAACCTATTTATGCCTTAGAAGGTTCTGTATTTATCGCAGGAGCTGCTATTCAATGATTAAGAGATGGTCTAAAAATAATCGAAAAATCATCTGAAACAGAAAAAGAAATATCAAAAATTGAAAGAGAAGAAAATATATATTTTGTGCCATCATTTACTGGTCTAGGAGCACCATATTGAGACACTACTTCTCGTGGAGCTATATTTGGGCTAGAAAGAAGCACAACAAAACACCACATTGTTAAAGCAGCGCTGGAATCAATTGCATATCAAACAAATGACCTTTTAGAAGCATTTTCTAAAGATCTCAAAAAGCCTATTAGTAAATTATTAGTTGATGGTGGAGCGGCAATAAATAATTATTTATTACAATTCCAATCATCAATATCTCAATTAGAAGTAATTAGGCCACAAAATCTAGAAACTACAGCAATGGGAGCTGCTTATATGGCTGGTCTGGCAACAGGAGTTTGAACTAGTACAAATGAAATTAGCAAATTAATAAAACAAGATAAAGTATTTAAACCTAAATTAGAAGAACATAAAACTAAACACAAAATTAAAGGATGAAAATCAGCAGTATCAAGAACTCAAAACTGAACTAAAGATACTAAATAATTAAAAGGAAATAAAATGACAAATATTTTTATTGGAGAAATTTTAGGAACAGCAGCATTAATACTTTTAGGTAATGGTGTAGTATCCAACGTTGTATATAAAAAATCCAAAGGAGCAGCATCAGGATGAATTGTAATCACTGCTGGTTGAGCTTTGGCAGTTTATATAGGAGTCCAAGTTGCAAATTCATGAGGAACAGGTGCACATATAAATCCAGCAGTTACAATTGCAGTATTATTAAAAAATGCAATTACTTTTGGTCAAGCTAGTGTGTATATAGTTGCTCAAATTTTAGGAGCTATAATTGGACAATTATTAGTTAATATAATTTATGCTGAACATATAAAAGAAGAAACAAACGGTGAACTAGTTCTAGCAGCACATGCTACAGGACCAACTCATCCCCAAGCTACAATTACAAACTTTATGGGAGAATTAATAGGTACATTTGTACTTGTTTCAATGGTATTACTATCAAATAAATATTTTGCACAAGATTTAGGAGCTATTGGCCAATTTGTGGGTCCATTATCAGTTGCTATGGTAGTGTTTGCTATTGGTCTATCACTAGGTGGTCCAACAGGTTATGCTATAAATCCAGCTAGAGATTTAGGTCCAAGAATTTACTTTGCTTTAACTCAAAGTAAAAAAGGATTAGCAAATTGAAATTATGCTTGAATACCAATATTAGGCCCTATTTCAGGCGCTATATTAGCAGCTTTAATATTTTAAAATATATTAAATTAATAATAAAAAAATACATTTATGTATTTTTTTATTATGCTTACATTTAAAAATATTATTTGATATTATTATAATATGAAAAATTTAAAACCTTTCTTAGAAATTAATGATGTTAAATTAACGCATACAGAAAAAAATATTGCTGAATTTCTTAAAAAAAATCTTAATAAATTGTTATTTTTAAACTTAGAAGACATATCAAAAGAAACCAATTGTTCTAAGTCAAGCATTGTTCGTGTATCTAATAAACTCGGTTTTAACGGATTTTCAGGATTAAAAAGAGAATATAAAAGCCACTTTTTAAACCAAGACATTGTATTAGAAAAATATTATATAAAAAATATAATGAAATTAATTTGTATAAAAAATGATTATAAATTAGTTTCAGATTTTATTTCTCAATCAAAAAAAATGTTAATTATTGCTGATAAAGATTTGCATGAAATATCAAAAAATTTTCTACATTTATTAAAATTTAAAAAAATAAAAGCTGATAATATTGATTCAAAAAATTTTCTAATAAACCCTGAGAATAAAAATTATAAAAAATATGATTTAATCTTTTACATTAGATCTAATGTAGTTCCAGAAAATATTATTAAATTAAAAGGACTAATAAATAACAATAATAATATCTCGATTGTTATAAGGCCAGAAGTTTTAAATGATGAACTAAATAAGTCTTTCAATTTAGAATTACTAACACCTAGTTTAGAACATGAGCAATTTGAAAAAATGCTGATTGGATCAATTTTGTACTTTATAGTAATAAATAATATAATTCATAATATAAAATAAAGCTATCATAATTCAAATTTATGATAGCTTTTCATATGTTATAATTATATATAAAGAGGTATATTATGAAAATTATATTAAAAGAAAATGTAAAAAATGTTGGATTAAAAAACGAAATTGTAGAAGTTTCAGATGGATTTGCATCAAATTCACTTATACCAAGAGGCCTTGCTGTACCAGCAACTAAATCAGAGATAAAAAAATTACAAACTCAAAAAGCAAAACACTATCAAGAGTTAAAAGATCAAGCAAAATATTGAATTGGAATTAAAAAAGAAATTGAAGAAAAGATTTTTATTGATTATGCAAAATCTAAAGATGGAATTTTAATTAAAAATATTTCAAGAAAACATGTTTTAGAAATTCTAAACAAAGAGCTCTCAGAAAAATTGAACAAAAACCAATTACCTAATAAATATGGTTTTGGAATGGGAACAAATTCATACCCAATTGACTTATACCCTGGCATTACAGCAATTGCAAGAATTGAAATTAAGGAGAAAAAATAATGAGCCAAATTCAAAATTTATCCCTAGCAGAAGAGACAGTTATAGTTAACGCTCTTAATAGCAAATTGGGAAAAAATGAACTTCTTGCTAGATTAACACCAGCTGATTTTACATCGCAAAAACTTGCAATTATTTGTAATGCTATTTTTGAAATGGATAAAATCGGTACAGAAATTAATTTGGTTACACTTGTTGAGTTTTTAAAAACAAAACAGTTATTAGAAAGTATAGGAGGTTTTGATTTTTTAAAGAGTTTAAATTCTGCTTATGTTTCAGATGCAAACTCAGGGTCATATATTAATGCTGTAGAAGAAAAATCATTAATAACAAGAATGGGAGTAGCAACAAATAAAGCGGCAGATATTGTGAAAAATGGCGGTGGTTCTATTTATGATAGAATGCACCAAGCTGAACAAGAAATTCTTTCAGTTTCAAAAAATTTTTCTAAAGGCGGTTTTGAATCATCTGATGATTTTATTGATCATGTTGCTAAGAAAAGAAATGATTTTATTTTAGGAGATTCAAAACATACAGGTCTTTCAACAGGATTCAAAATTCTTGATGAAGTAACTTCTGGATTCCAAAATTCTGATTATATTATTTTGGCAGCTAGACCTTCAATGGGTAAAACTGCCTTAGCTTTAAACTTGTTTAAAGAAATGGCATCTAAAAACAATAAACCAATAGCATTGTTTTCATTAGAAATGCCCACAGAACAAATTGTTAACAGACTAATTTCTTCTATTGCACAAGTCCCACTACAAAGGATTAAAAGGCCAAAAGAATTAACTAATGATGAAATCAACAGAATTAATATTGCAGAAGAAGAGTTAAAAGAATTACCTTTATATATTAATCAAAATGCAGGTATTACAATTGGTAAATTAGTTTCTGAAGCTAGAAAACTTCATGCAGAATTAAATGGTGAATTATCATGTATCATAGTTGATTATTTAACACTTATTAGAACTTCAAAACCATATCAATCATATGTAATGGAGGTTGGTGAAATTTCTTCTCAACTTAAAAAACTTGCTAGAGAATTAAATATCCCCGTTATTGTACTTTCACAGCTTTCAAGAGCAGTGGAAAAAAGAGAATCTAAAGTTCCAATGATGTCTGATTTAAGAGATTCAGGATCAATTGAGCAAGATGCAGATATGGTAATATTTCTTTATTCAGATGATTATTACAAAAAAAATAAATCTCAAGAGAGCGAAAATCAATTAAATCATTCTGTGACAATTACCGACGTTATAATTGCTAAACATAGAAATGGTCCCACAACTAAGTTTAGACTAATATTCTATAAAGAAACCGGAGTGTTTAAACAAGCATAATGTTAAAAATAAATATTATATCAATTGGCAAAATAAAAGAATCATATATTAAAGAAGGTATTAATGAGTTTAAAAAAAGAATTAGTAAATTTGCTAATATCTTTTTTATTGAATTAAAAGAATCATCATTAGATTCGGTTCAAGCGCTTAGGGAAGAAAAAGAACAAATTATAAAAAATATGATAAGTGGTTTTAATATAATCATGTCAATTAAAGGACAACAGTTTTCTTCAGAAGAATTATCATTAAAAATAGAAAGAATAAAACAAGATCATTCTCAAATCAATTTTATTATTGGATCTAGTCACGGATTACATTTAGACATATATAATAATGCTGATTTAGAACTGTCATTTTCAAAAATGACTTTCCCCCACCAGTTATTCAAATTAATATTAACTGAACAAATTTATAGAGCATTATCAATATCAAATAATGGTAAATACCATAAGTAAAATAATGTATAATTTTATTAAGTCAATTTTTTAAAAAAGGGAATCATGTTTATTTTATATAACTCATATACAAAACAAAATGAAGAAATAAAAATTAAAAACAATGTAGTTTCATTGTATGTTTGTGGGCCAACAGTTTATAACTATATCCACATTGGTAATGCAAGGCCTTTAATTGTTTTTGATACTTTAAGACGAGCTTTAGAATTTTCAGGTTTAAAAGTTAATCATGTTTCCAATATTACTGATATAGATGACAAAATTATTAAAGAAGCTAAAAATCAAAATGTTTCAGAAAAAAAGCTTTCTGAAAAATTTACTAATGCTTTTAATGCAGATGCAAAAAAACTTAATATTTTAGCACCTCATTCACAACAAAGTGTTTTGGATAACATGAAAGAAATTATTAATGTTATAGAAAAACTTATAGCAAAAGAATTTGCATACATTTCTGAATCTGGAGATGTTTATTTTGATATTTCTAAATCACAAGATTATGGACTACTTTCAAATACTGACCAATCACAAAATTTAGATAATGCATCACAAAGATTACAATCTACAAATGAATCTGCTAATTTTGTTTTATGAAAAACAAATACAGAAGGCATTAAATTTAATTCTCCATGAGGAAAAGGTAGGCCAGGGTGACACACAGAATGCGTGGCATTTATATTAAAAACATTTAATAAAAAAGAGATCTCTATTCATGGCGGAGGACTAGATTTAAAATTCCCACACCACACAAATGAAATTGCCCAATCAAAAGCAATACATGGACACAGACTAGCTAATCATTGAGTGTATAATGGATTTGTAGTTGTTGATAAAGACAAAATGTCAAAATCTCTAGGAAACACAATATTAGTAAAAGATATAGTCGAGGAATATGATTATCAAACAGTGAAATTATTATTTCTTTCAACACATTATCAAAAACCAGTTAATTTTACAAAAACAGAATTAGATCAATTAACAAAAATTTCAAAAAGAATTGCTAATACATTAGAAAAAATAAAAGAATTAAAAATTGAAAATGAATCTGAGTTATCATTTTCGCATACTAAAAAAGTCATGGAATACTTACAAGATAATTTAAATACTTCAAATGCTCTTTCTGAACTTTATTTTGCTATAAAAAATTTTAATAAAACAGAATACAAAAAAGAAATTGCATGTGATATTTTAAATATTACAAAAATATTAGGATTAAGATAATGTACAAAAATTATATTTATGGAATCAACACAGTTAAAGAATTTTTAAATTCATCAAAAAGAGTTAAGAAAATTTTTACTACACCTGGTCATAAAGAAATTATTGAATTTTGCAAAAAGAAAAATATTACTTTTGAAATTAAAAGCAATGATTTTTTCAAGAAGGTTTCTTCATATTCTCAAGGATTAGCTGCAGAAGTTGAACCTTTTTCATATGTAGATTTAGGTCTTGTTAAAAAATTAGGCAAAGATTCCACTCTTTTGCTATTAGATCAAATACAAGACCCACATAACTTCGGAGCAATAATCAGAACAGCTGCTGCCAGCGGTGTTGATGCAATTATTGTCGCAGACAAAAATCAAGTTAATGTAACATCAGCAGTAGAAAGAGTTGCTGTGGGAACAACAAATAAAATAAAAATTATTAAAGTAGCCAATATTACAAATACAATTACTAAACTAAAAAATGAAGGGTTTTGAGTTTATGGCGCATCATTAACAAATGAATCACTAGATTACAGAAAAGTTGACTACAAAGGCAAGACTGCTATTGTAATCGGTTCAGAAGGAAAAGGTATAAAACCCATTATCCAAAAGGCATGTGATCAAAACATCATCATACCCTTAACTAATGAAGTAGAATCCTTAAATGCTTCAGTTGCAACAGCTGTTATTCTTTACCATATTTATGGAGTTAAAAATCCTATATAAGGATTTAAATGAAAAATATGCTAACTTACTACGCGCAGCGTGGGCATACAGTAGCGAAGAAGGAATTATTAGAAAGATCACAAGGAATTATTAAAGGTATATCATTCCAATATTATAAAAAATATAATTTTATTTTTAACATTGAAGAGTTATTAGTTTTTGCACAATATATTTTCTACGACTGTTTAAAATATTATTCATTTTTTAAGAAAGCAAATTATTTTACTTTTTTAAAAAAAATATTTAGATTATAGATTATCAACAGAAGTTAGAAAACACTTTACAAATAAAGCAATTGCAAATTCTTTTGCAATTAAAATTGATTTTACTCAATATGCAGATCCAATTTTACATGATAAAAGAAAAGCTTTCGATGTAATGATTCAAGACAAAGACATTTATAAAAGATTGCTTTCACAGTTAACTGAAAAAGAACAAATAATATTAGATATGTGAGCTAATGGGTTTTCACATAAAACAATTGCATTCAATTTAAATATTGAACCAAGAAAGTTATCAAATATGATTGGCTATATAATAAAAAAATTAAGAAATAAAAATATTTAAAGTTTGCTATATAATTATGCATATATTATAATATACTAGCAAAAAGAGGAATTTATGAGACAAAAAGTTATATTAGTTTGTCCAGGATGTTTACAAAGAAATTATTCTACATTTAAGAATAAATCTAATAATCCTGGAAGACTTGAGATCAAAAAGTTTTGTCCAACATGCAACTCTCACCAAATTCATAAGGAGACAAAATAATGAAATTTCAACCAATAAATATGTTTAAAGGTTTAGTTAAAGAATTCAGAAGAATCAGATGAATTCATGGAGACATTCTTTGACCTATGACTTTTATTGTAATTGGATTTATAGCTGCATTTGCTATTTTCTTTGTCTCAATAGATGCTCTAATTAACTGGGCATTAAAACTATTTAAAATCATTAACTAGGAGTAAATATGTCACAAGAAACATCATCAATGGCTCACTGATATGTAGTTAACTGCTATTCAGGAAACGAAGATAAAGTTAAAGAAGCTTTAGACAACAGGGTAAAAGCCGAAGGTTTAGAAGATATCATTAACGAGACACTTGTAGCCAACTATAAAGAACTAAGAACCAAAGTTGCAAAAGATGGAACTGAAACAGTTGTAGAAAAAATAAAAAACAACTTTCCAGGATATATTTTTGTAAATATGAAAATGTCTGATACAGCTTGATTTATTGTTCGTAACACCCCAGGTGTTACTGGATTTCTTGGATCATCAGGTAAAGGAGCAAAACCATTCCCAATTACTGAAGATGAAGTAAGAAAAGTTAAAGAACTTCAAAATCGTGTTGATGAAACTTTGTTGAATTTAGAATATTCATTAGATGAGGTTGTCGAAATTAAGTCAGGACCAATGAAGGGGCAAACAGGTAAAATTTTCGAAATGAATACTGATAATCAAACAGCCACACTACACGTAGATGTTTTCGGAAGAATTACTCCAGTTGAAGTTGGTTTTTCAGAAATTATGAAAACAAAATAAAATTAAAGCAAGCATTTTGCTTGTTTTTATTTGCAAATAAAAATTGTAGGAGTATAATTTTTAACTGGGAGCAATATTTTATGCAATTACTTATACAAAACTTAGCCAAGCAACAACAATATATACATTCTTTTGCATCACTTGCAATTCTTTTGGTGTCATCTGTTGTTGTTTCAAGAATATTTAAAAAAATACCAAAACTCTCATCTTATGTTATAGCTGGTATTTTAGTTGGGCCATATGGTTTAAAATGAATTACAGTGGAAACAATAGAATCACTTGAATATATAACGCACTTTGGCCTTGGAATGATTGCGTTTATGATTGGAATGGAATTTCACAGATCGTCAATCAAAAACTTAGACAAAATTGGCTTTATTACAATTTTCCAAGCGTTAACTACAATGTTTGCAATTACCTGTGGTGTATACTTTTTGGGGCTTGCAACAATTCAAATTTCTCTTGTACTTGGTGTGATTGGTGCTGCCACTGCACCAGGACCAATTATTTTATTTGTTAAATCAAAAGGTATTAAAAAATCCGCATTGAAAAACTTACTGTTACCAGTTATTGCATTAGATGATGCAGTTACAGTTATTCTTTATGCCTTAGTGCTTGGTTTAGTGGATAGCACATCAATATCATTATCTACAAACATGTTAGTAGTAGCAAAACACCTTGTTTATTCAATTGGTATCGGAATAGGTATTGGTGTATTTCTTGGATTCTTTAAAAATCTTGGAGAAACTAGAGAAAAATATCTAACATATTCAATTGCAGCAATTTCTGCAGGTCTAGCATTATCATATTGACTACATGCATCATATATTATCACTTTAATTGTATGTGGTATTGTATTTACAAACTTTATTGATAAAAAAGCTTATTTTAGACAAGAAAAATCTCTTCAAAATTTTAACCCACCAATATTTACATTATTTTATTCAATGGCGGGTGCTTTACTGCCAATTAGATCAATTGGAAACTTTATAATAATTGTAATTGCATATATTGTATTAAGAGTTATAGGAAAAACTATCGGATTTTACACTTCTTCTCGAATTATGAAGGTGGATAAAAAGGTTTCAAAATATATTGGTTTAGCCTCGCTTCCACAAGCAGGTGTAGCAATTGGTTTAGCAACATCTTTACCTGAACCATTTAGAACACATTCACTACCAACTATTATTGGTGCCGTTTTTGTTTTCCAATTAGTAGGCCCATGGCTGGTAGAATATTCATTTAAAAAAGCAGGAAACTACCACCCTGATAAAGCAAAAGCTTTTCCAGAAGCCAATGAACATTATGATTTTACCGTGGGATCTATATATAATCAGTCAACTAAAAGGAATATATTTGAAAGAGCTGCAGAAATTGTTAACAGAGTCTATGATGATAAACACAAAAAATAAAAGTGAGGAAATCACTTTTTATTTTTGTTATAATAGATAAGCCTATATGGCTTGAATGTGGGAGATATTTAAATAATATCGACTTGACCACAGCAATAAAACAAATCTAAAAAAAAGGAGATTATTGTGGCTAAAAGAAAATTAACAAGAATTGCTAAGTTAGAATTCATTGCTGGTAAATCTAAGCCAGGACCA
The DNA here is from genome assembly GCA_965214965.1 of Mycoplasmatales bacterium. Classification (GTDB taxonomy): domain Bacteria; phylum Bacillota_I; class Bacilli_A; order CBDATW01; family CBDATW01; genus CBDATW01. Next base: position 149,717 of record OZ244030.1, read on the forward strand.
GCTCTTGCCGGTCTAGGGATTGATATGGGTGGATTCACAAAGCAATATAACGATGCTACTAAAGACATGGGTGAATCAGTTATTCCTGTAGTAATTAAATGCTACTCAGACAGATCATTTGAATTTACACTTAAAACAACACCAGCATCAAGAATGATTTTAAAAGCAGCTGGATTACAAAAAGGCTCTGCTAACTCTTTAACTGAAACAGTTGGGAAAATCACAAAAGCACAAGCACAAGAAATTGCTGAATACAAAATGGCAGACTTAAACGCTAACGACCTTGAAATGGCGACTAACATTATTGTAGGTACAGCTCATAACATGGGTATAAAAGTTGAAGGATACTCTAAAAAAGAAAAAGATGAATCACAAAAAATGATTATCAACGAAAACTATGAAGCTCAAATTGCAGAAATGGAAGCTGGTATTGCTGAAGCTAATGCTGCTGACGCTGCTAAAAAAGCTGCAGAAGAATCTGATGATAATACTGGTGAAGAAGCTGATGAAGGAGATGCAAGATAATGGCTAGAAAATTAACAAAAGCACAAAAAGATGCATTTGCAAAAGTAGACTTCACAAAAGTTTATTCAGTTAAAGAGGCTGTAAAGCTTGTAAAAGAAACATCAACAGTTAAATTTGATGCCTCAGTTGAAATCGCATTTAACCTAGGTATTGATCCAAAACAAGCAGATCAACAACTAAGAGCAGCTCATAACTTACCACATGGTTCAGGTAAATCAAAAACTATCCTTGTAATTGCAGAAGGCGAAGATCAAAAAGCAGCGAAAGATGCTGGTGCTGATTACGTTGGAGCAGATGATATGATTGAAAAAATTAAAGTTAAAGGTTGAATGGATTTTGACATTATAGTTTGTACACCATCAATGATGTCAAAACTTGGGGCTCTAGGACAAATTCTAGGTCCAAAAGGGCTAATGCCAAACCCAAAAACTGGAACAGTTACATCTGATGTAACAACAGCAGTTAAAGAAATTAAAGCCGGGAAAATTGAATTTAAAAACGATAAAGAAGGAAATGTTAATTTAATTGTTGGTAAAGTTTCATTTGATTCAAAAAAACTAGAAGAAAATATTAAATCAATTGCAGAACTAATTAAATCAATGAAACCAGCCAAAGCAAAAGGAACATATTTTAAAGGAATTTCTATCTCATCTTCAATGGGGCCAGGAATCAAAGTTTCTACAGACTTTTAAATACCTTTTTTGGTATTTTTTATTTGAATTCAGATTCTTTTTTGTATATAATAACTATGCATTTACTTAAGACAGCAACAGGGAAACCTTAATATGTTGCCGAGGTTAATAACAATAACTATAGTTGTTAAACAATACCTTGTGTCTTTTTATGTCACATGGTATTTTATTTAATGTAATTGCATATAAAACGAAAGGAGATTAACAGTGAGAGCATTAAGAGAAGCAAAAGAAAAACTTGTTCAGGAAATCACTGAAAAAATCCAAGGTGCTAAGTCCACATTTCTAGTTGAATATCACGGACTTACTGTTGACCAAATCACTCAAATCAGAAATGATCTGAGAGCTGAGGGTGGAGAAATGAAAGTTTACAAAAACAGATTTGTAAAAATTGCTGCTAAAAAAGCCGGAATCGATGGGCTTGATGATGCACTTCTAGGACCTAATGCATTCGTATTCTCAAATGAAGACGAAATTGCAGGAGCTAGAATACTTGCAGAACACGGTAAAAAATACGAAACTATTAAATTTAAAGCTGGTATTTTTGAAGGTAAAGCAATCGGCGCAGAAATGGCAACAGAACTTTCACAAATTCCTTCAAGAGAAACACTTCTTACTCAAATTGCAGCAGGTTTATTGCAACCTCTAAAACAAGTTGCAATTGGTCTAAATATGCTAGAAGAATCTCATTTTGCAGGAGCAGAAAAAGTCCAAACCAAAGAAGAATCAACACCAGTTGAAGAAACTAAAGTTAACGATGCAACAGTAGAAGAAGTAAAATCTGAAGAAGAATCTGCACCAGCAGAAGAAAAAAAAGAAGAATCAGCACCGGCTGAGGAAGCTAAAGAAGAAACAGCTACATAAGAAGCTGCACAATAATAAAAAATAAAATAAAAGGAGTCAATTATGGCTAAATTAACAAAAGAAGCTTTCGTAGAAGCTTTAAAAGAAATGTCACTTCTAGAAATTAAAGAATTAGTTGATGGACTAAAAGAAGAATTCGGAATCGACCCAACAGCCGTTGCAGCTGCACCAGCAGATGGAGCAGCAGGTGGAGACGCAGGTCCAACTGAAGTATCTGTTGTCATTACAAGTTATGGTGGTGCTAAAGTATCTGTTATTAAAGCAGTTAGATCAATAACAGGAGTAGGGCTAATGGATGCTAAAAAAGCAGTTGAAGCTCTTCCATACACAATCAAAGAAGATATCTCACCAGCTGAAGGTGAAGAAATCGCAGCTAAGCTAAAAGAAGCTGGAGCAACTGTAGAAGTTAAATAATTTATATAACTTTATGTAAAAAATTGCCCTAAGGCAATTTTTTATTTCTCTCTAACTTCATACCCGATAAAGTTTTTGTTTGTTAAGAATTTTTTAACAATTTCTTCTGTTTCTGGAGTAGCAGAAATACCTCAAACAATTCCTTTTGCTTCAAATTGCATAATTGATTGTTCAATAATTTTTTCAATTCCAATTTGTTCTGCTTGCTCTTTATAATGAATATTAACACCATGCTTGTTTAGTTCTTTTAATCTTAAAGCATATTTTTCATTTGTAGCAGTTTCAAAATCTAGGCCAGCAACTACAAAGTTTGAACCTTTAACTTTACCAACTTGTCCATAAAGTTTTTTTTCATCTCTATCTCCTTCACCAAGAAGAGAAAGAACTGAAGAATTTATAAATTCGCTGATTTGAATTAGCCCAATTGCTCCATAATATTTTTGTGCTCCTGCTCAAACCCCTACTGTACACATGCATGAATCTTTTGTAATAGCTTTGAACTGTTTTTTATCCGCTGCTATTTTATAAATGTTATCTCCAATTTCTTGTGGCATGATTCCACGACCATCATATTCTACAACTTTACCTGTTTCAATATTTGATTTTAGTTGACCAAATAAGTCTTTAACATCATCCAATGTCGGTATCATTACTTTTTGATCACCAATAACCTCATCTTTTATTATTTCATTGATTACATATAATATAGAATAATCTTCTAGACCAATACCTACTGAATCAAAAATTGTAATTTCAGAATCTGAATCTCTACCTGATTTTGATTTATTGCAAATATCAGACATTTCTGAATAAACAATTTCTTTGGCAGTAGCTTCATCAAATTCTTGAATTTCACCTTCTATAAATGACTGCTCAAAAAATTCAACTACAACTTTAGAATTTGGTAGTTGCAAAATTTCTTTTTCAAATTCTGTTTTACCTGGGCAGTCACCGCCAAGCCCTGATAAGTGCATTCCTTCTTCAACTCATTCCTTTTTAATAACCTGAACTTTTGCTTTTGTTGCAGTACATACAACAACTATATCGCAACCTTTAATAGCTTCATGTGTTGAATTAAATCTTGTAAATTTAATATCTGAAAATTGACCTGCAATATTTCTTTCAAATTTATCCATAGCTTTTGGATCAGTGTCAAAGTAGTGCACTTCTTTAATATCTCTAATCATTTTATGCGCAGCAAGTTGAAACTCTGATTGAGCTCCTGTACCAATAATAGCAAGTTTGCTAGAGTTTTTTCTTGACATATATTTTGCAGCAAGAGCGGCAGTTGCAGCTGTTCTGATTGCTGTTAGTATTGTCATTTCTGTTATAAAAATTGGATATCCATCATATGTTGTGTTCATTTGCCCTGTTGCAGCTACAGTTAATTTATTTTGAGCCGGGTTAGCAGGGTGTCCGTTAACACATTTATATGTGAAAAATTCTTTATCTGCCGAAGGCATTAGTTCAATAACACCGCCAGGAGTATGAAACCCAGGTCTAGGTATGATATAAAATTCTTCTCATCTTGAAAAATCGTATTCAATACGATCCATTGTTTTTTGGATCAGCGCCTCTAATCCATGTTTTTCAACAATGATTTTCATTGTATTTACATCTAATATTTTTTGCATAATTACTTCCTCTTGTATCATCTGATACAACTATATTATACATCTATAATTATGGGTAATCAAAAATTAAATAATGCAAATAATCATTTTGTTATTTACTTACAAACTGAATTTCTATATAATATAATGGCATCATAAAGATGTTTAGAAAGAGAAGCCACACACTTCCACCTGCGGACAAGTAATCCAAGGTAAATGCTATTCATTAATTATTTATTAAATAGTATTTTGAAGTGGTTTTATATACCACTTTTATTTTATTTAAGGAGAAAAATGCCAAGATTTAACAGATATAGTAGAAAACTACCTAAGAAAACAGATTTAGTAAACAAAGATATTAGATTCCCAGTTGTAATGGTAATTGGAAAAAATGGACCACTAGGTGAAATGTCGCCAAGAGATGGTACTGCAAAAGCAAAAGCACTAGGACTTGATCTAGTCTGCATTTCACCAAGCGCCAAACCACCTATTTGCAAAATTCTTGATTATGGAAAATATAAATTTGAAAAATCTAAAAAAGAAAAAGAAATGAAAAAAAATCGTTCAATAGTTGTTATAAAAGAAGTAAGAATAACACCAAACATCGGACAGCACGACTTAGAAACCAAAGCTAAAAAAGCAAAAGAGTTTATTGAACAAGGTTATAAAGTTAAAGTTTCACTAAAATTCAGAGGACGAGAAAGAGCTCATATTGAAGTTGGAGAAGAAACATTAATGAGATTCTTTGCAGTAGTTGAAGATATAGCAATGCTAGAAAAAAAACCATATTCAAATGGTAGATTCTTCGACATGATAATTGCTCCTCAAAAACCTGGGAAAAAATCAAAACCTCAAAAAGAAAAAATCAAAATAGAAGCAACTTTAAAAGTTAAAAAAGAAGTTGACACAGAAAAAAAAGGAGAATAATTTAATATGGCAAAAGTAAAAATGAAAACAAAATCAGCTTTAACAAAACGTATTAAAAAAACTGCTACAGGAAAACTAAAACGTAAAAAAGCTTTCATGTCACACCTTGCACATGGAAAAACAACAAAACAAAAAAGACAACTAGCAAAAGCTACAGTAGTTTCAAAAGATGACTACAAAAGAGTTAAAAACATAGTTTAGTAATAAGGAGAAAGAATTATGCCAAGAGTAAAATCAGGTGTTCAATCGCGTAAAAGAAGAAAAAGAGTTATAAAAGATGCTAAAGGATACTTTGGAGCAAAGCACAAACTATATAAAACAGCCCAAGAACAAATATTTGGATCATTATCATATGCTTATAGAGACAGAAAAGCTAAGAAAAGAGATTTCAGAAAACTTTGAATAACAAGAATTTCAGCTGCAACAAAATTACATGATCTATCATATTCAAAATTCATTAACGGACTTAAAAAAGCAAACATTGATTTAAACAGAAAAATGCTTTCAGAAATGGCTATCCATGACCCAGAATCTTTTGCAAAACTTGTAGAAACTGCTAAGAAACAAGTCAACTAATAACAAAAAAAACAACTGAAGAGCTGTTTTTATTTTTTCATCTTAGCGCCAATATTTTATAATAATTTAGGTATATATCATTTTGGTTGCTAATACCTTGCTTTTTTTAAATTATAACCTATAATTTTTGTAGAAAGGAGGTTTCAATGCCAGAAAAACAAATTGAAGATTATGTTTCATATCGCAGAATTATTTTTTGATCCACACTATTTTTATGGTGACTTGGCTTGATATTAGTTTTAACAGAAAAAGATAATCAAAAGAAACAAGCAGGATGAAAAGGATTTAAATTTGCTATTATATGGCATGTAATATTAACAGCAATAACTTTCTTTCTTCTGATGTTTGCTTTTGTAATTTGAGCGGCTGCAAGATAATTTTTAGATTTAATTAAATAGGTTAGATGCCTATTTTTTAATAGTTACTATTAGTTTTCCAACAATAGTAATATTTTTATCATTTTCAAAATATAATCTAAAAAGATTTTACATACTTTGACAAAAACATTTTTTTTGGTTTTCATATTCTCTCTTTTATTAATGTATTTTCATGTTAAACAATAGTTTGAATAACTGTTGGTTTTTATTATTTAATCTTCAACTAAATTCATCAAAAGATATAGTAGAAAACTACCTAAGAAAACAGATTTAGTAAACAAAGATATTAGATTCCCAGTTGTAATGGTAATTGGAGAAAATGGACCACTAGGTGAAATGTCGCTAAGAGATTGTACTGCAAAAGCAAAAGCACTAGAACTTGATTTAGTATGTATTTCACCAAGCTCCAAACCACCTATTTGCAAAATTCTTGATTATGGAAAATATAAATTTGAAAAATCTAAAAAAGAAAAAGAAATGAAAAAAACCGTTCAATAGTTGTTATAAAAGATGTAAGAATAACACCAAACATTGGACAGCACGCCTTAGAAACCAAAGCTAAAAAAAAACAAAAGAGTTAAAAACATAGTTTAGTAATAGGTAGAAAGAATTATGCCAAGAGTAAAATCAGGTGTTCAATCGCGTAAAAGAAGAAAAAGAGTTATAAAAGATGCTAAAGGATACTTTGGAGCAAAGCACAAACTATATAAAACAGCCCAAGAACAAATATTTAGATCATTATCATATGCTTATAGAGACAGAAAAGTTAAGAAAAGAGATTTCAGAAAACTTTGAATAACAAGAATTTCAGCTGCAACAAAATTACATGATCTATCATATTCAAAATTAATTAACGTACTTAAAAAGCAAACATTGATTTAAACAGAAAAATGCTTTCAGGAATGGCTATCCATGACCCATAATCTTTTGCAAAACTTGTAGAAACTGCTAAGAAACAAGTCAACTAATAACAAAAAAACAACTGAAGAGTTGTTTTTATTTTTTCATCTTAGTACCAATATTTTATAATAATTTAGGTATATATCATTTTGGTTGGTAATACCTTGTTTTTTTTAAATTATAATCTATAATTTTATAGAAAGGAGTTTTCAATGCCAGAAAAACAAATTGAAGATTATAGTTCATATCGCAAAATTATTTTTTGATCCACACTATTTTTATGGTGACTTGGCTTGATATTAGTTTTAACAGAAAAAGATAACCAAAAGAAACAAGCAGGATGAAAAGGATTTAAATCTGCTATTATATGGCATGTAATATTAACAGTAATAACTATCTTTATTCTGATGATGGTTGTTGGTGCTGAATCTTGAATGTTATAATAAAATAATTTTTAGATTTAATTAAATAGGCTAGATGCCTATTTTTTAATAGTTACAATTAGTTTTCCGCCAATAGTAATATTTTTATCATTTTCAAAATATAATCTAAAAAGATTTTACATACTTTGACAAAAACATTTTTTAGTTTTCATATTCTCTTTTTTATTAATGTATTTTCATGTTAAACAATAATTTGAATAACTGTTGGTTTTTATTATTTAATCTTCAACTAAATTCATCAACATAATATTTTAAATGTTTTTTACTAATGCTTATATAAGTTCCTTTCAATCCTCTTTTAAACACAGATCAAAAGTTTTCAATGAAATTAGTTTTAATCAATAAATCTTTTTATTATCTTAAGTATTGAATATTTCTGTGAACAATTGTTCTATGTTCATTATTTTTAATTATGCTACCTTTTAATATCTTGTTTAATATTACCTACTAAAGAATATCTTTTAGTATTGTTTGATACTTTTGCAACTATTTTTCCTTTTCTTTATTTCATACCAATAACTTGGTTTTTAAATCTAGTTCTAGTTTTTTATCTTTGTGTTTATTTATTTCCTTACCACTATAAATACTGTGTAAAATCATAAAAATATAGGTGTTGAAGACTTATAGTATATTTTTGTTCATAACAATTTCCTTATAAGAAATATCTTCATATTATTTACTAACCATAAAGGGATATATATTTAAATCTCTGATAAATTTATTGCATTTAAATTCTTGCCCATATTTTAACTAATCTTACTTATTTTTTAAAATTACCGCTCTCTATTCTTAGTGATCCTAAACCATTATGTGCAGCCAAAGTAGAAGAGTAATTATTAGAAATTACAATAGGTAATTTTGTCTTGGTTTTTAGTTTTGTTACAACTGGTTTCAAATTAAAATTAAATTCAGATAAAACAATAGAGTCAAACATAGATAAATCATTTTTTAAAAATTCAGTAATTAAATTATCTATAGTACCTTCTACATTAATCTTTTTAAAAGTACCATTTTCATTTTTATATATTAAATAACCATCATTATTATCAATATTTTTAAATCTTCCTGATTTTTTTAATGTAGATTTATCATTAGATAATAAGAATGTTGTACAGAAATTTTTATTATAATTAATAATTTCTAGTATTTTTTCTACAGACTTATATTTATTATTTAAAATAATATTTGCTATTGCAAGGATTGTATTTCCATTACCACAAGAATCAATAACATAGACATTTTTTAACTTTTCCGATATTACCTTCATATTTCTAAATTGGGAAGAAACTTTTGAAGAAGCTGTAATAACAAAAACAATATTATAAAAAGCAGAAGCTTTTTTCAATAATTCTTCTGCATAAAAAATGGGTGTTGTAGAAGTAGAAAATTGATAATCATTTATTATTGCTTCTGCAACTTTTTCACTTTTTATGTTTACACCATCTTGCCATAGCTTGTTATTTATTATAATGTTATAAGGCAAGTAATAAAATCCTAGTTTTTCTGCTTCTAATTTAGTAAGATTACAAGTTGAATCAACAATTATTTTTATCATAATATGGTTATAATAAAAACTAATAACTTAGCTTAACTCTATCAGCTACAATTGAAGCCATAACACCCTTAATTAAGGTTGTTCATCAAAAAACTAAATAACCTTTTTTAAGTAGTACTAGGAATGGTTTTGGGCTTCCTGCTTTTGCATAATAAACCATCATTCATGCAATACCTATTGCACAAATAAATGCAAATGATGTTACAACTCCAAAAATTCTTTCAATATATTTGTTCTTTGTGAATTTTCTAGCTATTTCAAAGAAAATAGGCGTGAAAGAAAATGCTCAGATATAACCTCCAGTTGGACCAAGAACTTTTTCAAGTCCCCCACCTCCATTTGAAAAAACTGGTAGACCCATAGCTCCTAACAAAACAAATAATGCAGTTGCAATTACTGCGTCTTTTCATGGCAATATCATTGCAACAGTTCAAAGTGTAAATGTAGCCATAGTTATAGGTACAGGTTGTGTTGGTATTGTCAATGGCGAAATAACACACATCAATGCAGTTGAAATCGCTATAATCGACATTCTTCTTATTTTTGTATTCATATTTTTTATCTCCAAATTTAATTATACAGAAAAATATTTTAAAATAATAGTAAAATAAAATCATGACGTTTGAAAAAATTATTAATAAATACATAGATATAGAGCACGTAGCAAGAAAACTTATAATACATCATACAAAATTAAGCACCTCAGATATTTTTAAAGATATTGACCAAGAAATTGATTTTGACTTAAAATTATTTGTAAAAGATATTGATGAATATATCGCAGGAAAACCCTTGCAATATATTTTAGGTTATGAACACTTTTTAGATTTAAAAATAAATGTAAAAAAAGGTGTATATATTCCTCGCCCTGAAACTGAAAAATTAACAGAAGAAGTATTAATAGAAATTGACGAATTATTTGGAAATCAAGAAATTATAATTGCAGATATTTGTTCTGGATCTGGGGCTATTGCCCTAGCACTTAACTATCATACAAAACAAAAAACATATGGATTAGAGCTTTCACAACAAGCTTTAAGCCAAGCTCGCGAAAATAACAAATTAAATAAATGTCAAGTACAATTTGAAAAATCAGATATTGACTCATTTTTATTGAAAAACAACATAAAAGTTGACGTATTAATTTCCAACCCTCCATATATTAAACGTGAAACAAAATTAGAGTCTAGAGTTCAAGATTATGAACCACACATGGCATTGTTTGACAAAGATCCAGATGGATTAAGTTTTTACAAAAAAATTCTAAGCAATCATTATCAAACAACAAAAGAAAAAGCAATTATTGCTTTTGAATTTGGTTATGATCAAAAAGAAAGTATTGAGAAGCTTATAAAAGAAAACCTTCCTTCTTCAAAATACATTTTTATTTATGATTATAATGATAATCCAAGAGGAGTTATTATTAAAAAATAAGGTTATCCTATTTTGTTATAATAATTCCGAACAAGGAGGTAATTTTTATGTGAAAATTCATTAATAAAAAAATGATTAAATCACAAGAAGAAATTATTAGTCTTGAAAAATTCGGTTACAATTCTGCCGTTTTAGTTAAAGCTACTAGAAATAAAAATTCTTATATTAAAATAAATCGTAATAATGAAATAGTTTTTTTAAAATCGATTTATATGGATCCTATGGATGCACAGAGATTTTTACGAGAAAACATTTATAAATTTATAGAGCAACAAAGATTAAATAAAGAAAATAAACCTTATAATTTAGAAGAAGGTTGAGTGATTTTATTTGGTAAGTATTATAATCTAATTTACGGGGGTCAAGGTAGAAAATATACTATTTTAGACAAGACAATAATAGTTTATGGAAAAGATTTTGAATTAGCATTTAACAACTTCTGTTCACATCAAAAAAATGAAATTATAAAGTTGGCTAAAAATGTGGCAGAAAAGACTACATTTAAACCTATATTTAAGGTAAAATTATTAATAGCAGTTTGAGGAAATTGCAATCCTAAATTAAATTTGATTTCACTGAATCAAAGATTGATTTTTTTTAGGAAAGAAGTAATTGAGTATGTGATACATCATGAAATTGCTCATTACACTTACCAACATCATCAAAAAACATTTTGAAATTTAGTGGAAGAGTACTGTCCCGATTATAAAATATTAAAAAAAGAACTTAAAAATTGATAAGGAAATTAAAATGGCAAAAGATAAATCAACAATTATTGCTCCATGTGATGGGCAGATAATTGATCTTAAAGAAGTAGCAGATCTAGTTTTTAGCAAAAAACTAATGGGGGATGGATTTGCAATCATCCCATCAGGAGATGATTTTGTAGTTCCAATCTCTGGAGAAATGGTAACTGTTTTTGAAACTAAACATGCATATGGTATTAAAAGCGAAATAGCTGAAGTTTTAATACACATTGGGTTAGACACAGTTAACTTAGGTGGAGAAGGATTTGAATCATTTGTAAAACCAGGAGATATAGTTTCACAAGGTGATAAAATGTGCAAAGTAGATATTGCTTCAGTTTCAACTAAAGCTCCTTCAATGCACACACCAATAATCATCACAAATAATGCACCATTTGAGATAATTAAAACAGGAACAGTTAAAGCTGGGGAAGTTATTGCAAAACTTAAATAATATAAAAATCACATTTTAATGTGTTTTTATTTAGCTTAATATAGTTTGTATTTAAATTTCAATACAAAAAAATTGAAGAAAAAATTAATATAAAGAAGTGTTTAAAAAGATAAAGCTAGTGATAAAGACTTTTTAAATTACCAATTTAAAATATTTTTCTTATTATGTCTTATATAATTTATTTTTAAAAGTAATTAAATATTATAAATAAAAATTTAATAAAATAGGTTTTTGAACCTATTTTATTAATGTTATAATAATACGAAGAAGCCGGGAGGTTACTATGTCAACAGAAAAAACATCAATTTGAATTAACAGACTTTCAAATCAAGGCAAATTGGCCATGCATTCATTTTTAGTATTTTTCAACACAGGTAAAATGGATGATATTAAATTTGAAATCGAAAAGAAAGACACAGAAGCATTAACAATAATTGCTCAAAGGCTAAGTTTACAAAACTCTGTAGAAAAAGTTAATAAAGCTATTTCTGAGTTTAACTCAGCTAAAGGAACAGAACTAGAGCTTATAAAGGAATAGTAATTTCAACATTTTTTAAAAAACTTTTAAAGCAATTTTAAATTGTAATTGCTCTGTTATTTGCCGTGTTATCAACTATTAAAGTGATGAGTGGAAAATAAAAAAAAGATGCAACTGCATCTTTTTTTTATTTATTAGATAATTCCTAGTTCTTTAGCACATTTTTCAATTTTTTCTAGACACTCGTCTAGATCTTCTTTTGTGTGTGCTGCAGAAACTATGAATCTACATCTTGCAGTTCCTTTTGGAACTGTTGGGAATACGATTGGTGTAACAAATATTCCTTCTTCAAATAGCATTTTAGACATTGCTTGTGTTTTTTTCTCATCATTAATCATAAGTGGAATAATTTGAGTTTTTGAGTTTCTAATGTCTAGTCCAAGTTTAGTAATTCCGTCTGCAAAGTATTTTCTGTTCTCGTGTAGTTTATCAATTCTCGCTGTTGATTGTAGAAGTTCGTCTAGAACAGCAACTACCGCTCCAGCTTCAGCTGGTCCTACCCCTGTAGAGAAAATAAATGGTCTACCTCTTTGTCTTAGGTAATCAATCATTTCTTTTGGCCCAACGATAAATCCGCCTTGAACACCAAATCCTTTAGATAGAGTACCAACTTCAAATGTTACTTTATCTTCTAAATCATAGTGTTGCGGAGTACCACGACCAGTTTTACCAAGCCCTAGTTCTCCTCATGCATCATCAACATAAACAAGTGCATCATTTTCTTCAGCAATTTTTGTAATTTCTGGAAGTTTAGCAATTGCACCATCCATTGAGAAGACACCATCAGTAATGATCACAACCATTCCTGATACTTCAGCTCTAGCTTCTTTAACTTTTGCTTCTAAATCTTCCATGTCAGCGTGTGCATAAATTTTTTTATTAGCTTTTGATAATCTGATTCCATCAATAATTGATGCATGGTTTAGAGCGTCAGAAACAACGCAGTCATCTTTACCAAATATTGTTGGGATTAGTGTAGTGTTAGCTTGGAAACCTGACTGAACAAGAATGCAGTCCTCTGCCCCTTTAAATTTTGCAAGTTTCATTTCAGCTTCACGGTGAATTGATAGTGAACCTGAAATTGATCTAACAGCACCTGGACCAACACCAAATTTATCAATTGCTGCTTTTGATGCTTCAATAATTTTTGGATCTGAAGCAAATCCTAAGAAGTTGTTTGAGTTAAAGTTTAGAATATCTCTACCATCAATTTGTGTTCTTGAATGGTTAGGTTGTTCTAGAACTCTAATAGTGTTAAAAAGTCCCTCATCTTTTAAAGATTGTACTTTTGCTCCAAATTTATCTCTAATTTGTTTTTCAATATTGTTATTCATTTTTTTTCCTTTTTATATTACTTGTCTAAATCTGGATTAATTTTTAGAAGCACTTTACCAGCTGCTCCGCTAGTAATAGCTTCAAATCCTTTTTCATAGTCTTCTAGATCAAATTCGTGGGTAATGATTTTATCAATTGCTGATAGAGGAATAATTTCGTTGTTAATCATATCAAATGATTCTTCTCATGTTTCAAAGATTTTTCTACCACAAATAAATTGTGCTTGGATATTTTTGAATACTAGTTCATTAATTTTAACTTCGAATTCATTTTTTCCATAAACAGATAGAACTCCAAGATATCCACCTGGGTTAATAACATCAATCATATTGTTTAGAGCTATTGGCGCACCTGAGAATTCTCCGATTGCATCAATTCCTTCTCCATCTGTTAATTCATCAAATTTAGTTTTTAGTTCTTCTGATGATGTAAATTCTCTTGCATTAAGAACTTCGAATCCCAATTCTTTAATCATGTTCATTCTGAATTTGTTAGCTCCAACTACAAATACTCTTTTTGCATTTCTTCCTTTCGCTACTAATGCAGCAAATGCACCAATTGGCCCATCTCCTGAAATAACAACGTTTTTACCTTCAAGTGATGTGTATGAAAGTGTGTGGTGCGCGTTACCAAATGGTTCTAGAATTCCGCAGTATCTTAGTGGGACTTTTCTATCTTCTGGTAACTTGAATAGAATTTTAGCTGGAATTCTGACTTGATCAGCTCATGTTCCATCAAGGTGTACACCCAAGATAGTCATTTTTTTACATACATGAATATTTCCTTGTTTACATACATGACATTCTTCACAGTAGTTGTGTGTTTCGTATGAAACAAAGTCTCCAGGCTTAACATTAGTTACGCCTTCGCCAACTTCTTCAACCATCCCGATACCTTCGTGACCGTTAATTTGTGGTGTTTTGATTGTTGCGTTTGCTCAATCGTCTCATTTGTAAATGTGTACGTCTGTCCCACAAATTGATGAATAAATCATTTTGATCTTAGCTTCACCTGGTTGCAGGTCAGTAATTTCTGGGCTACTGGTTTCAAATTCAAAACCTGGCCCTGACGTTTTTTTAATAATTGCTCTCATTTTTATATATCTCCTTTGCTTTCGCATTTTTATTTTAACAATATTTATTTATAATTTCAAATAAATTGTAAATGTTTACATTTACATAGTTATTTTGCTATAATGGGAGTGTAAATAAGCAGCATTTATTTACATAAATATTTTAAAATAAAAAAGGAAACAGAAACACATGAAAAAACAATCATTTAGCTTTTGGAACCTAGTTACTATTAATGTAGGTTCAATGGTTGGTGTAGGTATCTTCTTCAAGAACCCTAAAATTCTTGCAGCTACAGGTGGCAACATTTGACTATCGCTTTTAACATGACTTGTCGGTGCTATTCTAGTTTACGGTATGGGGCTTTCATTTGCTGAAGCTCAATCATATACTGGAAAAAACAATATCTCAGGTACGGTTCCAAACTGAGTAACAACATTTATTGGGCCAAAAACAGGAAGAATTGCTCAACAAATCTTCGGGTGAATTTACTACCCAGTATTTTCAGTTCTTCTATCATACTATGCTGTGGCATTTGTTCTGCTTGGAATGGGATGAACATGAGCAAGTATGGAAACTAAATGAAAAACAGTATGAGCATTGTCTTCAATTGCTTACTTAGCTCTATCAACAGGCAACGTTTTGTCATATTCATTTGGTAAAGGATTACAAATGGTTGGTACAATCATTAAGTTCATCCCGCTACTATCAGTAGTTGTGCTTGGATTTACAAGGCCAGTTGCTGCATCAGACGCTAACACGTTTGCTGCCGTAGCTTCTGGAGCAGTTAAGTGAAACATAGCTACTGTCTTCACTGCGCTTCCAGGTGTATTCTTTGCTTTTGACGCGTTCATGGGTGGACTAACTCTATCTAAAGAAGAAGAAAAACCAGGAGATGCTACAAAAGCTACAATGTTCTCAATCATCTCAGTTGGTATCTTCTACTTTGTATTTGCTGCCGCAACAGGATATGGAACAAAAGATGCTTCACTATTTGAACTATTCCAAAAAACATTTGGTTCAACAGGAGCCTCAGTTCTTTGATTCCTAATCGGGATTTCAGCTTACACAGTTGCTAACGGGTTCCAGGTTGCTGGTGCAAGAGTTACAAAAGCTATGTCAGATGAAAAAGCTACAATTCCATCAAAATACATGTCAAAAATTGAATCAGATGGAAGACACACAAACCAAACTTGAATTGGATTCTTTATTGGTATGTTTTACATGGCACTAATGTTCATTATTGCTGATGTTACAGGGGACTCAAAAGAAGCAACATTTGATAACTTTGGTTCAGCTCTAGCACTATTTGCATTTGCATTCTATGCAGTAGTAGGTTTTGGAGTTGTTGCCAACAGATTCACAAACAAATTTAAAGTTGACAAACAAAAACTCCCAATATTACAATTTGGAGCAGCAGTTATTTCTTTATGAGTTGTGGTACAAAATACAGTTAACTACTTCATTGCCGGGGCAAAAACTGTTGTTGACTTTAAAACACAAACAACACAAACATCACCAACAGTTATGTGGCTAATTGTTTTGACACTATTTATCACATTTGTTACAACAAAAATTGCTGATTTAATCAACAATGAATATAATTAAAAATATATAACAATACTAATTTTCTCATACACATGCCAGTCGGCATGTTTTTATTAATGTACAAATTAAAATTATGTTATAATCTATTTATTAAAAATGGTCCCATAGCTCAGTTGGTTAGAGCACCTGACTTTTAATCAGGGTGTCGTAGGTTCGAGTCCTACTGGGATCACCATTGTAAAAACTAGAAGGCCAAACCTTCTAGTTTTTTAAAAAATTCTAATCTTTTAATTTTTTTTTAGATATCTATTAAATAAGAAGACTTAATATGAAGAGAAAAATTAAAATTAAAGGAATGTCATTAAAAGAAATTGAAGACAAAGGGATAGAGCTAAATAATTGTTTGCACTACCTGATAAGTGTTAATGAATGTAGTGCTTCCAAGTATATAAATAAATGCAGAAATAAGCCTGTATGCTCATTTCATTATCAAGATTTTAAATGTAAAAAGTTTAAATAATGATTTTAGAACTTTTTTCCACAAGAGTTTAAAATAATATATAATATACATACTAAAACATATGCGGATGTGGCGGAACTGGTAGACGCGCTAGACTTAGGATCTAGTATCGTAAGATGTGGGGGTTCGATTCCCTTCATCCGCACCATTATAAAAGTAAGCAGGGAGATACCTGCTTATTTTTGTTCAAAAGTACCAAAAGGAAAAGATATGCAAAAAATTAAGATTACTCAAAACGATAATAATAAAAGAATAGATAAATTTCTTATCTCTTTTTATAACTTACCAAAATCAGTTGTAATGAAAAAGTTTAGACAAAAAGATGTAAGAGTAAATGGTGTTAAAATAAAAAACCATTCCTACCTTTTAAAAACAGGAGATGAAATAACTACTTATTTTACAGAAGTGAAAGAAAAAGTTGTAAATATACCAAAATCTGATACTAATATCGATGTTGTTTATGAAGATAGCAACATCTTATTAGTAAATAAACCTGCAGGAATTTTAGTATCTGGTGAGAGTGAAAATAATTTACATTCACAAGTTTTAGCATATCTTGATAAAAATGGTAAAATTCCTGAAAATACATCTTATCAACCTATTAATATTCATAGATTAGATAAAAATACTACAGGTATTGTTATATTTTCACTTAATTACAATGCTCACAGAATTCTTTCAAAAGCAATTGCTACAGAAGGAATGGTTAATAAGTTTTATCTTACTAAAGTTCAAGGTAGGACACCTGAAAAACTAATATTGGAAGATAAAATTGCTCATAATGAAAATCATCAAAAAATGGTTATTAATAAAAGATATGGCAAATTAGCAAAGCTTGAAGCTTATAAAGTTAAATTTGCTGAAAAAGAAAGAACTATTTTAGAAGTCAAACTAATTACAGGCAGAAAACACCAAATCAGATTACAATTATCAAATGCTGGATTCCCAATTGTGGGTGATCCAAGATATGGTGGACCTAAAGCAAAATATATCAACTTATGTGCTTATAAAATATCATTTAGTAATTTAAAAGGTGATTTAGATTACCTAAACAACCAAGTTTATACAATAAAAAAACCAAACTGAATTTAAAAGTTTGGTTTTTATATCGGTTTACACTGCGATCAAATCAGGTGGATTTTAATTAAAACCGATATTAGTAATATATCATATTATATTTTTAGTGCAACAGTTTTTATGATTTTTTTAAATATTAGACTTTTGTTTATATCTATATATAATATATATGATTAAAAAAATAGGAGAAAATATGTTTTTAAGTAATATGACAACATCTGGAATGATTCTATTTTTCATTCTTTTTGCAATATTTCTGGGGATTGTAATTGCAAACATTAGAAAACCATATTCAGGATCTACAAAACACAAATTAACTTTTGAACCCGAGGACTTATTTAAAGCTTTGGGAGGCCAAGATAATGTCGAAGCAATGAAATCAAACCATTCAAAATTACATGTTAAATTAAAAGATATGAACAATTTTGATCCAGAAGCTTTGAAAAAATTAGGGGCTACTGGTATCGTGGCTAAATCATATGAAATAATAATTATATTTGGAAAAGCTTCAAAGCAAATTTCAGATAAAGCTAACACAAAAATACAACAGTAATAATATTAAAATCAGTTTTTATTTTGTGCTATTTTTAGCATTTAAAATAGTGTAAAATATTATAGAGAAAATTAAGGAGAAATACATGAGCATTATTAAAAATTGTATTCAAAAACTTTCAAAAAGAGAAAGTTTAATTAAAATTGCATTTGTTGAAGGTAACTCATCAAGAATGATTGCAGCAGCTGCAAAATTAAAAGAAGACAATGTTCTTGAACCAGTATTAATTTTTGAAACAATTAAACAATTTGAAGAAGTATCATCTAAAGTTGAAGGTTTTCAAAAATATATTATTGAACAAGAATCAGAATTAATAGAAAAACTAGCTAAAAAATATGAAGAAAAAAGAAAAGGGAAAGAATCATTTGAAGATTGCTTAAAAAGTCTTAAGACTCGCCAATTCTTTACAGGTATGTTAATGCAAGAATCAATAATTGAGGGAGCAATTGGTGGAGTGCACCTTCCAACAGCAGATATTTTAAAAGCAGCATTTAAAACAATTGGTCCAAAAGATGGAATTAAAACAATTTCTTCAGTTATGGTTATGGCTAAAGACAAAGAAACGTTTTTATTTGGAGACATTTCAGTTAATCCAAATCCAAGTGCAGATCAACTTGCAGATATTGCACAAAACTCAAATGATTTTGCTAAAGCATTTGATATTGAAGAGAAAGTAGCATTTTTATCATTTTCAACTTCAGGTTCGGCTTCAACACCGCAAACAAAAAAAATTATTGAAGCAACACATAACTTTAATAAGCGTCAATGTTCAAAATACCCAGCTATTGGTGAAGTTCAATTTGATGCTGCATTTGTTCAAGTTGTTAAAGATCAAAAATATAAATATGATTACAATTTTGAAGGAACAGCAACACAATTTATATTCCCAGATTTAAATGCAGGAAATATTGGATATAAAATTGCTGAACGTATGGGTGGATGATCTGCAATGGGTCCAATTTTAGCAGGACTTAAAAAACCATACAATGACCTTTCAAGAGGTTCAACAATAGCTAACATTATTGATTCAGCAATTGTTACAGCTGTTCAAGCATATGCATTAGAAGGAGATAAATAATTATGAATAAAATTCTTGTTATTAACGCAGGTTCTTCAACAATTAAATGAAAAGTGTTTGCAGAAGCAAATCTAGATTTAATTGCTGAAGGAGTTGCAGATAGAATCGGTATCGATGGATTAATTGTTACAAAATACAATGGTCAAAAACACACAGAAGAAACAACGTTAAAAAACCACCTAGAAGGTATTCAAGGTATTGTAAACTCTTTAAAATCAATAAATATTATTAAAGATGTAAAAGAAATTACATCTATTGGACACAGAGTTGTTCACGGTGGAGCAGAATTTAAAACTTCAGCTATACTTACAGAAGAAAATATTAATAAAATTGATGAACTTTCAGTTCTAGCTCCTCTTCACAACCCTAATGCAGTTAGCGTTATTAGAGCATGTACGGATATTTTTGGAGAAGTATTCCAAACAGCAACTTTTGATACTTCATTCCATACAACAATTCCAAAGGTAAACTCAACATACCCAATTAATAAAGTTATTGCTGATGAACTAAAAATTAAAAAATACGGTTTCCACGGAACATCACATAGATATATAACACAAGCACTTCAAGAAATATTGAAAAAAGACTCAGTTACATTCATCAATGCTCATGTTGGTAACGGAGCTTCAATGTGTGCTATTAAAGATAGCAAATCATTTGATACATCAATGGGTCTAACACCACTTGCAGGTCTTATGATGGGAACAAGATCAGGAGACATTGATCCATCAATTATTAAATTCATTATGGATAACAAAAAAATGTCAATTGATGAAATTGACACACTTCTAAACAAAGAATCAGGTATGAAAGGTGTATCAGGAATTTCTTCAGATATGAGAGATGTTGAAGATGAAATTGCTAAGGGAAATACTGATGCAATATTTACATTTGAACTATATGTACAAAGAGCAGTTGATATTATTGCTCAATATGCAAACAAGCTTGGAAACCAACTTGATGCTCTAGTATTTACTGCAGGTATTGGTGAAAATGATGTTACCTTCAGAGAACAGGTTGTTAAAAAACTAACATTTGATAAAATAATTATAGATTCGGAATTAAATAATGTTAGGTCAGGAAAACCAAGACTAATTTCAACTCCAGAATCAAATGTGCCAGTATATGTTATTCCAACAAATGAAGAACTAATGATTGCACAAGATAATAAAGAATTAAACAAATAAAAGGATTATTAAAATGAAAAAAGAAAAAATTGTAGTAGTAGGAGTTAATCACGCTGGTACCTCATTTATTAGAACACTAGCTATGCTTAACCCCAAAGCAGAAATTAATGCATATGACAGAAATGACAATATCTCATTTCTAGGATGTGGTATTGCTCTTTGAGTAGGGGGAGAATTTAAAGATCCATCAGGACTATTTTATTCAGATAAAGAAAAATTGACAAACATTTATAAAGCAAACGTTAAAATGGAACACGATGTTACAGAAATTAATGTTAAAGAAAAATATGTTATGGTTAAAGATCTAAATACTGGAGAAGTTCAAAAAGATACATTTGATAAACTAGTATTTTCTGGAGGAACATGACCAATTAAACTTACAGTTGAAGGTGCAGACCTAAATAATATTTTCTTTTCAAAAATTTTCCAACACGCTAAAAAAATTAAAGCAAAAGCTAAATCTAAAAAAGTTAATGATGTTGTAATTATTGGTGCTGGATATATCGGTATTGAATTAGTAGAAGCTTTCCACCATGCTGGTAAAAAAGTTACTCTAATTGATATGGCAGATAGAGTTGTTCCAAGATACTTTGATACAGAATTCACTACACCAATGATGAAAGAAATGGCAAAACAAAAAATTAAACTTGCTATGGAACAAAAAACAATTCAATTCCTTGGAGATAAAAAAGGAAATGTTACTCACGTTGTAACTGATAAAGGTAAATATAAAGCTGATGTAGTTATTTCAGCTGTTGGTTTCTTACCACAAACTCAATCTCTATGAGTTACAGATAAAGAAGGTAAAATGCAAAGAAACAAAAATGGATCAGTTAAAGGCCAAGTTAAACTTGACCCAAGGGGAGCTATCATTGTTAATCAATACCAGCAAACATCAAATAAAGATGTTTATGCAATTGGTGATTGTTCAAACATTAAACATCACCAACTAGGATCAGCTAATGTTGCTTTAGCTACAAATGCTGTTAAAACAGGTATTGCTGCAGCTATGCATATTGCAAAAGGTAAAAATGCAGTTAAATTCCCCGGAGTTAATGGAACAAATGCTATTTCAGTATTTGACTTCCATTACTCGTCAACTGGTGTTTCAGAAGCTTCAGCTAAAGCTTTTGGAATTAAACATGAAGTAGCATATCTTGAAGATTGAGATCGTCCAGAATTTATGAAAAACAAAGCAAAAGTTTCCTTTAAAATTGTTTACGATCCAGAAACACTTAAACTTCTAGGTGCTCAAATTGGTTCAAGATATCAAAGTCATACTGAAGTAATGTATGCATTCTCACTAGCTTTATCTAAAGGAATGACACTTCCTGAAATTGCACTAATGGATGTTT
This sequence comes from Mycoplasmatales bacterium, assembly GCA_965214965.1. GTDB lineage: Bacteria > Bacillota_I > Bacilli_A > CBDATW01 > CBDATW01 > CBDATW01. Next base: position 171,498 of record OZ244030.1, read on the forward strand.
ACTTCCTTCCGCACTTCAACAAACCATTTAACTTTATGCTTAGAACAATTATGAGAGCTCTAGGTTTAGACTACACTGATTATGAAGCTGGATTTACAAAAGATGGCACAAAAATTGCTAACTAAGAATAAAAACAACTAAAAAGAAAAATAATTCTTAAAATTTAATACAAAGAAATTAGAGGTGACTCTAATTTTTTTAAATTTGATATAATTTATTTATGATTATATTTAAAAGTACAATTAGCAGGTTTAATAAACTATGCAAAAGCGCTAACCATGATTTATTAATATCTGAAATAAAGCAAAATATGAAAAATAAAATTGGCAGAGGAGTTTCAGATTCTGAAGAAAGATCTTGAAGAGTAACTCTTGTAAAGCTATCCAAATATTTTAAAGAAGTTAAAAATTCTAGTAAACAATATATTTTATTAGAGTTTAAAATTCCTTTTTCTCAAAAAAGAATTGACATAATTTTGTTGGGATCATCGGGCAAAAAACAAAATCTTATGATTATTGAATTGAAAGGTTGATCAGAATCATTTGTAACTGATCTACCATCTCAAGTTAAAATAAATTCAAAATATGTTTATGCAAATCACCCGGCTATTGAAGCTGAAGAATATAAATTCCTTCTTACTCAACAGTTTAGTGATATAAATAAAAAATTCAATTCTATAGAAGCAGTAGCATTATTGCCTAATTACATTAAATCAAATACAGATGCACTTTATGATAAAAAATTTGATGATGTTATGAGCAAAATTGCACTTTATCATAAAAATAACGTCTCAGATTTAATAAAAAATATAAACACAAAATTTAATTCGCCAACAAAGAAAATACTTGTCGATTATTTAGACAAATTAGAATACAAGCCTACCAAGTTATTTAAAGAGATTCTTAAAACGCATCACGATGATATCAAACTTTTTGGTTCCCAAAAAACAGTTTATGAAATAATAATAAATACTATTGATAAGTATTATGAAAACAAAGATAAAGTATTAATAACTATTTCAGGTGCAGCAGGATCTGGAAAAACAGTTATAGCATTAAAAGTATTATCCTATATTTTTACCAACAAAAAACTAACGGCTAAATTACAATTGCCTGGGCCTGAATTTAGAGAATCAGTTAAAAAAACATTTGTTAAAAATATTTTTAATAATATGATTAGTGGTTCATATTCAAAGTCAGAACAAGATATTATTATTTTGGACGAGGCTCATAAACAAAGAGGTCATGGAAGTGCAAAACAATTTTATAATGAACTTTTTAATAATCAAAAATTTATAATAGCTTTAATTGATGATAATCAAGTTATTAATAAAAAGGGATATACAAAAAAACAAATTTTAAATAAGGCAGAAGTTGCCGGATTTAAAACGGTTGAGCTATTATTAAAAGAGCAATTTAGAAACAATGGAGACGCCACTTATATCTCGTGATTAGAAAATTGAATATTTGATAAAGAAAATAATCAAAAAATTCACGTTAATGGAAATGGTAAAATGCATTTTGAAGTTTTAGATGAAACTACTTTTACAAATCTTTATAAAGATTTGTATGAAAAAGAAAACACAAGAATTGTTTCATTTTGAACTCAACCTTGAAATGCCGAGCTTGATCAAAAAGGGATGCCTAAAAGAAAAATTAAAATTGGCTCAGAATATTATTGTTGAAATGTCAATGAATACTGGATAAAAGCATTGCAAAAATTTTGTAATTTAAAGCCTTCCAGTGAATTTAAACAAAAATTAATTAAGAAAAATTTTAATTCAGATAAAAAAGGCTGACAATATGTTGGTTATTTCAATACATTGCAAGGCGCAGAATTTAATAATATTTTTGTTCATTTACCAAAATTATTTTTCTTAAATGAACAAAATAAATTAGATGTAAATCTAGAAGAACTAGATTTTACAGATATGAAAACTCAAGTCTGAATGAAAAACAAAAAACCTAACCCAGAAAAAGTGACAGAAAACAAAAGGTATTTTTTAAACAGATTAATAGTTAACTTAACAAGAGGTACCAAGCGATGCTTTGTTTATTGTGAAGATAAAAAATTAGATAAATGATTAAGAGCAAAAGTTATGGAATAAGGGAAGCTATAAAATAGTGCTTATTTGCTATGCTAATTACTAGTTTATAAGATAAAATTATAGTATGATATAATTTATATAAATACTAGGAGACAATAAATGCAACTAGACTACATTAATTGAATAAATATATTCATTACCTTATTTTTTATTTGAACTGGTTATCACATTTTTGTTTTAATTGTGCCAAGTAAAAAAATAAAAAAAATTGATTTATTATTTATTTTTGCAGTAGTAATGTCATTATTCCTTTACATAAATTTTTTCCAAAATTGGAATTTTGAGATAGAAAAAAGAATATTAACTTTTTTAAATATATCTTTATCATTAGTTGCACTTAGTTATGCAATTAATTTATTAAAATTAAGAAGAAAAATTTTAAATCGTGATATAAAAAATGATCCATTTGATAAATATGATTTTAAAAATAATGAACACCCTGATTCAGATTTAATTGTAGAACTCATTAGAAGTAATAAAACAGTAGTTATAGACGGAGAACAAGGTTCAGGGAAAACAAGGTTAGGTAAATCAGCAGCTTATAAATTAATGGACAAGTATGAAATAATTGAAATAAAAGCTTGAGATTATGATCAGCAAGTAAAGCCACTTAAATTATTTTTAAAAAAACTTTTTAATTCGAGCCAAATAACAGATGAATCAAAAGAAAATATCAATTATGCATTAACCTTACTAAACTTTAGTAAACTTTCATATGATGCAGGAGTAGATTACGTTACTTATTGCAAAGGTATTATTAGAAAAATTAAATTAAAATCCAAAACAAAAGGCATACTTTTTTTAATTGATGATTTAGAAAGAGCAGAAGGAAGTTTTATATCAGAACTTATTGAAACCATTACAATTTATCTTGGTGTTGAAAATTATCTTGGTGAATATAAAGCAGGGGATGATGATTTTTTCGCTTCTTCTAAAGTTAAAGTATTATATATGTGTGATATAAAAAAACTCATTAAAAACTTACCAAATTGATGATCACTATCAACCTCAGATACTTGTGATTATTTTACAAACAAAAGAATTTTACAAAAACATTTTCATAAACATTTTCAATTGAAAAGTATATTATTAAAGCATTTAATTAATTGACAAGGTATTAATCTGCCATCAAAATATCAAGAAATACCTATTTATAATGCTAGAGAGTCGATTATAAAAATTAATGAATTAGATGAAAAATTTATTAAAAAACTCCAAGAATCATTTAATTTTTACAAAATCATAACACTTTACAATATTTTAGATCTAGAAATTCCAAAAGAAATTATTAATCTTAAAAACTGAAATGTACCCACTTTTTTTACTAATTATTTAGATAAATCAAAAAAATTAGAAGATGAGATAAACTATGTTAGGTGAGCCGCCTCTGGCTCACAAGCAAATAACTCATATTCAAACAAATATAATTATTTTCTTGAAAGTATTTTTGATAATGGATTAGTAAAAGATTTTAATTCAGATATTAATAAATTATTTGAAAATTATGTGGAAGATTTTTCTTTTAAAGTTGCTCAGTTACTTATGACGGGTAAAAAAGAAGCAATAAATAATTACAGATTAGAATTTGATATTTTGATATTATTATCTAATTTAGATGAACAAAATATAAAATTATGAAAATATTTTTATGAGTTATATGAAAACATTTCTACTGAAGTAAGTGAATTTGCATTTGATTTAGTAGGTAATAAATCAAAAGTCAGTGAATGAATAAAAAAATATTTTGATTCTGAAATTAAATTAAACAAATTACCTGGTAAAAAAATAACAGAAATAGTGATTTCAAAAATTACATTATTTATAGAAAAATTTGATAATTCTAAATTAAATTTACCACAATATTTTTTACATAAAAATAAATGTGTTTTAGTATGAGCATCCAGCAATCATAGTAGATTATTAAGGTTAGGAAATTATATTAAAAAAGCTCTTAGTGAAATTTCCGAAAAAACCTTTAAACATAGCAATGGAAAATTTGTAAATTTTGAATTTGATCCAAAGGAAGGCGCTATTTTCGTTCAAACAGAAAATGATTTATTTAAAAATGAATATATTCAAAATGCAGATAATATATTTATCGAAGTTTATTCAGGACTTTACAATTCCAGATATGTTTATGAAAAAATAGTAAATTCAAATTATTTAAACAAACAAAAAATATTTTTAATTGGCAACAATAATAAAACTCAAGAAGGAATTTCTTTAGAGAAATTTGCTGGTGATAATATTTCAACCGCATCTTACTATGAATATATATCTGCATATATAGCTGGTTTTCAAGCTGCAGTTGGAGCTATAAAAGTTTCGTCTGATGGAGATTTTGAGGAAACAGTTGTATCATTTCTGATTGGTTCAACCCTAGAAAATGGCGAAAAGAAAAATGCAGATGAATTTAAAAGAGGTGTAGAAGCAGCTTCTGATCACCCAGAATACAAAGAATACTTAAAAACTAAATTCGTTTTAAAAGAGAAAGATTTATTAAAACCATTTAATAAAATTGTCTGATCACATTCCGAATGATTTGAATATAAACTATGCGAATTTGCATCATTAGATTTATTTATGGAATCAGACAGAAGAATTATATATATTGCAGGTGCAACTAATCAAGATTGTGAACAACTTATTGGCTCTTTATCTTCAATTAAATTTGATGAATATGGAGTATGAATAGTGCTTAATTCAAGAAGTTGGTTTAAAAACGAATTCTATTATAATATTGATAGTAACAAAACCAAAAAAAAGTTATCTTGTGAAACGAATAAAATCAAATTTTACGGTTCCATTGGAGAAGAATCAGAAGGTATAAAAGGGTATATAAAATTTGCTCTAAATGAAACAAATTTAGTAAGTCGAGAAAAATACATTTTAGGTCAACACATAAAATTCGGTTCTCCATTTATTTTTAAAAAGAAAATTTCAAAAAACAATCTTTTAGATAAAAAATTTGAAAAAAGAATGCATGAAGCATTTATAAACGCAACCAAAGTAGCAATTAAAGAAGAAACAATAATAAAAAAAAGATCAATAAATTAAATAAAAAAAACAAAACAAACTAATTTTAATATTTGCAATATTTTTATAAAAAATAGAGAACTTCTCTCTATTTTTTCTTAAACCAAGGTACAAGTTTATTTGTATTTTCTTTATATTCAATAAACCATTGCTCATTACCATATTTATCATCTCTGATTTTTTCAAGCATTTTAATTCCAGAGAGCTTGATAATAATTAAAGCAATAAACATTGGTGAAATAATTGCCATTGTAACATTTGCAAATGTAAAATTATTAATATTAAATATTGCAAATATTGCTAGTCATTTTCAAAATCCAATTTCTCCTAAATAATTAGGATATCTAACAACTGAATACAACCCACTCATTATCAAACCTTTATTACCAGCTTGTTTAAATTTCATTTTTTGTAAATCAGCAACTGTTTCAATAGTAAGTGCTACTAATGAAAATGCTGTAAAAACTATAGTTCATGTTTTAAAGTTTGCTTGATTAGTTGCTATAACATATGAAACTAAATTAACTACTCAAACTGTTATTGCCTGAATAGTAAAGAATTTAAATAATCTATTAAATTCAATTCTAATACTATCAAATCTAGAATCTTTACCTTTCATCTTAGATATCCTATATCCTAAAAAACCACCAAGTCTAATACCTCATAGTGATACTAGCACTATATTAATTCATCCTGCAGCAGATGTAATACCTATTGCTCAGTAATAATACGAGGTCACTCCAATAAAAGTAGCTGCATATGTAACGTCAGTGTATTTTTCATTCTGTTTTGCATAAGCAATAAAAAATACCAAATAATTTATTGCCAGAGAAATTAATAGTCCATTTAATAATATGTTATCCATATTCACTCCTTAACCTATTTAATTGTATTATAAACCATTTAAACACAAAACAAGATATTTTTATTAATATCAATTATATTTTATAAGTGATAAAATTAAAAAATATAGTGAATAAAAATAAAAAGCACATATGTAATTTTTTTTGTTAAAATATTTATAAATGAAAAATAAACTTACAAAAAATTTAACATTTGATGCTTTTATCTTTGCAATAATTTTATTATTAACTCTTGTAAAGCCACTAGGTTATCCAAAATTTGGTCCAATACAAGCTACAACAATTCACATTCCTGTGATATTTGCAATAGCTTATTATAAAAAGTATTCAAAAGCACTAATGTTTGGTTTATTTTTTGGTATCTCATCACTTACTTCACATATTTTAGCTCCAGGTGTTTTCTCACCATTTTTCATTAATCCAATGGTTTCAGTTCTTCCTAGAGTTGCAATGGCGCTTTGCACATGCTGACTATTTAAAAAATTACCAAATACAATTGCAGCATTTACAGGTGCTTATTTAAATACAATCTTTGTATTGTTATCACTTACACTTCTTTATAAACCAGCAATTGAAAAAATTATTCCAAAATTTTGAACTTTTATTCAAATTGTTATTTTAACTAATGCATTAGCAGAAGCAATTTTGGCATCACTAATTACAACAGCAGTTATAAGAGCATTAAACAAAAGATATCAATCCTAACTTATTATATAAACATTTTTAACTATGATGATATTAAAAATAATTGAAACAATTGTTTAAATATAAAACTAAAATTAATAAGAAAAATATTTTCTATTTTATTTTTATTATCCAAGTTATAATTTATGTATGAATTGAAACAAAGAAATTTATCAAAATATAGAAAATAATTGAAAAGAATTCATTGCAAAAGAATTTGACAAAGAATATGCAAAAAGCATATTAAATTTTTTAAATAAAAATTCTTTTAAAACTATTTATCCAACAAAAGAAAATGTATTTAATGCATTTAAATTTACTGCACCTGAAAATGTTAAAGTAGTTATTTTAGGTCAAGATCCATACCATGGTCCAGGCCAAGCACATGGGTTATCTTTTTCAGTTATGCCAGGAATTAAAAAACCGCCCTCACTAGTTAATATATATAAAGAATTATTAGATGATATAGGTATTGAAAGAGAAAATGGTGATTTAACTAATTGAGCTAAACAAGGAGTTTTACTTTTAAACAATACACTTACTGTTTTTGAAGCAAAAGCTAATTCACATAAAGATATCGGATGAAACACATTTACTAATAATGTAATTGAACATTTAGATAAAAATTATCAACCTATATTTCTTTTATGAGGAGGCTTTGCTCAAAAGAAAAAGAAATTAATTAAAAATTCACAAATTATTGAAGCACCACATCCATCACCACTATCATCATATAGAGGTTTTTTTGGATCAAAACCATTTTCAACTATTAATAAAATACTTGAAGAAAATGGCATAGATAAAATAAATTGAAAATAGGAGAAGTTATGAATACAAAAAAAGAAATAATTAACGCATTAAAAGAAAATAAGGTAGTTATTGTTCCAACAGATACTGTTTGAGGAATTGCGGCAACTTTTTCTTTAGAAAACTGTATAAAAGTTGCTAAAACTAAAGGCAATGTTTTAGATAAAAAATACACTGTTATGTTTACTTCAAAAGAAGAAGCATTAAAACATTGAGAAAAAAATGATTTTCTAACAAAAATTGTAATGAAACATATGCCAGGAGATTTAACTGTTATTGCAAAAGCAAAAGATAATGATGAATTTCTTGGAGTAAGAATACCAGATGATAAAGAACTGATATCTATTATTGAAGAAGTAGGACCAATTATTGCCACTTCAGCTAATATTTCAGGACAAAAACCATTAGAAACAGCTAGTGAATTAAAAGAAGTATTTCCTGATCTTTTAATTTTAAATGGAACACCTGGTAACAAAGCACCTTCCACAATTATAAAAATAGAAGGTTCAAAACTAGAAATAATTAGACAAGGAGATAAAGTTATATAATAACTTTACTCTTTTTTTGATATAATATAAATATTAATTGTATAATATAAAATAAATATAGGAAAATAAAATGAAAAAAGTTGCAATCGGATCAGATCATGGTGGTTTTCAATTAAAAGAAGCAATCAAATCACACTTAGAACAACAAAACTTTGAAGTAGTGGATTTGGGAACAAATTCAGATGCTTCAGTGGACTATCCGGACTTTGGTCATGCAGTAGCTGACTATGTTATTAAAAATGAAACGCCAGGTATCGTGATTTGTGGATCAGGAATTGGCATTTCAATTACTGCCAACAGACATAAAGGTATTAGATGTGGCTTGGTAAGAGAAGTTGAAGAAGTTAAACTAGCAAGACTACATAACGATTTAAATATGATAGCCCTAGGGGGTAGATTTACATCTATTGAAAAAGCTCTACAAATTGTAGATGCTTTCTTAGAGTCTGAATTTGAAGGCGGAAGACATATAAAAAGAATTAACAAAATTGAACTATAGGAAATAAAAATGAAAATAAATACAAAAATACAAAAAGCTTTAAAAGCTGAACTTAAAAGACAAAGAGAACATGTTGAATTAATTGCTTCAGAAAACTTTACATCAAAAGAAGTAATGGAATTAACAGGTTCAATCTTTACAAACAAATATGCAGAAGGTTATCCAGGTAAAAGATATTATGGTGGATGTGAAAATGTAGACGTTGTTGAACAACTAGCAATTGATACTATTAAAGAAGTTTTCAAAGTAGATCATGCCAATGTACAACCTCATTCAGGTTCTCAAGCAAACGCCGCAGCTTATAGAGCTTTAGGAATAAAACCTGGAGATACAATATTAGGGATGGATCTTGCTGCAGGTGGACACTTAACTCATGGACACAGAATGAGCTTTTCAGGGGACCTTTTCAATGTTGTATCATATGGTGTTGATAGAAAAACTGAAAAAATTGATATAAAAGAAGTTGAACAACTAACAAAAAAACACAAACCAAAAGTTATCATTGTCGGGGCATCGGCTTATTCAAGAAAAATTGATTTTGCAGCATTTTCAAAAATTGCTAAAAAATACAATACATATTTATGGGCTGACATTGCTCACATAGCAGGATTAATTGCCGGGGGACAACATCAATCACCAGCTAAATACTGTGATATGATTACATCAACAACTCACAAAACACTTAGAGGACCACGTGGCGGCATTATAATGTGTAAAAAAGAATTTGCCAAAGCAGTTGACTTAGCAGTATTTCCATACTATCAAGGGGGACCAATTGAAAACATTATTGCTGCCAAGGCACAATGCTTCTTAGAACTTAAAGAAGCATCATGGAAAGATTATGCTAAACAAATTGTTAAAAACTCAAAAGCATTTGCCAAAGAACTAAAAAGATTAAAAGTTAAAATTGTATCAGGAGGAACAGATAATCATCTATTTACATTTAATGTTAAAGAAACATGAGGAATTACTGGTAAAGAGGCCGAAGCAATTTTGCACTCAGTAAACATTACTACAAATAAAAACATGATTGCCTTTGATACTGAATCACCATTTAGAACTTCTGGGATTAGAGTGGGTACACCAGCTATGACAACTAGAGGATACAAAGAAGAAGAATTCATTGAGATTGCTAGATTTATCTTTGATGCACTAACACACAGAGACAACAAAAAAGAATTAAACAGAATTAAAAAAGAAGTTGTTGCTCTCAATAAAAAATTCCCGCTTTACAAAGGAATGAAGTAATGAAGTTTCAATTTTCAAAAAAGAATTGAATTACATTAGGTACAAATATTGTGGCAATTATATTTCTATCAATTGGATTAGGAATGTGAATTGATAGCAAGTTAAATACAAAACCTAAATTTTTATTAATTATGTTAGGTTTATCAATTGCACATGTATTTATATTGTTTTGAAGAATAACTCAAAACCTAAATAAAAGAAAATAATTATGAAATTAAAAACAATATACAGACAATACATTTTGATAGCAGTATTACCACTAGTTGGCTTAAGTATTTATCAACCATTACCAAATATGGTTAAAGGTTATATTATTGGAATGTTGCTTGCTTTAGCTCAGCTAACAAATTCAGTATACAAAGGGAATAGCATTGCTAATACATATGGTAAAACTAATTCTAAATCAGTAATTGTTACCGGATCAATGTTTCTGCCATTAATAATAATTGCAATTGCTTTATTTCTAACATTTAAATTTTTAGGTAAAGGTGCGCTTTATACATGCGCCACAGCATTACTACTACAAAAACCAGCATTATTATTAGTGCTAAATAAATTAAACAGGAAGGGAGGTGTTAATTAGTGATTACAATACAAACTCAAGTTCTTACATTACTACTACTTGTGTTTGTCTCAATTATTTTTACGATTTACTATAAGAAAAAACTTGCTCAAGCAAATCCATTAGAAGCTCCAAAAGGAATTGTTCTTTTAATGGGAATGTTTGTTCAAGGTATGGATAACTTTGTTAAGACAAACATGGGTTCAAAGTGAATTAAGAACTTTGCACCATATGTTGGTGCTCTAGCATACTTGCTATTCTTTGGAACAGCAGTTGGTATGCTAGGCATAACTCCGGCAACGTCATCATTTTCAGTTACTTTAACATTAGGTGTTGTTACATTTACAATAATGCAGATAACAGCAGTTAAGGCAACAAAATGAGGTTGATTCAAAAGATTTGCCGAACCATTTGCTGTGTTTATCCCAGTCAACTTGATTGCGATTTGAGCACCGCTAATATCAATTTCATTACGTTTATTTGCAAACGTATTGGCTGGATCAATTATTCTAGCAATGGGGTATCAATTTACCAACTGACTTTCAAGTTTAGTAGGATCGCCAATTGATATCCTTAGAATAATAATAGGTCCATTCTTCCATGCATACTTTGATTTGTTTGCAGGACTAATTCAAACCATAGTGTTTGTATCACTAACAGTGATTTATATTTCACAAGAACAAGAATAACCAAAAGGAGAAAAATATGGAATTTCTAACATTTATGTCAGCTATTGCACAAGTAGCCGTAGATTATGCACCACTACAAAAAGGATTAATGGCTATTGGTGCTGGACTAGCCGTAACAACAGGTATCGGGGCTGGGATCGGTCAAGGTATTGCTGCCGGTAGAGCTTGTGAGGCTATCTCAAGAAACCCAGAAGTAGAAGCAAACATTAGAACAAACATGATTCTAGGTATTGCTCTAGCTGAAACAACAGGTCTATATGGACTAGTTGTCTCAATTCTAATTCTATTTGTATTTTAAAAATAGAGACACAAAAATAAACTATAAAAATTTAGCGAAGGATTAATTTATGGATATACCAGTAAAAGAATGGTTGTGACCCAATTGAACAACATTTGTAGTAACTCTTGCAGTTTTAGCGTTTTCCTACTACTTGTTTAAAAAACATCTATGAGAACCAACTAGAGCATTTGTAAAGAAAAGAGAAAACTTTATTGCCAAAAACATTAAAGATTCTAAAGATGCAAAATTACAATCAGAGTCAGAACTTGAAAAAGCACAAAAACATTTAAACAAAACTATTGAAGAATCAAATAAATACCTTGATGCACAAATGAACGAAGCTAGCAAAAAAGCACAGACATTAATTGAAAATGCAAAAGTTGATATTGAAAATATGAAAGTATCAACAAGAGAAGCTTTGGCAACTGCTGAAGTTCAAGCTGCTAAAAAACTAAAAGAAGAAGTTGCAAAACTTTCTGTAGCAGCAGCATCAAAAATCTTAGAAAAAGAAATTGATTCAAAAACAAGCAAAAAACTTGTGAATGATTTCATTAAGGATATTAAATAATGCAAAGACAACTTGGATATGCCCAAGCACTTTTCTCAATAGCATTAGAAAATAAAAAATTAGATAATTTTAAATCAAATGCACTTGGATTACTTGAAATACTAAAAGAAAATCCCGAAACATTTAAACTATTTTCTACAAAAAATATTTCTAAAGAAGAGAAAAAAGAAATTTTAACATCTGTCTTTGGTGCTGAAATTGAACCATTACTACTTACTGGTTTAAAACTCATGATTGATCACAATAAATTTTATAGTTTAGAAAAGACTTTAAGTGAACTAAACTCACTTATAAATAAAGAATTAAATCTTGAAGAAGGTTTAGTTTACTCAGCTAAGTCTTTAGAAAAAGATGACATAGCTAAAATTACAGAAAAACTTGAAAAGAAATTTAAAAATAAAATTGAACTTAAAAATATTATTGACCCAACCTTAATTGATGGAGTCAAAGTAATTCTTAATAATCAAGTTATTGATAACACGCTATCTAGCAAATTAAAAACATTAGAACAAGAAATTATAGAAGGAAAATAAAATGGCATTAGATATATCAAATATTTCAAATTTAATTAAAAAACAAATTGAAAATTACGAAAATAAAATTAAAAGTGATTCTGTTGGTACTGTTATTTCAGTAGGTGATGGTATTGCTACAGTTGATGGTTTAGACCAAGTTGTCGTTTCAGAACTGGTAAAGTTTGAAAACGGAACTTTTGGTATGGCTCTTAACTTAGAAGAAGATTTTGTCGGTGTCGTTATTATGGGTGATGACAAAGGAATCACAGAAGGTTCTAAAGTTTCAAGAACAGAAGAAATTATTAAAGTTCCTGTTGGAGACCAATTACTTGGAAGAGTAGTTAACCCCCTGGGAGTAGCTATAGATGGCGGAAAAGAAATTTCTCACAAAAAAACAAGACCTGTTGAAAGAATTGCACCAGGTGTTATGAAAAGAAAATCAGTTGATGTACCTTTGGAAACTGGTTTAAAAGTTGTAGACTCGCTTATCCCGATTGGTCGTGGACAACGAGAACTTATTATTGGAGATAGACAAACTGGTAAAACAGCAGTTGCAATTGATACAATTATTAACCAAAAAAATACAAATGTTAAATGTGTTTATGTTGCTGTTGGTCAAAAAGCATCTACAGTTGCCCAAATTGTTGAAAAATTAAAACAACACAAGGCAATGGATTACACAACAGTTGTTTCTTCAACAGCTTCAGAGGCTTCTTCAATCCAATACTTAGCACCTTATTCAGGTATGGCAATGGCAGAAGAGTGAATGGAAAACGGAGATGATGTTTTAATTATCTTTGACGATCTTTCAAAACATGCCGTAGCCTACAGAACTATGTCACTATTATTAAGAAGGCCTCCAGGACGTGAAGCTTACCCAGGTGATGTATTCTACTTGCACTCAAGATTACTAGAAAGAGCATGTAGACTTAACGAAGCAAATGGTGGGGGTTCAATTACAGCCCTACCTATTGTTGAAACACAAGGAGGAGATATTTCTGCTTATATTCCAACAAATGTTATTTCAATTACTGATGGCCAAATCTTTATGATGACTGAACTATTCAACTCAGGACAAAGACCAGCTGTTGATCCAGGACTTTCAGTTTCGCGTGTTGGTTCATCAGCGCAAATTAAAGCCATTAAACAAGTTTCAGGTTCACTAAAACTAGAATTGGCTCAATATAATGAACTTGCAGCCTTTGCCCAATTTGGATCTGATCTAGATGCATCAACTAAAGAAATTCTAGATCATGGTGCCAAAGTAACAGAAGTTATGAAGCAAGCTCAATACCAACCAATGTGTCAAATTGAACAATCAGTAATTCTATTTGCCGTTAAAAACAAATACATTAAAGATGTAGATATAAGCAAACTAAAAGATTATGAAGAATATCTTGTGAAAAATATTAAAACAAGTGCTGCTTTTAAAGAGTTGGCAAAAACAAAAGAAATAAACGATAAAATTGAAAAATCTCTTGCACAAGAAATTGAAAAACATACAAAAGCTTTTTCAAAATTTAATAAAACTAAATAATGCCAACATTAGATAAGATTAAAAACCGTATTAGCTCGATTAAATCAACTTCAAAAATTACAAAAGCTATGGAGTTAGTTGCAACAGCTAAAATTAAAAAAGCAAGAGAAAACTTTGATAAAACATCAAGTTATTATCAAGAAGTCATAAACAATGTTGTAGATATTGCAGACAAAATCAAAAGGACAAAATCAAAATTTTTAATTAAACAAGATGGAAAAACAATTTGAATTGTTCTATCATCTGATTTAGGTCTTTGTGGAGGATACAACATAAAAAATTTCAAAGAACTAAAAGCACAATATAAAGCAGGAGACGCAATTCTTGCTGTTGGACTTAAAGCCCAATCACTATCAAGAACAAATAATATAGAATTTGAACAAGGTTACTCACAAATCATTGGATCATTTACAGTTGATAATGCTCAAAACATTATTGATGATGCAGTTAAATTATTTACAGATAAAGATTCAAATTTTACTTCGATAAAATTAATAGCATCTCAATTTATAAATAATGTAACATTTGAACCAGAAACAATTAACCTTATACCAATTTCAGTAGATAATTTAGAATCTACTAAAGAAAAAATAAAATCATCTGCACCAACTAAATTTGAACAAGAACCAGATGAAATTGTTTCAAAAATAGCACCAATGTTTATGGTTTATTCGCTATATGCAAAAGTGCAAGAAGCAAAATTAATAGAACAGGCATCAAGAAGATTAGCAATGGAAGCCGCTACCAAAAATGCCAAAGAATTATTAGACGATTTGAAAATACAATATAACCAAAAACGTCAAGCAAACATTACTCAAGAAATTTCAGAGATCATTGCCGGATCTAATTCATAGGAGAAAAAAATGAAAAATATAGGGATTATTTCACAAATTAAAGGACCAGTTGTCGACATTAAGTTTTCATCTAGCAAACTTCCCGAACTTTATAATGCTATCGTTATTCAAAATGATAAAGAAAAAGTTACAGTTGAGGTTGCTCAACATATCGGGGATGATACCGTTAGATGTATTGCTATGTCTGCAACTGAAGGTCTAAAAAGAGGATTAGAAGCACACGATACTGGTGCAGCAATTTCTGTTCCTGTTGGTGATGCAACACTTGGACGTATGTTTAACGTTCTTGGAGAGCCAATTGATGAAAAACCAGCTCCAAAAGCTAAAACAGAACCAATCCACAGGCCAGCACCTTCGTTTACAGATCAATCATCAATAGCAGAAATTTTAGAAACAGGAATCAAAGTTATTGATCTGCTTTGTCCATATGCTAAAGGTGGTAAAATTGGTCTATTTGGTGGAGCTGGTGTTGGTAAAACAGTTCTTATCCAAGAACTTATTAATAACATTGCTAAAGAGCACGGTGGTGTTTCTGTTTTCGCTGGTGTTGGGGAACGTTCAAGGGAAGGTAACGACCTTTACTACGAAATGATGGAAGCCAATGTTTTAGATAAAACAACACTAGTCTTTGGACAAATGAACGAACCACCTGGAGCTAGAATGAGAGTTGCACTTTCAGCTTTAACTATGGCTGAGCAATTCAGGGACAAACAAAACCAAGATGTTCTTCTATTTGTTGACAACATCTTTAGATTTTCTCAAGCTGGCTCTGAAGTTTCAGCCTTACTAGGTCGTATGCCATCAGCTGTTGGATACCAACCAACACTAGCTACAGAAATGGGTACTCTTCAAGAAAGAATTACTTCAACATCAGCTGGCTCAATTACTTCAGTACAAGCTGTTTATGTTCCAGCAGATGACTTGACTGACCCAGCTCCTGCAACTACATTCACTCACCTTGATGCCAAAACAGTTCTATCAAGACAAATTGCTTCACTAGGTATTTATCCAGCAATTGACCCCCTTGATTCATCATCAAGAATGCTTGACCCACAAGTTGTTGGTAAAGAGCACTATGAAACAGCTACAAAAGTTGTTGAGATTTTGCAAAGATTCAAAGAGCTACAAGATATCATTGCTATTTTAGGTATGGATGAATTATCAGAAGAAGACAAAAAAATAGTTGCTAGAGCCAGAAGAATTAGAAACTTCCTTTCACAACCATTCCATGTTGCTGAAAAATTTTCTGGAAAAGAAGGAAAATTTGTCCCTCTTAAAGAAACAATCCAAGGGTTTAAAGAAATTTTGGATGGTAAACACGATACTGTTGCTGAAAGCAAATTCCTATATGTTGGTTCAATTAACGAACTAAAGGTATAAGATATGAATTTATTAAAAATAAAAATTTTAACACCTAACGGTATTTATTTAGAAGATGATATTTATCGTTTAGATGTTAGAACACAATCAGGTAACATGGGTATTTTACATAATCACTCACCGCTAGTATCTAGTTTAGATATTGCAAAAATGCAAATTATAACTAAGGATCAAAAACCAAAAATATATGCACTTCATGGTGGATTACTTAATGTAATTGGTAAAGAAGCCATCATTATTACAAGTGCAATCGAATCCCAAGAAGCAATTGATAAAAAAAGAGCACAAATTGCCAAAGATAATGCAGAAAAAATTATTACAAAGACAAGTAAAGAGGACAGAAACTACCTTTCTGCAGAACTTGCTTTAAAAAGGGCTATTACAAGATTAAAATTATAACTATTTAAATATTTACTATATAATTAAGGTAGTTGAAAAATAAGGAGCAGTTTTAAATGAAAAAACTATTAATGATATTATTAACATCTACTACTATTGCTGCATGCGGGGCTAAACAAGAAGAATCTACTGAAAAAACAAATTCTAAATCTGATCCAAAAACTATGTTTATTAAACATCCAATAAATAGAGTTGGATATATTACTGAATTAAATAAAGAATTAAATGATAACTACTACAGAGCAACTATTGAGGATCTAAAAGAAGAGTATAATTATAGAATGGATGGAACAGCTGATGCAGCATACCGTCTAAAATACTCAACAACAAGAGTTTACTCTGTTGATGGACCAGATGAATTAAAAAAATCATTTGAAAGGCTAAATGAAAACAATGTTGGCCTAACAATTGTTGAAAACAAAGAATTCCTTAATAAACTATTAAATGCTAAAAGTGGTAAAACTGAAATTAACATTTGAAAAGAAGTGATGGAAAATAATATCTATGGTGGTTACATGGCTATGATTGGTAAAGATTCTCAATATTACTTAACAAATGAAGGCAAAGTAGGAATGGGGAAAAATAAATGAGAATGAAAATCTGATAAAATCGCTACTTTTGAGTTTTCAGAAATAGTTTCTGCATATTACATGGGTTATATAACACAATACACATTTGGATTAGATTCTGATGGTCAAAAGAAAACAGTTGGCTACATTTTAGGATCAACATATCAATCGTCAACTGATAGACCAGAAAATATTAAAAAAGCTCTAGCGTTTAGACAAGGTGTTTTAGATGCTGTAACAGAAAAACAAACAGGAGAAGCTACTTTTGCTTCTAAAACAGAAACTTCAGATGATCCAGAAGAACATACACTTGTTTGAAGAATGACAGATTTAGAATCAGTTATTCCAAAACTAGTTAAATCATCTAATTATAAAGACAAAGATCATTCACTTACATACTTTGCAGGTGCATCATCAGAGTATAATGAAATCATTGCATCATTTTTAATGGAACAAGAAGTTAAAAACTCTCAAGGGCACAAACTAATTGGTGAAAAAGCTTCAACAACAGCAGGTGATATGTTTGAATCATCAATTGATACAAACTACATGGAAGCTACTACTACAAATGATGAAGGTGAAGAAAATCACATAAAAAATAAATCAGTTACTGGTAGGGTTTCTATGTTTTATAACAAAGATAAAAAAGCTTATAGAAATGATGAATATAACATAGAACTTGCAAATACATATGCAGTTAAAGAACTTTTAAAATCTGTGTTTAAAGATGATAATTTAGCAACATATTTTGGAAAACACACATATGTAGGGACATTCCCATTAGTTTACAAACCAGGTGAAAACCAAGTTCCAAGTGATGCTCAACCAGCCAAAACAATTACAGAAGAACTAAAACTTGAATTAATTGAAAAAAGAATTACAGAAGAACAATTCAAAACAAAATCAGATTTTCTTGGTTGAAGCGAATAATAAAGGAGAAATATTAACATGAAAAAACTATTTACAATTTTACTATCTTCTTCTTTATTAGCATCATGTGCTAAAAAAGAAGCAACAACAAAAACAGAAGCAACAGCAAAAACAGAAACAAAAACTGATGGCAAAGTTATCAAAGCTTCAGATAAATTTATGATTTTTGGTGAACCAGAAAAATTTGCCTATGCAACACAATATGGTTCATTAGAAGAATCTTCTCCAGAAACAAACCTAATAGCTAGACAACTATACAAATCAGCTATTAGATATAACTATACACTTCCAGGATGACCAGAAACATCTGAAGGTATTGATGCTGCAGAAGTATTTACAAATACTACAGCACAAAACTACTATAACGTTAAATGAACATTAGGTGATAATAGCAAAAAATCTGATGAAGTAGCAGCAAAAATTCTTGAAAGATGAGAAGCTGGCGGAATTAATGTTGGATTTATCCAAACTAATCCAGAAACAAAAGAAGAAATTATTAACGGGCAAAAACTTCAAGACGCTATTAAAAATAAAGTATATACTGGTAAACTGGTACTTACTGGAAAAAACACAAAACATGTTGATTTATATGGTGACAACAAAGGCGGTGCATGATCTGATTATTCAAATGTAGCCACATTTGAATTCTCACAAATTATTACTGCATTTAACGCAGGTTATTTAACTCAAACTCAATTTGGTAGATTTAAAAATTCTGAAGGCAACTGAGAAAAAAGAACAGTTGGATACATTGTTGCTGCTCAGAAAAAAGATGGTAAAAAATGAAATGTTCTTCAAATGAAGAAAGCTAATGCATTTAGAAAAGGTGTTTTAGCTGCCGTTAATGAACAAAAAACAGGAGAAGCAAAATTTGTCAAAAAAGAAAGCGCATCTGATAATTCTTCAGAAAAAACACTAATGTTTGAATCAACAGATATTACAAAATATTTCAGTGTTCTTAAAAAAGAAAAGGATTACACAGAAAATGATCACTCATTTGTATACTATGCAGGCGCAGATGCAGAAATTAATGATTTAGTTGCTACTGAACTTTTAAATTCAGAAGTTTCAAATAAATATGGACATAAAATGGTTATTGAAACAGCAGGTGCTGACGACTCAGATAATATTAGATCATTTGGCGAAGGTGAAAGTGCTGCGTGATCAAAAGGAAATGGAAATAAACAATCTGTTTCAGGTCGTGTATTCATGGCTGTAAAACCATGAATAAATGCTAAAACTGCATCATCATCATCAAGTGATCCAGAAGCTATTGACACAACATGATTAACAGCTGAAAAAGCAGCAAACTTATATGCAGTTGAAGCAGTTATTTCATCTCTATATGGAGAAAACCAAGGAAAAATTGATTACTTTGGTAAGCATACATACATTGGATCATTTCCAGAATTTTCAAGAGTAGGGACACACGATATTAATGATAAAGCTCATAAAATTGATGATGATCTACTTGATAAAGTTAGACACACACTATATCTAAAAAATGAGGATATTTCAAAAATTACTGATGAATTTTTAGGATCAGGAATATAAAAAGTATTGCCCTTCAAAGGGTTTTATTATGGAGAAGTACTCAAGTGGTTAAGAGGCCACCTTGCTAAGGTGTTAGGCCGGCATATCGGTGCGAGGGTTCGAATCCCTTCTTCTCCGCCATTAAAATTTAAAACCAGCATTGCTGGTTTTTATATGATAAAATCATAATGTGAAAACAAATTATAAAAACAAAACAATATTAAAACTAGCAATATTACTTGCATTAATAGTATTGGGAAGTTACATTACTAAAGGCCCGGGAAAAATGGGAATATTTTACTTTGCTCCGGTTATATTAATTTTAGCTTCAATCATATTAAGTCCACTTCAAGGATTTATTTTTGGTTTTATTGCATCAATTGTTTCATTTTTAATTGGTTTAAAGGAATTTATTAACTTATGACAATTTTTATTCGAATATCCTTTAAGAGTTGGTGTAACAATTGCAATTGGATCATTTTTATGAAGATTTTGTTCAAAAAGAAATTGACTTTATTTTCCAAAAATATTAATTTTATCCTTTACAGTAATTTTAACGCAATGGTTTTTTATGCTAATGGGCATCATTTGCTTCAGAGAACTTCACCTTGATAAATTTATTTGTGCATGAATAGATTGAAGGATGCTTTTATATATGATTATGTTTCATCTTCATATCTTTTCTTTTATTTGAGCAGCAAATATAGTCATTGCATGTTTTTTAGCAAAAATATTTGATGTCAACCCTTAATAAAAAACACAATCCCACTTCTGCACCATATTATAAAATAATAAAAGAACATATATTTTTTATTGATTTATTGTTAGTTCCAAATAAATCATAAGTTTTGCTACATGAAGTTTTTATTTTGGCAAAATTTTAAAAAAATACACTAAACATGGCTATAACATCAGTTTTGTATAAATACTGTAGTCTAGGCTAAAATAGCACAAGTCATTGCATTAAATATATGTCATAGGATCATTAATCAAATATGTCGCTTTCAAGATCAAGCAAAAGAATAAAGAGTTATGAGTTCTTTTTTTAGCAGCGGCTAATCAATTGAATAAAAAAGATATTGAAAAAGTAAATTAAAAAAATTGTGCATAATAAATTGAAGTTACAATCTAATATAAAGGAGATTTAGAACAATTTTTTACAATTATTTGAATGATTTAAATTAGGTTTAGGATATTCACGGAGCAAAAAATTTAGAAAATTTGTATAAAGGGGTAACTTTGTTAGATAAATTCTATATCTAACAAATGAGGATATTTCAAAAGTTACTGATGAATTTTTAGGACAAAGAATATAAAAGGTACTGAACTTCAAAGGGTTTTATTATGAAGAAGTACTCAAGTGGTTAAGAGACCACCTTGCTCAGGTGTTAGGCGCCTTATCACTGCGAGGTTTCAATTCCCTTATAGCTCTCCGCCATTATCATATAAAACCAGCCTTGCTGGTTTTTATATGATAAAATAATAATGTGAAAACAAATTATAAAAACAAAACAATATCAAGGCTAGCAATATTACTTGCATTAATAGTATTGTTAGATTACGTTTCAAGAGTTTTACCATTTTTTAAAACGCCAAATGGAGGAACATTAAGTTTTGTTCCGACTATATTTATTTTAGTTGCCATCATAGCAAATCCGCTTCAAGGATTTATTTTTGGGTGTATTGCATCAATTTTTACGTTTTTCATTGGTTCACAATGATTTATAAACTTTTGACAATTTTTATTTGACTATCCTTTGGCAATTGGCGGAGCAATTGCAATTGGATCAACTGCATGAAGACTTTGGTCAAAATGAAATTTACCTTATTTTGTAAAAGTAGCAATGCTATCCCTTAAAGTAACTTCAATTCAATTTATTTCTTATACAATTGCATTTTATTTTTACATTTCTAAAGCAGGTATTGGATTAGAATCATTAACAGGAATAGAATTGTTTTTAAAAATTTTTAAATATAATATAGTTTATATGGGTCCAATTATAATTGGAAATACAATTTTAGCAACGCTAGTAATACCAAGAATTAAAAATATCATTGAATAAAAATGGTGCAACCCCTTTTTTATTGCCATATTATAAAAAATAGTAAAAAAATATAAAAAAATAGGTATTTTTTACTATTTTTTAGAAAAAAAACATATTTTTATATATTTTGTGTTAATATTAAGAAATAATAAGGAGTAAATATGAGAAAAATAATAAAAGAAACATATACTTTTAATGATCTATTGTTAGTACCAAATAAATCAGAAGTTTTACCACACGAAGTTTCTACTTTAACAAAACTTTCAAAAAATATAACGCTAAATATACCAATAATATCAGCTGGTATGGATACTGTAACAGAGGCTAAAATGGCCCAAGCTATGGCATTAAATGGAGGACTTGGAATTATTCATAAAAATATGTCAGTTTCAGAACAAGCAAAAGAAGTTAAAAAAGTTAAAACTAAAAAAGTTAACTATGAAAAATATCCAAATGCTGCATTAGACAAAAACAAATCGCTACTTTGTGGTGCAGCAGTAGGAGTTACTATTGATACAATGGAAAGAGTACATGCATTAGTGAAAGCAAAAGCAGATGTTATTGCATTAGATACAGCACATGGACATTCTAAAGGAGTTATGGAATATGTTGAAATGATTAAAACAGCATTTCCTAATATCACATTAATTGTAGGAAATGTTGTCACAGGTGAGGCAGTAAAAGATTTAGCCAAACTTGGTGCAGATATAATTAAAATAGGAGTTGGTCCAGGATCAATTTGTACAACAAGAATTATTGCAGGAGTAGGAGTTCCTCAAATGAGTGCGATTATGGAATGTGCAGAAGCTGCTAAAAAAGCCAATGTAACAATTATAGCAGATGGAGGAATCAAACATTCTGGAGATATTGTTAAAGCATTAGCCGGAGGGGCTAATGCAGTTATGCTTGGTTCAGCATTGGCTGGAACAGAGCAATCTCCAGGTAAAACAATAACTATTAATGGTATTTTAGTAAAAGAATATAGAGGTATGGGTTCTCTTGGAGCAATGACTGATGGTTCAAAAGATAGATATTTCCAAAGTAAATTAAAAAAATTTGTCGCGGAAGGAATTGAGGCTACAATCCAATATAAAGGAGATTTAGAAGAAGTTCTTTTCCAATTAGTTGGGGGACTTAAATCAGGCATGGGATATAACGGAGCAAAAGATTTAGAACATTTGTATAAAGGGGCTAACTTTATTAGACAAACATCTGCAGGCTATGCAGAAATGCACCCTTCAATGAAATATATCAAAGATGCTCCCAATTATAAAAGGTAGTCCATAATGAAAACAATATTAGTAGTAGATTATGGATCCCAATTTGCGCAAATAATAGCTAGAAAAATTAGAGAACAAGGTGTTTATACATATGTTTGCTCGTATAAAAAAATTAAAGAATCATTAAAGAAATTTGATGTAATTGGAATTGTGCTTTCTGGAGGCCCAAACTCTGTTTATGAAAAAAATGCTCCAAGTATAGAAAAAGAATTAGTTGATTCATTTGAGTTTCCTATTTTAGGAATTTGCTATGGAGCTCAATTAATAGCTCACATTAATGGCTTCAAAGTCAAAAAGGCAAAGTTTTCTGAATATGGTAATACTGAAATCAAATTAGAAAATTCTGATCTTTTTAAAAACATTGATCAAAAAAATACTTGTTATATGTCTCATAATGATAAAATTCTTTCTGTTTCAGGAGATTTTGAAATTATTTCCGCAACATCAACATGTCCAGTTGCAGGTTTTAGACATAAAACAAAAGATATTTACGGAATACAGTTTCATGCTGAAGTAGAACACACACCTTTTGGTAAAGAACTATTGAAAAATTTTGTTTTTAATATTTGTAAAGCAAAAATTAATTGATCAAATGAAATGTGAATTGAAAATAAAATTAAAAAAATAAAAGAAACTATAGGAGAAAATAAAGCTATATGTGCTTTGTCAGGAGGAGTTGATTCCTCTGTTGCTGCAACACTTGTACAAAAAGCCATTGGAAATAAATTATACTGTATCTATGTTGACTCAGGTTTGATGAGAAAATATGAAACAGAAAATGTTATTAAAATTTTTAAAGAAGATAGAGATTTTAACTTAATTGTAGTTGATGCAAAAAAACGTTTTATTTCCAAACTTACTGGAGTTAGCGACCCTGAAACCAAAAGAAAGATCATTGGAGAAGAATTCATTAGAATATTTGAAGAAGAAGCTGCCAAAATTAAGGATGCAAATTTCTTGGTTCAAGGTACAATTTATTCTGATGTAGTAGAATCTGGTACTGATACATCAGCAACAATTAAATCACATCATAATGTCGGAGGTTTGCCAAAAGATATTAAATTTACAATTATTGAACCAATTAAAGATTTATTCAAAGATGAAGTAAGAAAAGTTGGTTTAGAACTACAAATACCAAAAAGATTAGTATTTAGACAACCTTTTCCAGGTCCGGGATTAGCTATTAGAATTTTAGGAGAAATTACTGAGGAAAAAATCAGAAAAGTTAGAGAAGCAGATTGAATTTTAAGAGATGAATTTGCAAAAGCAGGTTTAGATAAAACTGTTTGACAATATTTTGCAATATTGCCAAATGTTTCTTCAATTGGTGTGATGGGTGATTCAAGAACATATATGGATGCTATTGCATTAAGAGCAGTTAATTCTGTAGACGGCATGACAGCATCTACTGCAGAAATACCTCATGAAATATTGCAAAAAATATCTACAAGAATAGTAAATGAAGTTGCAGGTGTTAACAGAGTACTGTATGATATCACAACTAAGCCACCGGCTTCTATTGAATGAGAGTAATCAAAAATATAAAAATACTTCTTCATACTATTTACCCACAAATATTAATATTGAACCAAAAAGTGTTTTTTGATATAATTCTAACTGACTTACTATGGGATACCCAACGGGGTAAAGGTTAGGGGTCATATCGATATACCTAAAATTAAAAAAAATAATAAAAACTAAAAAAATATGGAGATAAAAAAATGGCAAAACAAAATTTTGACAGAAGCAAACCGCACGTTAACGTTGGAACAATTGGACACGTTGACCACGGTAAAACTACACTTACAGCAGCCATCGCTACAGTTCTAGCGAAAAAAGGTTTTGCTGAAGCTAAAGATTACGCTGCAATTGACGCGGCCCCAGAAGAAAAAGAAAGAGGAATCACAATCAACACAGCACACATCGAGTATGAAACAGAAGCAAGACACTATGCTCATGTTGATTGCCCAGGACATGCTGACTACGTTAAAAATATGATTACAGGTGCTGCTCAAATGGACGGTGGTATTCTAGTTGTTGCTGCAACAGATGGACCAATGCCCCAAACAAGAGAACACATTCTACTTTCAAGACAAGTTGGACTAGAAAGAATCGTTGTTTTCCTAAACAAATGTGATATGGTTGATGATGAAGAACTTCTAGAACTAGTTGAAATGGATGTTAGAGATCTTCTATCATCATATGAATTCGATGGAGATAATGCGCCAATTATTAAAGGATCAGCTCTTAAAGCTCTTGAAGGTGATGCAAAATGAGAAGAAAAAATCATTGAACTAATGGATGCTGTTGACAACTACATCCCAACACCAACTAGACCAGTTGACCAAGACTTCCTAATGCCAGTTGAAGATGTATTTTCAATTACTGGACGTGGAACTGTTGCAACAGGTAGAGTTGAAAGAGGGAAAATTAAAGTTAACGATGAAGTTGAAATCGTTGGTATTAAAGATACAAGAAAAGTTGTTGTTACAGGACTTGAAATGTTTAGAAAAATTCTTGACTTTGCTGAAGCTGGAGAAAACGTTGGAGCACTACTTAGAGGTGTTGAAAGAGACGCAATCGAAAGAGGACAAATCCTATGTAAACCAGGATCAGTTAACCCACACACAAAAATGAAAGCACAAGTATATGCACTCACAAAAGAAGAAGGTGGAAGACACAAACCATTCTTTGCAAACTACCGCCCACAATTCTACTTTAGAACTACAGATGTTACAGGTTCAATCGAACTTACAGCAGGAACAGAAATGGTTATGCCAGGCGATAACACAGAACTTATTATTAACCTAATTGCCCCAATTGCTGTTGAAGTTGGAACAAAATTCTCAATTAGAGAAGGTGGAAGAACTGTTGGTGCCGGAAACGTTATCGAAATTATCGAATAATATTCCTTACTATAATAAAAAAGACTGCATTTAGTAGTTTTTTATTTTCATTTAATTGTAACAATAGCTTTTATAAATTCCAAAGATTTAATAATTGAAGTAATATAAATTTCTTTAGTTATATTGCCATTATAAATTTCAATTTTTGCTTTTAAACCCTCGTTATATACTCCGTATTCAATAACTTTATCAATTCATTTTTTAAATTCAAACGGAACATAATTAGTATCATTATTTCAGTTAAAGCCAAAAATAATTTCATCACTTGATTTCATTTCGGTTTGTATTTTTTTAAAGTCTTTTTCTATTTTAGAACTCGTAATAACTTCAAAACCGTTTTGGACACCTTGGCCAAATCAATATTTTTTAATCATTATTTACCTCTTTTTCAAATTCTCAATGTTTGAATCACACTTTTCTTGCTTCATCAATATTTTTAGGAATACATCCATAATAAATTTCTCATGCTGGCTTATTTAAAAATTCATCAATTCATTTATTCATATTTTGAATTCCAGTAATAGTTTTTGAATTGTATCGATATTCTTGTCCACCCGCCATAACAACTACCTTGATCTTTTTATTTTTAAAAATTTGTTTGTGTTTGGCTATATCTTCAAACCATTTAACAAAATTTCAAGGCGGATTATATCATCAAAGCGGGAAAAGAAATATTAGTTCATTTTCTGTTTTTATTTCTTCAACTTCTTTTTTAATATCAAAGTTTTCATCTTGATAAATTTTAATAATGTTTTCATTAAAATTATTTAGCCATTCTTTACAAAATAATGACGATT
Source organism: Mycoplasmatales bacterium (assembly GCA_965214965.1). GTDB lineage: Bacteria > Bacillota_I > Bacilli_A > CBDATW01 > CBDATW01 > CBDATW01. The sequence continues at coordinate 198,134 of OZ244030.1, forward strand.
TAAAATATGGGTGAAATATTCTTATTTGCATATTTATGCCTCCTTTTTTATTATAAACAATTTTGATATAATATATTCATTAAGAGGTAAAAATGGCAAATGTAATCAAAGATATTTCTTCAGAATTAGCAACTGTTTCAACCGCAGAAGCTTTAGAAGAAATTAGAATAAAATACTTCGGCAAAAAAGGTATTATAAGTTTGCTTGCGGCTGAAATTAAAAATAAAAAAGTTGAAGAAAAAGCAGAATATGGTCAAAAAGTAAATGAAATTAAAGCAGAAGCATCAAAGATTTTTAGTGAATGTTTAGAGAAGATTGAAACCAGTGCGATGCTTTCTAAAATGTCTAGAAACAAAATTGATATCACACAACCAACAGGTGCAGACTCATTTGGAACACTACATCCATTAACACAAGTGGTAAATAAAATAGTGTCACTTTTAACACCGCTAGGTTTTATTGTTGCTACTGGAGAAGAAATTGTTTCAGATGAATACAACTTTGAAAAATTAAATTTAGATAAAAACCATCCTGCTCGTGACATGCAAGATACATTTTACTTCAACACTGACACTCTTTTAAGAACTCATACTTCATCTGTTCAAATTAAGATTATGGAATCACAAAAAGAATTTCCGATAAAAATTATTTGCCCAGGTAAAGTTTATAGAAGAGATGATGACGACGCTACACACTCACATCAATTTATGCAAATAGAAGGCCTATTTATAGATAAAGAAGTTTCTATGGCTGATTTAAAAGCTACTCTATCCCATTTATTAAAAGGAATTTTTGGTGATAAAGTTGAAACAAGATTTAGACCATCATATTTCCCATTTACTGAACCATCAGTAGAAGTAGATATTTCTTGCTTTGCATGTAAAAATGCACAAAAATGTGTAATTTGTAAAAAAACTGGATGAATTGAAGTTTTAGGAGCTGGTATGACTCACCCACAAGTTTTAGAAAACTCAGGAATAGACTCTAAAAAATACCAAGGATTTGCTTTTGGTCTTGGTGTAGAAAGAATTGCTATGCTGAAGTTTGGTATAAAAGACATTAGAGATTTTTATAGAAACGATCTAAGATTTAACAAACAATTCAGAAAGGAGTTTTAATATGTTATTTACATTAAATTGAATCAACCAGTATGTTGATCTAAAAGATAAAACTCCTGAAGAAATCAACGTAGCTTTAAATAACTTAGGCCTAGAAACAGAAGGTTACAAACCACTATGTTATGCACAAGGTTTGGTTTCAGGTAAAGTTGTTAAAAAAGAAAAACATCCAGATGCTGATAAGTTAAGTGTTTGCCAAGTAGATATTGGCAAAGAAGTCACACAAATTGTTTGTGGTGCTAAAAACTTTAAAGAAGAAGAATATGTAATTGTTTCATTGCCAGGAGCAGTGCTACCAGGCAACTTTAAAATTAAAGCTTCAGAAATTAGAGGTCAAAAATCTAACGGCATGATGTGTTCTCTAAAAGAAATTGGTTACCCTAAAGACTTACTAACTAAAGAACAAGCCACTGGAATATTTAGGCAAGAAAAAGAAATAGAGCTTGGTAGAGAAGATGTGCTTTCAATTCTTGGTTTAGATGATGTAATTTTTGAAATAAACGTTACTCCTAACAGAGGGGATTGATTGTCTGTATATGAAATTGCTAAAGAACTAGCAGTGTACTTTGAAAAAAATCTAAAAGAATTAGAAACATCAAAAATTGAATATAAACAAGTAGATAATTCCATTGAAAATAATGCAGCACTTGGCTTTTCATTAACAAAAATATCAAATATCAAAAATTCAGAATCAAATTCAAAATTTGGACAACTACTTTCGACATCAGGGGTTTCTCTGGTATCTACAGTTGTTGATATTTATAACTATGTAGCAAAAGAAATGGGACAACCTATTCACTTATACGATTATTCAAAAATTAAAGGTCAAATTAAAGTTAGAAAAGGTCTTGAAGGATCTTTTGTCGCAATTGGTGGTCAAGAACTAAAAGTTACTAAAGATGATTTGGTTATTGTTGATGATAACGGAATAATTGGCCTTGCTGGAGTGATTGGTTCGGAATCAACAAAGATAGATTTAAACACAACAGAAGCAATTATGGAAGTTGCTTGTTTTGATGGTCCAACAGTCAGAAGAACATCACAAAGAACTTTAATGCACACAGATGCATCAAATAGATACACAAAACAAACAAGCCCAGACAACATTAAAAAAACTATTGAAAGAATTAAGTTTGTTTTTGAAAAAGAATTAAATGCAAAATTTGATATTACCGAACTTTCTGGTCAAAGTGATATTGCAAAAACTAAAATTAATTTTAGCTATGATTCTATTATGAAATATCTTGGTTTTGAAATTTCAAAAGAAAAAGTTTTAAAAATATTTAATAAACTAGGATTTGATTACAAAGGAAATATTGTTGAAGTCCCTGCGTATAGAATTGATATTACAATTGAAGCTGATCTAATTGAAGAACTAGCAAGAATAAATGGCTACGATAACATTATAGAAAAATTTGGTGAATTCAAGCCCACAATTATATCAAATGATTCTTCATATGATTTTGTTGCAAATGTGAAAAAATTACTTGCTGCAAAAAATAATCATGAGGTTATCACGTATTCACTGACAAGTAAAGATCAAGCACAAGATTTTAAGATTTCTAAATCCACAAAATATGCAACACTTTCAAAACCGCTTTCGGAAGAAAGATCCACAATGAGAAGATCTTTAATTCCTAGTATGTTAGAAGTAATAAAATGAAATAGTGACCGCGGAGTAAAAGATATTAATATTTTTGAAGTTTCAAAAATTTATAATCTGGAAAAATCATTTACAGAATTAGGTATAATGCAATCGGGTAATGTAATAAATGATCCGCTTTATGATATTGTTGTGCCAGCATCATTTATCACAATTAAAAAGCAATTTGAATCATTAATGAGCGATTTAGGAATTTTTAATAGAAGATATCAAATAAAACCAATGAAAGAAAACAAATTCTTTAACCACTTTAATGCTTGTGAAATTTACATGGGAAAAGATTTAATCGCAAGAATTGGTCAAATTCATCCAATGATCATTAAAAAACAAAAAACAGCTGATGTATATTTAGCACAAATTAAACTTGATGTAATTATGTTGCAAATAGTTTCAGATGTTAAAGTCAAAGAAGTTTCAATATACCCAAACGTTTCGCAAGACTACACAATTGATGTGGCAAGAGATTTAGAAGTCGCAAAATTATTAATGATTGCTAGAAAATCTTCAAAACTAATTTCAGACATTGCCGTAACATCAATATATACTGGAGATAAAATTGATGAATCAAAAAAAGCCGTGACTTTAAAGATTAATTACAATAATCCAAAAGATACAATAAAAGATTCTGAAATAAAAGAATTCAGAAAATCATTTATAGACCTTTGTACCAAAGAAGGTTTCAAGTTTAGAGGATAATATGAATAAAAAATTTTATATAACTACACCAATTTATTATCCAACAGGAGATCTACATATCGGGCATGCATATACATCAACATTAGCCGATGCATTAGCTAGATATAAAAAAGCACAAGGTTATGATGTGTATTTTCTAACTGGCTCAGATGAACATGGCCAAAAAATTCAAGAGAAAGCAAAAGCGGAAGGAATTTCTGAAATGGATTTTCTTGAAGATAAAGTTGCAAGTTTTAAAAATCTCTGATCAATGCTACACATTAATTATGATCAGTTCATTAGAACAACAGATCCGGCACATAAATCAACTGTTCAAAAAATATTTTCACAGTTAGTTAAATCAGGTGAGGCTTATAAAGGGTATTACACAGGTAAATATTGTGCTCCTTGTGAATCAAATTGACAACTATCTCAAATTGAAAAAGTAGAAGGAATATATGTTTGCTCTGATTGCAAAAGACCTTTAAAAGATGTCGAAGAAGAATCATATTTTTTAAAATTATCTGATAAATCTGACTTTATTAAAGAACTTTATAAAAAAGATTTTTTGATTCCTAAAAAAAATAAAACAGAATTGTTATCTAAATTTATTGATCCAGGATTAAAAGATCTTTCTATTTCTAGGACCACATTTAATTGAGGTGTTAAAGTAAAAGAAGACCCTAACCATGTTATTTATGTTTGAATAGATGCACTTTCTAACTATATAACAGCACTTGGTTATGGTTCTGATAATACTAAACTATTTGATAAATACTGAAGTGATGATACTGAAATTTTACACCTTGTAGGTAAAGAAATCATCAGGTTTCATGCAATTTACTGACCAGTTATATTAAAAAACTTAAATATTATGAAAAATAACATTACAGTTATGGGCCATGGATGAATTACATCAGAGGGAACTAAAATGTCTAAGTCACTTGGCAATGTTGTTAATCCAATAGAATTAATTAATAAATATGGAGCAGAACATGTTAGGTATTATCTTGCAAAAGAAATTTCTACTACAAATGATGGAGACTTTTCCCAAGAAAGATTTTTGCAAACATACAATACAGATTTAGCTAATAAATACGGAAACTTAGTTTCAAGAACACATTCGATGATAGATAAGTATTTTGGAGGTATTATTCCAAATAATCAAGAAACAAAAAATATGTTTGATATAAAAATTAAACAAGATATTTCACATTTTTATCAACAGTACACTTTATCAATGGATAAATACCAAGTTTCAATAGCTTTAAAATCAGCAATTGCATTAGCAGATTCTGCTAATCAATATATTTCTGATACTGAACCTTGAAATTTAGCCAAAGAAGGTAAAAAAATTGAATTATCCTCAGTTATTAATAATGTAGTTAAGGCAATAGAGGTTGTTTCATTTATGTTGGAACCAGTCCTTAATGTGACCGCTCCCAAAACCTTCAAACAATATGGAATTGCTAAACCAACACTTGCAAATATTTTAGATTTTAATAAAAATAACGGTGTTAAAATTAGTAAAAAAATTAACCTTTTTCCAAGATTAAAAAAAGAATAATTGACTTTAATAAGCAAATAATTTATAATTATTTAGCACTAAAAACTAAAGGAGGATTGTGGCATGGCAGTACCAAAGCGTAGGGTATCTACAACGAGAAAAAAGAAAAGAAGAACACATTTTAAATTAGAAGCTCCAACAATTATCATCTGCAAGCAATGTGGTGAACCAAATAAACCACACACAATTTGTAAAGACTGTGGAACTTACGATGGTAAAAAGTATCTTTAGTTTAAAGTTATAATTATGACTAAAAACAGCATTTTGCTGTTTTTTTTGCAAATTTTTATATTAAATCTGTTTTTATAAAATAAAAACAAATAAAAGTGGTATAAAGTGGTATAATATAGCCAAGAAAATATAAGGAGGGCAAAAATGTTCTTTGGTAAATCAAATCACAATATAGACGACAAAGGAAGACTTGCTCTTCCAGCTAAATTTAGAAAACTAATTACAGGAAAAATCTTTCTTAATGTTGATTTAACAGGTGAATATGTTGAAATCGTAATGAATGATACACATATTAAAAGACAAGAGTTTTTAAATTCCTTTGATGAGTTTGATATCGAGGCTAAACAAATTAAAATTTTCTTAAATGCACAAACACACGAAATGAAAATTGATTCAATTGGTAGAATTAACATTCCTCACCAAATTGTTACACAACTAAAAATAAATAAAGAAGTTGTAGTTGTAGGAAACGGTGATCGAATTATTGTATGAGAAGCAAATGCTTATAATAAAAAATTCGAATCTCAAAAATCAAATCTAAACGCTGAAATTATTAAGATAGCTAAAAAACTTTCGGAAAAGAAAAATGCAAACAAGTAATAAGCATATTCCTGTTTTAGCAAATGAATTAATTGAAGCAATTCAAATTAAAAAAGAAATGATAATAGTCGACTGCACACTTGGTCGTGGTGGTCATGCAAAAATTATTCTAGAACAATTAGATGATAAATCACATTATATTGCTTTTGACCAAGATAGCACTGCAATTGAATATTGTAAAAAGCACTTAGCACAATTTAAAAATAAAACATTAATTCAAGATAACTTTGAAAACTTAAGTGAATATATTGAAAAACCTGTAGATGCAATCATCATGGATATCGGAGTTTCATCACCACAACTTGATAATCCTGATAGAGGATTCTCCTATCAACAATGTGGCCCTTTAGACATGAGAATGAACAAAGACCAATCACTTAATGCTAAGAAAATTGTTAATGAATATTCAGAAGATGAACTAATTGATATTTTTTATAAATATGGCGAAGAAAAATATTCCAAGTCAATAGCGCGCAAGATTATTCAGAAAAGAGAAGAAGCAGTAATTGAAACAACATATCAATTAGTAGATATTATTAAAGAGGCAACACCAGCTATTTACAAAAAAACCAAGCATCCAGCTAAAAAAGTATTTCAAGCATTAAGGATTGAAGTTAATAATGAACTTAGGATTTTAAGTAAAACATTAGAGCAAGCAATTAAAATTCTAAAACCCAACGGTACACTCGCAGTTATTACATTTCACTCATTAGAAGATAAAATTGTTAAAAAGTTTTTTGCAAAAATTACGACTCCAACTAAAACTCCAACTGAAATACCAATTATTGATGTTGATGATACAAAATATTTTTTACCTTATAAAAAACCAATTAAAGCAAATCAGACAGAATTAAAAGAAAACAGAAGATCAAAAAGCGCTACATTAAGAGTAGTTAGAAAAAAAGGATAATTATGAAAAACCAAAACGTACATGCAGTTATAGATTTAGGTTCAGGAACAATTAAGTTAATGGCTGGATCGATTCAAAACAAAAAAGCTTCAGTTTATAAAATAGTGGTAAAAAGAACATCTGCCTCAGGTTTTAAAAATGGAAAAATACATAATGTAGAAGAAGTTGCAGAAAACATCAAAGAAGCAATTAATTCATTTAATGACGCTTTGCATGTAAGTATTAAATCCGTTTCACTTTCTGTTCCTCCACAAGACATGGAATTATCTATTTCTGTTGGTACCACAAGAATCAATAATGAAAACAAAGTGGTAAATACTAGTGCCATATTAAATGCAATTGAGGCTTGTAATTCACAAGTTGATGAAATTGAAAGAAAAATTATTTATACACAACCAAGAAAATTTGAACTAGACGGATATGCTGTTTCAAAATCTTATTTAGATCAAGGAGTACAAGGCTCAGAACTATCTGTTACTTCAGAAATTTATACAATTCCAAAAGTAGCTTTTGATAAATACAAGCATACATTAAAAAAAGCAGGGCTAGAGTTAACATCAATTACACTTTCTCCTATTGCTATATCAAATGAACTAAAAGTTGATAAAAATATTTCAGTACTATTAGATATTGGACACCATAAAACATATATGTCAATTTTCATTAAAGGAGTGCTTTTGGAATCGCATACAATTGAATGATCAGGCAAAAATATCACTCATGAAATTAACAAGTTATTTGATTTAAACAGCTATGGTTTTGCTTCAAAAATCAAACATAAATACACACAATTAGGCAGAAGAAATTCAACAGTTATTCATGTTGATGACAAAGGTAAAAAATGAACAATTACTGATCTAAATCAAATTGTTGGAAGAAATATGGTCAAAATCTTAAAAGAAGCAATGAATATTTTGGAAGAAAAAAAATATTTACAAGAAAAAATAGATTTAATACTTACAGGGGGATCAGCAAACTTTACAAACCTTGAAGCATTCGCTAAGTATCATACAAAACAAATGGTTAGAGTATATATACCAACAGTAATAGGCGCAAGAAAGCCAGAATTAACTTCATTACTAGGTTCGCTATACCTAACAGATAAATATATTAAACAAAGGCAACTACAAAATTTAGAGGCTAACTCATTAGATGTAACAAATTGATTCAGACAAGATAAACCAAAGTCAAGACTATTTCAAAAACTAAAAAAACTGATGAAAAAGAAAGGAGTCTAATATTATGCAATTTGAATCACAATTTAAAATTCTTGTTCTAGGAATTGGTGGTGCTGGATGTAATATCATTGAAGAGTATTCCCAAGAAACAATTCCAGGACTAGAATTTGTAATGATAAATACAGATCAACAAGATTTAAGTAGCAGAAATTCAACTGTTGAAAAAATTCAAATTGGTGCACAAGCCACTCAAGGTCATGGGGCAGGTTCAGATCCAGAAAAAGGTAAATTATCAGCTGAAGAATCAAGAGAAGCTATTGATAGAAAAATAGCAAATGCAGACATTGTTATTACAGTATATGGATTAGGCGGGGGTACTGGTACAGGCGCTGGGCCACAAATCGCTAAATATGCTAAAGAAGCAGGTGCGCTTTCAATATCTCTTGCTACTTTACCTGCAGATTTTGAAGGCTCAAGAAAACGCTTAGCTGCTTTAAATGCAATAAAGTTAATGGATTCATTTTCAGATTCATACACACTATATTCAAATGAAAAACTAATTGCACAAAGCCAAGATTTAAGTTTTGAAGAAGCTTACAAAAAAATTGATTCTCAAATAACAAAATCAATTAGAACAATTTGATCACTAATTAATGAAACAGGAAAAATTAATATTGATATTGCTGATGTTAATGCTGTATTGACAAATGCTGGGCAAACAATTATTGCTATGGGGACAGGTTTTGGTATAGAGGCAGCAAAAGATGCAGTAAACCAAGCTGTTGAAGATCCTTTGTTTGAAGGAACAATGATTGGTTGTGGCCAGGTTATTATGAATGTGAAAGTTAACCCAAAAAATGCAACAGCTTTAACATCTCAAAGAGTTGTAGAGCAAATAAGAATCATTTCTATGAACCAAGATATTGATGTATATAATGGTTTAACATATGATGATTTATTGACTGATGAAATTTTGGTGTCAATAATTGCAACACAATTAAGTAAAGAAGGGTCTAACGAAGATGCTTACACACAAAGAAAAATTGCTGAAAGAATTAAAGAGTCTGTGGCTGAAGAAACAACACTAACTCCTCAAACCTCAGAAAATATATTTAAAATTGAAGATGAAATTGAATTCAATATAGAAGATTTTTCTAATGAAGACCAATTAGAAACAAAATTTATTTCAATTGATGAAGAAAAAAATGATAGTAGCATTAAAAATAAAGAAGTTGAAAAAGAAAATGCACATTCAGAAACATATGGTGGTTCAATGTATGATGATACAACAGAACTAGATAATACTGTTTTTGATATAGAAGATGATTTCATGCTTCCAGAAGAAATGGAGGATTAATATGTTTAAAAAAATTATGGATAAATTCCAAAAACAAGTAAAAAAAGATTCTCAAATCATCCAAGAACATAAAGCAGAAGAAAAGGAAAGACAAAACAAAACTAAAGTTAAAACTTTTGCCCCAAAAAGCAAGCAAGAAGTTGAAGCAATTGCTAAAGCAATTTTATCTGGTGTAATTTGTCACGTTAACTTTAACAAATTTAGCGAAAATGAAAAAAGGCAATATTTATTCTTTATTCTAGGTGTTGTTTATGCTACCAAATCTGATACAACCAAAGTAGATAATGATCAGTTTATCTTTACACCAAAAGAAAAATAAGGCTTAAATAGCCTTTTTTTGATATAATTTTATGAGAGGAGTAATAATAAAAATGGGCTTTAAAGACACATTAAACTTACCAAAAACTGATTTTGAAATGAGAGCTAATCTTAGCAAAAAAGAATCGGGTATCATTGAAAAATGAAATCAAATGAATCTATATAAATTAGTTCAAGAAAAAAATAAAGATAATGAACTTTTCTTTTTGCATGATGGACCCCCTTATGCAAATGGAAATATCCATGTTGGACATGCATTAAATAAAATTTTAAAAGATTTTATTAATCGCTCCAAAGTAATGAATGGTTACAATATTAACTTTATTCCTGGTTGAGATACTCACGGGCTACCAATTGAGCAAAAAATTACAGAAAGCGGTGTAGACAGAAAATCTACTCCACCCTCAGAGTTTAGATTACTTTGTGAAAAATATGCATTAGAACAAATTAAAATCCAAAAAGAACAAATGTTAAGACTTGGTCTGATTGGTCGATTTGATGACCCATACATTACTCTTACAAAAGAATATGAAGCAAAACAATTAGAAGTTTTCTTTACAATGCTAGAAAAAGGTCTTATTCACAAAGACCTAAAACCCATTTATTGATCTCCTTCATCAGAATCAGCTTTAGCTGAAGCAGAAATTGAATATCAAGATGTTAAATCACCATCCATCTTTGTTAAATTCAAAGTTTCAAAAGGAAATGAAAAAGTTTCTGCAGAGGATAATTTAGTTATTTGAACAACAACACCATGAACTATTCCAGCAAACGTTGCTGTTGCAGTTGGTGAATCAATTGATTATACAATTGTAGAGTACAATGGTGATAGGTTAGTTATAGCTGTTGAGTGTCTTGAAGAAATAGAGAAAGTATTAGATACAAAATTTAGTGCAGGTGAAATCTTTTCAGGTAAAGAAATTAGTGGAATTGAATATTTACACCCACTAATTAAAAGAACAGGGAAAGTTTTTTTAGGTCACCATGTTACAACTGAAACAGGGACTGGATTAGTTCATATGGCTCCTGCTCATGGTGAGGACGACTTTTACATTTGCAAAGATAATAATGAAAAAATTATAAACTACATAGATGAAAAAGGTTACTTTTTCAATGATGCACCTATTGCAGCTGGTGAATTTTGATTAGATTCAAATAAAACTATCGGAATAGCTCTAGATGAATGTGGCGCGCTGCTGAAACTGCAGTGATTAAAACATGCTTACCCACATGATTGAAGAACTAAAAAACCAGTTATGTACAGAGCAACTCCACAGTGATTTGGTTCAGTCGAAAAAATTAAAGATGAGATCATATCATCTATTAAGGATGTTAAGTGAATTCCTAGTTGAGGTGGAAGCCGTCTAAATAAAATGATGGCAAATAGAAAAGACTGATGTATTTCACGTCAAAGACTTTGAGGAGTTCCAATTCCTATTTTCTACGGAGAAAATGGAGAGCCAATTATTGATGCCAAGTTAAACAAACACATTATTAAATTAATTTCCAAGCATGGTACAAATATTTGATTTCAAAAAGAATCAAAAGACCTTTTACCCAAAAATTATTCTCATTCTTTTTCTCCAAATGGAGAATTTAAAAAAGAAATGGATATTATGGATGTTTGATTTGATTCTGGTTCATCACACTATGTAATTTCGCAAAATAATGGAATCAAAGAACCTATTTCGATGTATCTTGAAGGTTCCGATCAATATCGTGGTTGATTTAACTCATCACTAATCACATCTGTAGCAATGACAGGAAAAGCACCATATAAATCTGTTTTAAGTCACGGCTTTGTTCTTGATAGCAAAGGTGAAAAAATGTCAAAATCAAAAGGTAATATTGTGGATCCTTTAAGAATCACTTCGCAAAAAGGCGCAGATATCTTAAGGCTTTGAGTTTCTACGACTAAATATCAGGCAGATGTTAGAATTTCAGATGAAATTATTAATCAAGTTTCTGAATATTACAGAAGCATTAGATTCAAAATCAGATTTGCTCTTTCCAACCTATATGATTTTGATATCAAAAAAGATGCTGTAACAGATTTTTCAGATTATGATAAATACGCACTTATGTTAATCCAAAAGTTTAACAAAAATGCTGCAAAATGATATGAAGAATATGAATTTTCAACAATTATTGCTGAAGGCAACATTTTCTTAAACGAAATTTCAGCAAACTACTTCGATTTCATTAAAGATATTCTTTATATTACAAAACCTGAAGATAAAAAAAGAAGAGCAATTCAAACAGTGCTACATCACTTTGTTGATACTCTTTTAAGAGTTTATGCTCCAATACTTTCTTTTACAACAGAAGAAGCATACATGCAATTTAAAAAACTAAACAAACAAAAATCAGTTCTGCTAGAAGATATGATAGCCCCAGAAGTTATCGCATATGATAATGAATTAATGAGCCAACTAGAGAAACTGATACTAGTAAAAAACGATATTAATAAAGCTATTGAAGATACAAAAAAAGATTTAGATATTTCTAAAACAACTCAGTGCATTGTTAAGGTTTTATTAAAAGATGAATACAGCACAATTAAAAATTTTGCAAATTTAGCAAGATTTCTAATTATTTCTGAGATTATTTTTGAAAATAATTCAGGAACTGAATATGAAACAGCTAAGATTGAAATTATAAAAACATTACACGATGTTTGTGATCGCTGCAGGGGATATAAAGTATGTGTCCAAGATAATATTTGTTCCGTATGTAAAAATATAATAAAATAAGAAGAGAAAAAAACATGCAAAAAGAAGTTATCATTGTAAATGAATCAGGAGAAAGACTAGATAAATATATCTCAGTTAAATTAAACATTTCTCGTGAAAATGCTAAAAGGTTAATTTCAGATAACCATGTTTTTATCAACGAAAAAGTTATAATAAAACAAAATCATAAAATTAAATATAATGATAAAATAGAAATCACTATCCCTAAGCCAATTCCAACAGAAATTCAGGCAGAGAATATGAATCTAGATATTATCTTTGAAGATGAAAACATAATAGTTATTAATAAACCAAATAATGTTGTAGTACACCCAGCACCAGGGCATATTAAAGGAACATTATTAAATGGACTTATTAACCACTGTGGCGAGCTTTCATCTGTTGGTGGGGTAGAAAGACCAGGAGTTGTTCACAGATTAGATAAGCAAACTACTGGTTCAATTGTATTTGCAAAAAAAGATAATGCTCATCACCACATATCGCAACAATTCAAAGATAAAACAAATACCCGAATTTACCATGCCATAGTACATGGCGTAATTGAAAACGATACTGGTAGAATTGTCGCGCCAATTGGCAGAAATGAAAATAACAGAAAAACTTTTGAAGTAAAAGAAAAAAACTCCAAGAATGCAATTACTCATTTTAAAGTGTTAGAGAGATTTAAAAATCACACTTATATTGAATTGCAACTGGAAACAGGTAGAACACATCAAATTAGAGTTCATATGAAATATATAAATCATCCAGTATTAGGTGATGAGGTTTACGGTTTAAAAAAACATATTTCTGATTTTGGCCAGTTTCTACATGCAAAAACACTTGGCATCATTCACCCTGTTTCGGAAGAATATGTTGAGTTTACAACAAATTTACCAAAAGAATTTACAGAAAAATTAAAGGAGCTTCGCTAAAATGTTTAAAATTACTGACTTAAAACTTCTTAAAGTTATTAAACACTTTATTGTTAACCAAAAATATAAATTAATCATTACCAGAACAGGGGCTGATGAAGTTTTTCTTGAATCAATTACTAGAAAAGATTTTGAAGTTATATGCGTTTTAAAAAAAGATTACACAGATATGGATGAATACAATAGAGATGTCGGAAGAATTTCTGAAATGTTTAAAAGAATCCAAAGAAGGTTAATGAAAATAAAAATTAAAACAGCTATCTTATATGTTGGAACAAATGACTTTGTAAAAGATAATGACATTATTGATGGAATACAAATATTCAAAACAACTTCTGGAGAATTTAAATCTGAAATTATTCAAAAAAACTTTCCTACTTTAAATTATTCCATGGAAAAAACAGTTTCAGATGAAAAAGAAGAGTTTCATTCAGTTATGAATGAAATAAAATTCTTTTCAGAACAAAAACAACAAAAATCTATTAAAAAACATAAAACAAAAATGATGGATAGTCATAGGTTTTTTGTATTCTCAATAATAGCGGCACACCTTATAATGTTTGTGATAGCTCCTAAATGAAAAACTTTCCAACCTTTTTCAGCAGCTCAACTTGCAAATTTATTTGGTGCATCATCATTTGAGATGACATTTATAAATGGTCAATTATGAAGGCCTTTCACTTCTGTGTTTGTTAATCCTTCACCATTAACTTTGGGAATAGATTTATTTATTTTCTTTAGCTTCGGTGTTGCTGTGCGAGAAATGCTAGGTAATAAATGATACCTAATCTTCATTATTATCGGTTCATATATTACTTTCTTCCTAGCATCTCTTTTCATTCCAGGAGCTATATGGTTTGGGACAGAGCACTTATTAGAATTAACACTTGGAGCATTTATTGCTTGTTATATTCTAGAAAGAGTAGAATTTATTAAATTCTATGCACAAACAGCAAAATCTAATGCTTTCATTTTTGTTTTCATTATGATACTTGTTTTAAATCCAATATCGAGAGGATTTATGTTCCTTGGTGTGCTTTCGGGTTTTATTACTGCTTTTGCAATTATTGCACTTAAGCAAAATGATGCATTTAACTCGATTTCAGCAACCTTATCTATTTCTCTAATCTTAGGATCAGGTTTATACTTCTGAAATAAAATTCCAGTTCAAAACTCAGGGTATTTAAGAATGAATAGAGCAATATTTACTATTTTCGATGATTTCTATCCTGAAAAATCAATAAAATGAAAAACAAAAATTTGCCAACATTATGAATACAAAATACCTGAATGTAAAATAATATAAAAATTCTCCATAGGAGATTTTTTATAATAGTTTTTCTTTTATCATTTGTGCAATTAGTTTTGCAGCATCATATTTATTCATGCTATTTAAAACAACTTCAACACCATCTTGCAGAACACAACCTTTAACTTTGTCAGAACTCATAGTTCCAAGTTTGTTTCATACCATCATTTCAAGGTTTAATTGCTTCATCTTAGTAATAGCGTTTTCTTTTGATTCGTCAGCCTTGAAACCAACAATTTTAACATTACTTTCTTTAGATAATTTAGTAATCACATCCAATGTTGGCTTTCCGACCAAAGTAAGACCACTACCTTTTTTAATTTTTGATTCAACTTTTTTGAATTTAAAGTCAGATAATGCTGCAGCAGATACATAAATATAAGCATCTTTTGCCTCTTCAAAAATTTCTTCATGCCCATGATTAGCGGCATCAATACCGTGAGCATTGACCCCAAGCAATCTTAGATTTTTAAGAATTAGTTTTCCAAACCTACCTGAAGAATAGTTTGTAACAAATCTTACTGGGTCAATAAATTCTCTTGAAGCGCCATATGATACAATTACCTTTTTATCTTTTACTGGGTTTAAAATATTTTTTATAACTTCAACGATTTCTTCTGGCTCAGACATTCTTCCTCAAGCCTCATATCCTTCTCTTAGCATTCCATAGTTTGGACCTATTATAAAATGCCCATTTTCTTCTAACCATTTTATATGGTCTCTTTGAATAATGCCTTCAAGCATTTTATCATTCATTGCTGGAGCTCACAAAATCTTTTGTTTAGCAGCTAAAAGAGAAGACAATGCCATAGAGTCAGCAAATCCCGCTACAAACTTTGAAATTGTATTTGCAGTTGCTGGAGCAACTACAAACAAATCAGTTTTTATAGACAAATTAACATGCTCTGTAGGGCCTTTTAGATATTTGTTAATATCTAATGTCAACATCTTATTGAGATCAGGAAAATATTCTAATGCTGATGGGGTGGCAACAACATTTACTTCATATTTTTCTTTTCGTAATTTATTAATCAAATCTTCAAATTTGATTAAGGCAACTGATGCTGTTGCAACTAATGTAATACTTTTCATATAAAATATTATATAATATATATACTAAAAAGGATATTAAAATGATTTTAACAATTGATATTGGTAATACAGCTATTTCATTCAACTTTGATTCATCAAAAACATCATATGTAATACTTTTAGAAAGCAAAATGTGTAATTCAGAAATTGATTGCATTACTTTCTTAAAGGATTTTATGAAATCAAAAAACATAGCACCTCTGTACATTAAGAAAGTAGCTATTTGCTCAGTTAATGATGAAACAAAATCATTTGTTATTGAATCAGTTAAAAAATTATTCAATGCAGAAATTAAATGTTTAGCTTTTGATAATCAAGACGAAATCGAACTAAAAATTGATACGCCTGAAAAACTAGGTGCTGATATGATTGCAACAGCAATTGGTGCATCTATTTTAAATGAAACAGCAACTTGTATTATTGATTTTGGAACGGCCACTACAATATCTCTTGTTAATAATGAAAAACAATTTATTTCTTATAACATTATGCCGGGTATAAAATTACAATTTTCATCTCTTGATGAAGGTACATTTAAATTACCAAATGTTACTCCCAAATTTTCTAAAGATATTTTAGGAAAAAATACAAAAGATGCCATTTTGTCAGGAGTTCTTAGAGGCCATGGAAATGCTATCAATATGTTTGTTAAATCTATAAATACTTCTTTTCCTCATGTTAAGTTTATTGTAACAGGCGGATTTAATAACTATGTTAGAGATTACTTAAATTTTAAATACACAGTTGAGAATCAATTAATTCATATTGGATTAAAACATTGGTTAAATAAAAAATAAGGCTCTGCCTTATTTTTTTAAGAAAATTATTTTAATTAATGGATATCTTTTTAATTTTCTACCAATAAATCTAGAAATTGATTTATTCATTTCTTTTGACATAGCATTTTCATCAAATTTATTTCCAGAATATTTTTTAGCAATATAAAAAGCCATTTTTTGAATGTCTCTTATTAGTTCAGTATTTTCTTTAATATAAATAAAACCCTTAGAAATGATTTTTGGTGATGTAAGTAATTTTGATCCAGTTTTATTTGTAATAACATATATACCAATAATACCGTTATCAGCTATTTTTACTCTTTCTTGGAAAAGTTTATCTGAAATTTTATCATTGTTTTGATCAATATAGAAAATTCCAGCATGAATTTTCTTGCCATAAGAAACTTTTCCGTTCAAAAGTTCTACTGTGTCGCCGTTTTGGCAAATAAACACCTTGTCTTCATCGACTCCACATTCTTTAGCAGTTTCGCCATGCTCCACTTGCATCCTATATTCGCCATGAACCGGCATAAAGTTTCTTGGTTTCATAAGGTCAAACATAATTCTTTGCTCACCTTGTGGTGCATGTCCTGAAGTGTGTAGCGTTCCATCTTCTCTGTGAATTTTTAGTTTTGCACCAAGACGAGCTAAAGTGTTTATAAGCCTAATAACGCTTAATGTGTTTCCCGGAATAGGCGAAGAAGAAAATACGATTGTATCTTTTGGTTTGACTTTAACTTGAGCATGTTCACCTCTTGAGATTCTGGAAAGAGCAGCCATTTGCTCTCCTTGAGAACCAGTTGAAAGAATTAGTAGATTTTCATCATCAATTTTTTTGATTGCCTCTGGTTTTACAAATAGATTTTCTGATTGTTCAATCAAACCAATTCTTTTACCAATTTCAATAACTTTAACCATCGATCTTCCAAAAACAACAATTTTTCTATTATTTTTCTTTGCTGTTTGAACAATGTGCGCTACACGATCAATGTTAGAAGCAAAAGTTGCTATTAAAATCCTCCCCTTAGCTTCTGCAAAAATTGCTTCTATTTCTTCTTTTACAATTGACTCAGAAGGTGTAAAACCTGGTATTTCAGAGTTAGTTGAATCAGCTAGAAGTAAATCAACTCCTTTTTCACCAATTTCAGATATTTTTTCAAAATCCGCTGATGGTCCAACAGGTGTAAAATCGAATTTATAATCTCCTGTGTTTACGACAGTACCATTAGGAGTTTGGAATGAAACACCATATGATTGAGGAATAGAGTGGTTAACTAGAAACATTTCTATTTCAAAATGCTTAGTTTTAATTACTGTAGTTCCATCATATTCTACAAGTCCAGGGTAATTAATGCTAAATTCTTGGAATTTCTTCTCTAGAAGAGCAATACCAATCTTTGGAGCATAAATAGTATGAATGTCTAATTGTTTAATTAGGTAAGGAATACCACCAATGTGGTCTTCGTGCCCGTGAGTCACAATTAAAACTTTTACTTTCTTTTTATTTTTAATCAAATATTCATAATCTGGAATAACTGAGTTTACCCCAGGTAAGTTAGAACCAAACTTTTGCCCACAGTCCATTAAGACGATTTCATCTTTATACTCTACTACATAGAGGTTTTTACCTACTTCGTCTAAACCACCTAAGGCGTAAACAAGAGTAGGTTTTTTTAAACCTTTTTTTATCATTTTATATGTCCCTTTCTTTATATAATAATTTTTTAAAAGCTGTAATGTTTATTATCATTTCCACAAATAATATATCACAAGTTAAGATTTGATACAACCTTGTGCTATAATTAAATAAGTTAAGGAAACCCAAATGCAAGTTATTACAGGTAAATATCGTGCTAAAAAAATGAAAGCACCAGAAGAAACAACAACTCGACCAACATTGCAAAGAGCAAAAGAGACATTATTTAATATGTTACCTCACAACCTTTCGGGTAATAAGGCATTAGATGTTTTTGCTGGGTCAGGACAATTAGGTCTTGAAGCAATTTCTCGCGGTATGAAATTTTGTATATTTAATGAATTAGATATTAAAGCTGCAAAAATCTTAACAGAAAATTTATCAAGTGTTAATCAAGACGAGTGAGAAATTGTAAAATTGGATTATAAAGATTTGGTTCAACAATTTAAAAATCAAAAATTTGAATTAATCTTAATCGATCCACCATACCCAATCGCTGAAGAATCATTATATTTTCTATTGAAATTTATTGATGAAAATAACATGCTTGCCGATAATGGATATATTACTGGGGAAGCTCCTGAAAACGCCAAATTAACTAAGAAATATAAAAATTTTTACCTTAAAAAAGAAAAAAACTTTTCTAAATTAACAAGGATATGACAATATGCCAAAAAATAAAGCGCTTTTTCCAGGAACTTTTGATCCATTTACTATTGGGCATTTAGAGGTTGTAAAAAAAGCCTTAAAAGATTTTGGCGAAATTCATATTATTATTATGAAAAACGAAGAAAAAACCCCATACTTTAATTTAGAAGCAAAAATTGATATAATTAACACACTAAAACTTGATAATGTAATCATTGGACATTGAAATCAATATGCCAGTGATTACTGTAAGAAACATAATATTCAAACTATTATTAGAGGGTATAGAAATAGTGAAGATTTAGCTTATGAAAAAGATCTAGCTAAACAGTACAAAGAATGCTGAGACCGGTTAAACGTTAAGTTTTATCAAACTAATTTAGATGTTTCTTCTACACAAGTGAAGCAATTAATAAAAGATAACAAGGAATATTTACACCTTGTACCAAAAGGAGCCAATTATGAATGGTAGAATCATTTTGTATTCCGGGCCCTCAGGTGCTGGAAAAGGTACATTAAGAGATATTTTTTCTAAAAACCAAGACTTAAATTTAGGTTTTTCGATTTCTTATACAACTAGAAAACAAAGACAAGCAGAAATTCATGGTCAAGATTATTTCTTTGTTAACGATACAGAATTTCAATCAATGATTGACCAAGATAAATTCATTGAATGGGCAGAATTTGCAGGCAACAAATACGGAACTTCAAAACCTTATGTAGATTCACTTTTAAAAAAAGGTTTTAATGTTATTTTAGAAATTGAAACAATCGGAGCAAAGAGAATTTTGGAACTTTACCCAGATTGTTTATCAATCTTTTTACTGCCGCCTTCAATTGAAGAATTAAAATTACGACTTGAATCAAGATCCACAGAAACACCAGAGTCAATTGCAACAAGAATTACAAGAGCTAAAGAAGAAATTAAAGAACAAAATATGTACAAATATCAAGTGGTCAACCACGATGTGAAAAAAGCTGCAAAAGAAATCGAGGAGATCATTTTAAAAGAACTTAATAAATAAAAAAGGAAGGGTATTCATGGAGTTTGCTACATTTTCTACAGTTGGTAAAATAAGAGAAATAAATGAAGACGCTTTAGGTTTTTATAAAAAAGCTGGTGGTGAATTTATTGCAGTGGTTTGTGATGGAATTGGTGGACAAGAAGGTGGAGAAGTTGCTTCTCAAACCGCCGTGGACACTATTATTGAAGAATATAAGTTAGCTCCAGAATTTCGTGATTTAAATTCAGTTGAAATCCAGGAATGATTTCAAAAGACCACAGATGAAATTTTAAAACTTTATAAATTAACAATAGAAGAAGATTCAAAGTATCTAGACATGGGCACTACTCTTTGTGTAGCCATAGGTGTTGGTAAAAAAGTTTATATTGCAAACATTGGAGACTCAAGAGCTTATGTGCTCCATAATAAAAAACTTATACAAATAACTGAGGATCACACATTAGCAAACCAACTTTATAAACAAGGACAACTAAACAAGAGGCAATTAGCAACATCACCATACAATTCTGTTTTATACAATGTTTTTGGTTATCAAAAAAACTTTGTCATCGATTGGTTTTCCACAGAATTAATTGCAGGTAGCTATATTCTGCTGATGTCAGATGGAATTTATTCTGAACTATCTAATTCAGAAATTGTTAGAATAATTATGAATTCAAACAGCATAGAATCTGCTGTAATTGGTTTATGTGATGCAGCTAACTTAAATGGTGGAAGAGATAATAACACAATATTAATCGGAGAATTTTAATGATAATTGACAACAGATATGAAACTATAAAAGATCTGGGTAATGGAGGGTATGGTACTGTATTTTTGGCCTTAGATAAACATACAGGTCGAAAAGTGGCAGTAAAATTACTGCACAAGACCGAACCGGAGGCATTAAAAAGATTTGAATCAGAAATTACTTCTATGACATTTTTAAACCATGACAATATTGCTGAAATTTATGATTTCAAATTAACACCTCAAGCAAATTTTTTGGTGCAAGAATTTGTAGATGGCCAAAATCTAGAAACTATTATTAAAAAAAGAGTCATGTTAACTCCAGAAGAAGCAGTTGATTACACAATGCAACTTCTTTCAGTTTTAGAAGTTATGCATAAAAATGATTTTCTACATAGAGATTTAAAACCAGCAAATATTATGGTGACAAACTCTGGTAAAATAAAACTATGTGATTTTGGTTTGGCCAAAAAAACTGGTACCCACCTTGGAATTACTCAAGTCACAACAGTAGCAGGAACACCATATTACCTTCCTCCTGAAATCTGAAGTAAATATACAACAACAGTTGAATCTGAAATTTATGTTATCGGAATAATGCTTTATGAAATGTTGTCTGGATCAAGGCCATTTACTGAAGACGGAAATGAATCATCTGAATTTGAGCAAAGAGAAAAAATTAGAAGAAAACACATTTCATCACCTTTACCAAGCATAAAGTATATTGTAAGGTATATGCCTCAAGCTTTAGAAAACGTTTTAATTAAAGCTACAGCAAAACTGCCCAAGCAAAGGTATCAATCTTTCCAAGAAATGCATGATGATTTATCAACAGTTTTTGATGCTTCAAGAAAATTTGAAACAAAAATTAAAGTTATTAATAAGTTTGCACCTTCTTTTGATTTGAAAAAATTAAAAGATGAAGGTAAAAAAAATAAAAAAATTGAATTACCAAAACAATCATTAGCAATTATTGCTGCAATATTTATAATATTAATAGGAGTATTTATAAAATATGTTATCTAAAGGTATTGTAATGCAGGCAGTTAAAGATAATTTCCAAGTTTTAGTAAATGAAGCAATTATTAACTGTAGTGCTAGTCAAAAAATTAAACTAACCAATAAAATAGTTTGTGGTGATCATGTTGAAGTTGATTTAAAAAATAACTACATCACAAATATTTTAGAACGTAAAAATTTTATTACAAGACCAAAAACAGCAAACGTTGATAAGGCCTTTATTACAATGTCTTTTAAAGAGCCTGATTTGTCAACATTGCTTTTAGACAAATTAATATTATTTTATGAATTTCATAAAATTGAACCTATACTTGTTTTTACCAAAAAAGATCTTGTTAAAAAAAATGAATATGATCAAATTATTATTGATTATAAAAATGCCGGATATCAAATTATACAAAGTGATATAAATAATTTTGATTCCAAACCATTTGAATCACAAATTAGTAATAGGGTTGTAATTTTTGCTGGGCAATCTGGAGTTGGCAAATCTACAATTTTAAATAATTTATTACCAGATTTAAATATTGCCACAAATGAAATATCACATGCTCTCAATAGAGGAAAGCATACAACCACTAAAAACACACTTTATAGATTATTTGATGGTTTAGTTTGTGATACACCAGGATTTTCATCAATTCAACAAGTGGCAATAAAAAAAGTAGAATTAGCAAAACTTTTTAAAGATTTTGCAAAACTATCAAAAGAATGCAAATTTTCTGATTGCCTCCACATTAAAGAAACTGTTTGCAAAATTAAAGAAGAAGTTGAAAAAACTATTACTAAAAATAGATACAATAACTATGTTTCTATAGTTAATGATATAAAAGGAAAATAACATGACAATAATTGCGCCATCATTACTTGCTGCTGACTGATCAGATATTGATAAAGAAATTGAGCAACTTACACACCCATCTATTAAATGAGTTCATTTTGATGTTATGGATGGAAAATTTGTTCCAGCAATAACATATAATCCAGAACAAATGAAACAAGTATCAAAACATACAAGATTTCATCACGATGTTCACTTAATGGTAGTAGACCCAATCACTCAAGCAAAAAAATATGCAGCTGCAGGAGCAAAATCAATTACGTTTCACTACGAAGCAGCAGAATGTGTAAAAACTACAATACAAGAAATCAAAAAACTTGGAGTTCAAGTGGGGATTTCATTAAAACCAAATACTGATGCAAAATTAATTAAACCATATCTTAATGATATTGATATTTTACTAGTAATGTCTGTAGAACCAGGAAAAGGTGGGCAAGGGTTTATTAAGGGATCACTTGAAAGAATTGCAGAATTTGCAAAATTAAAAAATAATCATAATTTTATTATAGCAGTTGATGGTGGAATTAAGGATTTTAATTCTAAAGAAATTATCGAAGCTGGTGCAGATGTTTTAGTTGTTGGTTCATATATTTTTGGATCAAAAAATTATAACAAAGCTGTAAATAAGCTTATAAAATAAAAAAACATTTTAATGTAATTAGTTACATTAATTTTTTTGTTTTTTAAATTTATGATATTATAAACATGAGTGAAAGCTCTCAAATTTAGTTATGTTAAAAAAATTAATTTCAAAAAATATTAAAATTATTGATTCAAAACAAAGTTGAGAAGAAGCCATTAAATCTTCAGCACAATTTTTAAAAGAATCTAATTCTATTAATCAAACATATATTGATAAAATAATTTCAAATGTAAAAGAATTAGGGCCATACATTTGTCTTGCCCCAAATTTTGCCATGCCCCATGCAAGGCCAGAAGATGGAGTAAATAAAATGTCTATGGAATTAACAGTTTTTAAATATCCTGTAAAATTTCCAAAAGGTAATAGTGCAAAACTATTCATAACACTTGCAAGTGTAGATAATACTTCCCATTTAGAAGCAGTTAAGGCATTGATGGGCCTAGTCCAAAATGAAATGCAAAATTTAATTAATTGCACTTCAATTTTAGAAATAGAAAATATTTTAAATAAATATTAATATAATTAACATTCCCAAATTGGTAAAAAGTAATATTATTAAACAGAGTAATGTAAGAAAAAAAATGTTTGTAAAAATAGGAGAAAAAAATGATCACATTTTTTAAAGATATTTTATCTGATCCAGCACTTTTGTTGGGTGTATTTATCTTTTTTGGTTTAATACTGCAAAAAGATAAAGGAGCATCAGATGTAATTAAAGGAACTTTTAAAGGAATCCTTGGGTTTATTGTTCTAGGTTCTGGAGCTGGAGTTTTAGTTAAGGCATTAGGAAATTTTGGTTCATTATTTCAAACAGGATTTAATGTCACTGGTGTTGTTCCAAACAACGAAGCAATTGTTTCACTAGCTTTAGGTGAATTTGGTCAAGCCACAGCCTTAATTATGGTTGGTGGTATGGTTGCTAACATTATTATTGCTAGATTTACTAAGTGAAAATATATTTTCTTAACAGGACATCACACACTGTTTATGGCTTGTCTAATTGCAGTTGTACTTGAAGTTGCAGGAATTAAAGGAGGCATGCTAATTTTGGCTGGATCACTTATTCTAGGATTTACAATGACTTGATTCCCGGCATTAGCGCAGCCAACAATGAGAAAACTTACTGGTAATGATGACATTGCTTTAGGTCACTTTGGAACAATTGGTTACCTATCAGCTATTGCGGTTGGTAAAGTTGTCGGTAAAGGTTCCAAATCAACTGAAGAAATTAAATTCCCCAAAAATCTTGGGTTCCTAAGAGATTCATCAGTTTCTATTGCTTTAACAATGTCAATTCTATTCTTAATTGTTACACTTAAAGCCGGTCCAGATGCAGTGACAAAATTAGGAATTGGATCAAATTACATTGTTTGATCAATTAAAGAAGCTATCACATTCTCTGCTGGTATCTTTATTATTCTAGCTGGTGTTAGGTTAATTATTACAGAAATTACGCCAGCCTTTAAAGGTATTGCTGATAAAGTAGTTCCAGGAGCAAAACCTGCTCTTGACTGCCCAGTAGTATTTCCGTTTGCAGAAAACGCTGTTATTATTGGGTTCTTATCATCATTTGTTGGAGGAATTGTTGGAATGGTAATTCTTATTGCTATGAAAACAACAGTTATTCTGCCAGGAGTTATACCGCACTTCTTTCTGGGAGCAACATCAGGTGTTCTAGCTAACGCTGTTGGTGGAAGAAAAGGAGCTGTAATTGGTTCTTTTGTTCAAGGGCTTGTAATTACATTCCTACCAGTTCTATTGCTACCAGTTCTAGGCAACTTAGGATTTGCCAACACAACATTTGGAGACTCAGACTTTGGTGTTATGGGTATTTTGTTAGGAACTCTAGCTAAAAATGGTGCAACAGCAGTGCTTCTTATATCATTTGCATTATTCTCAATCCCATTCTTTATCACTATAATTGAAAAAAGAAAAAGAGTTTAATTATATGCAAAACCAAAATAAAGAGCAATTATGAAAAAAATGAAATTATCTCGATATATAGATCACACAACATTAAAAGGAAATGTTGTAGCTAAAGATATAAAAAAAATATGCCAACAAGCAATTAAATATGATTTTGCAGCTGTATGCATCCAACCTACATGAGTTGAGCAAGCAAAATTATATTTAAAAGATAATGATATTAAAATTGTCTCCGTTGTTGGTTTTCCTTTTGGAGCAAACCCAACAGAAGTTAAAGTTGCAGAAGCAAAATATGCCGTTAAAAATGGCGCTGATGAAATAGATATGGTAATGCATATAGGTAAGTTCTTGGACCAAGATTATGATTATGTAGTAAATGATATCATGCAAGTTAAAAAAGCTATTGGAAATAAAATTTTAAAAGTAATTTTAGAAACAGTATATTTAACTTATGAACAAATCATCAAAGCTAGTCAATTATGTATTGATGCACATGCAGATTTTATTAAAACCTCAACTGGCTTTGCCAGTCAAGGCGCAACATCTGAAGTTGTAAAAGTTATGCTAGATGCTGCACAAGGTAAAATTAAAGTAAAAGCAGCAGGAGGAGTAAAAACTCGTCAAGATTTACAAAAATACATTAGTTTAGGAGTAGATCGTATTGGAACATCATCAGGGCTAGCATTAATTTCTGGTAATAAGGCTGATCAAGATTATTAGTGTAGTAAAATAAAATTTTAAACTCAGTTATAAATAAAACTATTGGAGGAAAAATGAAAAAAATAGTTGCTGTATGCGGAATGGGTCTAGGCTCTTCTTTCATGGTAGAATTAAATATTAAAAATGTTATAAATGATGCTGGTATTAATGGTTATGAAGTTACTCATAGTGATGTATCAGGCTTTGATAATAATGCAGAAATTTTAGTAGTCTCAAAAGATTTAGATGATGCAACAAAAACCTTTAAAGGTAAAAAAATTCTTTTAACTAACATAATAGATAAAGAAGAATTAAAAACTAAACTTCTTGCTGTTTTAAAATAATTTATCAAAATAAAACTAATTAAAAAAAGCAGCTAATTATTTAGCAGCTTTTTTTAATGTTCTAATTTCTTTTGCTGTTAACTTCAACTTGATTATTTCACCTGTTTTTGGATCCTTTATCTTAACTTGTTGTAAGTTAACATTTCACTTTCTTCTATTTGCATTCATTGCATGTGATCTGTGGTTTCCAAAAAGAGGCCCTTTACCTGTTAGATCTGATTTTCTTGCCATGGTATTTTCTCCTTTTAGTATTGATTAGATTATACATTATTGCACAAGTTAATACAACTAATATTTGTATTTAAGCAAAATTATTTTAAATAATGGTATAATTACAAGCGACAAAAGGGGTTTTAATGAAAAAAATAAATTCAAAACTATTTAAAGACATGCTGATCGGAGGGGCCAACAACCTTTCTATTAGAGTAGAAGAAATTAACAATTTAAATGTTTTTCCAGTTCCAGATGGAGATACTGGAACAAATATGAACATTACAATTCAATCAGCTAAAAAGGCTATTTCATCAATTGATGCAAATTCATCAATTGAAGAAATTGCTGCTGTATTTTCAAGATCATCACTACTTGCTGCATCAGGAAACTCTGGCGTTATCTTTTCACAATTTTTAAAAGGTATTTCAGTTGGAGTTCAAGGAAAAAAGGAGCTTGTAGAACAAGATTTTGTCAAGATTTTCTCTGAAGCAAAAGATCTTGCCTACAAAGCGGTTAAGAATCCCGTCGAAGGAACTATTCTTACTCTAACTAAATCTTTGGCTGAACATGCAAAAACCCATGATTTTAAAAAAGTTAAAAAATCAAAAATCCCATTTAAAGCATTTTTTGCAGAAGTATTAGATGTAGTTAAAGCAACTGTTGCAAATACTCCAAACTTATTACCAGTGTTAAAAGAAGCTAATGTTGTTGACTCAGGAGCTTTTGGCCTTGGTTTATTTATTGAAGGAATGATTAAAGTTTTTAAAGGTGAAAAAATTGAAGCTCCAAAAGAAAAAATGAATACTGCTGTTATCAAGCATAATTTTGAAGAAGTAGGATTTTGTTCTGAAATTATTATAAGGTTAGCCGATAATGATATTGAAAAATTTAAAAAAGAAAAACTTGAAAAAGCAGTTGATAAATTCGGTTCATCAACTGTTGTGGTGCATGATGAAGAATTAGTAAAAGTTCATATTCATACTAAAACCCCAGGTAAATTACTTGATGCAGGACAAAAATTTGGTGATTTAATAAAAATTAAAATAAATAATATGCAAGAGCAAGTTGATAACAATGACATTGTTGATAATTTAGATAAAGCAATTATTGCTGTGTCATCAGGTAGAGGCATTACCAAAAAATTCAAAGAATTAGGTGTACACAAAGTCATTGATGGTGGACAAACTGCAAACCCAAGCACGCAAGATTTCATTACAGCAATTGAAAATATTAAAGCAAATGAATATTTTATTTTTCCTAACAACAAAAATATCTTTATGGCAGCTAAACAAGCCAAAAAAGATTTTAAAGATAAAAAGATTCATATTATTGAAACAAAAACAATGTGAGAAGGTATCAATTGCCTAATGCAATTTGTATCAGAAGATGATTCAAAAGAAATTAAAGATTCAATGAAAGAAGTTCTTGATAATACAATAACAATTGAGATTACAAGAGCAATGAAAGACACAACTTATAAAAATAAAAAAATCAAAGAAAAAGATTATATTGCAATAAGAGATGGTAAAATCATTTTCAATACAGTTACTAAACCAGAAATTTTTAGAAATATTGCTATCATGTTTAAAGAACAAGATTTAGAATTTGCATTTGTTATCACAGGTAAAAAAGCTATGTCTCAAGAAGTTCTTATTACTGAATTAGAAAATAAAGATATTGACGTTGAAATACTAGACGGTAAACAACCAATTTATTCATTTATTGTTGGAGGTGAAAAATAATATGGCAAAAATCATATTTGATGTAATGAGTGGAGAAGCTAAAAGTATTGAAGCTATTAATGCTGGCATTGCTTTTGCCAAATCTAATCCAGAAGCAGAACTTGTAATGGTTGGGTCAAAATTAGAATTTGATAAAATTTCTAATTACCCTTCTAATATTTCATTTATTCATTCAACAGATGTTGTAACAATGGATGATACAAACCCGTTAACATATAGAACCAAACCACACGCTTCACTTTCAATTGCTATTGCCCAATTAAAAAAAGATAAAGATTTAGGCGGTATTGTTTCTTGTGCAAACACCGGCGTTTATATTGCAGGGTCATTTCTAACGTCAAAACCTATCACAAAAAAAGTTAGACCAGGTCTTGCAGGTATTTTATTTACAAAGACTGGTAAATTCAAAGTAGTAATGGATTTAGGTGCTGTTATTGACGCTGATGCCCCAACTCTTGAGCAACTTGCTATTATGGGTTCGATTTATCACCAAATTCTTGCTGGAAGTACTAATCCAAAAGTTTCACTTATCCAAAACGGAACTGAAGATCATAAAGGTAATGCAGTTTCTAAAGAAGCATTCAAACTGCTTTCAAAAAACACAAAAATTAACTTTATCGGAAATGAAGAACCAAAATCAATTTTTGAAGATGACTCAGATGTAATGGTAGCAGATGGTTTTGTTGGAAACGCTGTATTAAAAACATTCCAAGCATCAATGTCGCTAATTAGCTACAATCTAAAAAAATCATTTTCCAAAAATATTTTTAGAAAAATGGCTGGTTTAGTCGCAATGCCAGTTATAAAAGAAACAAAAACAACAATTAAACTAGTGGAAAAAGCAGGAGGGGCAGTAATGCTGGGGTTAAATCATGTAGCCATTAAATCACCAGGATCAGCTGGGCAAGAAGCAATGGAAAATGCCTTAAAACTTTGTAACAAACTAATTAATGAAGATATAGTAAATAAAATCAAAAAGAAAATAGACTAATGAAAAAAATATATGAAGCATTTAATATTATTCCAAATAACAAAGAGATTTATGATGTAGCATTTACTCATAAATCATTTTGTAATGAAAATAATGAATCTAATGAACATTATGAAAGAATCGAGTGATTAGGAGATAGTGTTTTAAACCTTGCTGTTACTAAATACATTTTCGAACAGGATCATAATCACAGCGAAGGCATGATGACACTAATCAGAAAAAATGCTGTTGGAAACGAAAAACTTGCAGAATTTTCTTATGCACTAAACCTTGCTGAATTTTTAAGAAAAGGTAAATCAGATGATATTAATTCAGAAAAGCTTCATGCCGATTTATTTGAGTCTTTAATTGGGGCTCTTTATTTGGACAAACAACACGATGTTATTGAAGTTGTTCTTGAATCAACAGTATATCGTGTTGTTGATCAAACTATTAAAAACCCAGATCTACTTAAAAACCCAAAAACCATCTTACAAGAAAAAATTCAAATGGATTCATTAGATAATGTCCACTATGAAGTTATTCAACCAAGTTCACAAGAATTTAAATGCAAAGTCATGATTGGAGATATTGTTTTGGGCACAGGAACTGGAGCAAGCAAGCAAAAAGCAGAAGTTGCCGCTGCAAGTGATGCTTTAACTAAAAAAGCTAAATAAAACAAGGTGATTTATTATTTTTTACATTACCTTAATCTAATTTATAGCCACTATAAGTTATGGAAATAACTAGCTTTTTTATATGATATAATTATATGAAATAGGAAAAATTAATGAAACTACTTAAAATTCAAGCTAAAGGATTCAAATCGTTTGCAGATTCAACATCAATTTCATTTCCAGAAAAAGTAACTTGTGTCGTTGGTCCAAACGGTTGTGGTAAATCAAATATTGCAGATGCTATTAAATGAGTTTTTGGTGAACAATCCGCCAAAAATCTTCGTGGCAAGAAAATGGATGATGTTATCTTTGCTGGGTCACAGAGTAGAAAAGCTACTAACTTTGCTGAAGTTTCATTACTTTTTGATAATTCAGATAGAAAAGTTAAATTAGATTTCAATCAAATAGAAATTACTAGAAGACTTTATAGAGGAGATGGCGCTAACCATTATTTCATAAACAAAGAACCCGTACGTCTTAAAGATATTCAAGAAATAACAATGGATTCATCTTTAGGTAAAGGAACACTAGGTTTGATTTCACAAGGCACTGTTTCTTCTTTTGCTGAAGCCAAAGCAGAAGATAGAAGGGTTATTTTTGATGAAGCAGCTAATGTATCAAAATACAAAAAACGTAAATTAGAATCAATTAGAAAACTTGAAAGAAGTCGATCTAATTTAGAAAGAGTTTCAGATATTATTTTTGAGCTTGAAAAACAATATAAACCACTTAAAAAACAAGTTAAAAAAGCTAGAAAATACATTGAACTAAAATCAATACTTCAAGACAAAGAAGTTACATTGATGGTGCATGATATTTTAGTATCAACAAAAATTCTTGAAAATAAATCAGCTGAAATTGCCAGTAAAAAAGAAGAATTAGAAAAATTAACAAATAATGCCACTTTAAAATCATCTCTTGCACAAAATAAAAAAGATTTGATTCATGACATTGATTTAAAAATTAACAAACTGCAATCAAACTTAATTGATCTTTCAAGTAAAGCTGATTCCTCATTAAAACTTGAAAGCATCATTGCTTACCAAAAAAATGAATTAGTTAAGTCAGAAAATAAAGCAGAAAGAATTCTGCAGTTAAAAATACTGTTACCTAACTTGGCAGCTGAAAAAAGCATCAACCAAAATAAATTACAAGAAATCTCACAAGAAATCAAAAATACTAAAACACAAATTTATGAATTTGAAAAATCAATTAATGAGATTTCTATGATTGTGGATGAAATTAACATAGCTTTTACAAAATTAAATGTACAAAAACAGCTCACAGAAAATAATATTAAGAAAAACTCATCTCTACCATATGGTGTTGCAGCTGTATTAGAAGCAAAATCAACTTTTCCTGGAATGATTGGTGTTGCACTAGAGTTAGTTCAACCCCATAAAGGATATGAACTAGCTTTATCTGCAGCAATGGGTAGGCAAAAAGATTCTATTATTGTTAAAACTAAAGAAGATTCAAAACAAATTATTCAATTTTTGAAAGCTAACAGGTCTGGTAGAGCAACAATACTACCACTAGATTCAGTTAAAGAGAAATCTATTGCTCCAGAAGCTATGATTGCAGCAAGCCAAGTTGATGGATTTATTTCTAAAATGTCAGATGCTGTAAAATTTGATATTAAAATTTCTTCAGCAGTTAAATTTATCTTAGGAAACATTTTAATTGCAGAAGATATTAATTCAGCATATGAACTTTCAGCTCTGACTCAAAAGAAATTTAGGGTTGTTACACTTGATGGTCAAGTAGTAAATGTGGGTGGTTCTGTAACAGGTGGGCATGCCCAACCAGTAAAATCAAAAGAAAATCTGAATAAACTACTTGAAATAATAACAACAAAAATTGCAGAATCAAAAATCAAAAAACAAGATTTGGATTCTAAAAAGTATTTATTAACTTCACAACTTGAAAAAGCAAAAGAAGAACTAAACATTTTAAAATCAAAAGAAATTAAAATGCAAGAGCTTGTAGAAGCTCAATGAAGCAGAATAGTTCTTATGACTAGCGAATATAAAGAGCTTACTGGAGACAACTTTGTATTTGAATCATCAGCAGCCCAAAACACTTTAGTTGAATATTCTCAACAAGTTAATGAAGTTAAATTTGTAAGAGAAGAAATTAAAACTCTTTCCGAGAAAAAATCTATTTTGTTAAAAGAGTGAAAAATTTTAGATGATCAAGCCAAAGACGCTGGGCATGAATTACAAGGTATTAATAACCTAATTCATAATAATGAAGTTGTTATCTCAAGAGAAGAAGTTAAATTAGAAAATTTTACAAACAGATTACTTAGCGAATATAAATTAACATTTGATTTTGCTAAAGAAAAATTCAATGATTTCTCAGACCTAGATAAAAACAGATTAATTGTTAATGAAACAAGAGCTGAAATTGATAAATTAGGTTATGTTAACATTGAAGCTATTGAACAATTTATTGAAATTGAAAAACGTTACCTTAACATTAAAGAACAATACAAAGAACTAACACAAGCTAAAAAATCTATGGTTGATGTTATTGATGAAATGGATGAGAAAATAATTAAAGATTTTGATGAAACATTTAATAAAATTAATAATGAGTTCCAAAATACTTTTTCAAGACTATTTGGTGGAGGTTTTGCTTCATTAGAATACAGTGATCCTGAAAACATTCTAGAATCAGGTATTGAAGTTAAAGTAAAACCCCCAGGGAAATCAATTACTAATCTAAACCTCTTTTCAAGTGGAGAAAAATCAATGATTACACTATCTGTTCTATTTGCAATTTTAAAGATAAATCCCATTCCTTTGGTTGTACTAGATGAGGTTGAAGCTCCTTTAGACCAAGTAAACGTTGAAAGATTTTCTGAATATCTAAAAGACTTTGCTGATAACACACAATTTATCGTAATAACACATCGTTCAGGTACTATGCAAAAATGCGACAACATTTACGGCATTACAATGCAAGAGCAAGGTATATCTAAAGTTATTTCTATCAACCTTGCTGATGCCGAAAAACTTGCAGAAGCAAATAATTAATAAAAAATAGAGGCACCTGTTTTCAATTTGGTTATTTGATATAATATGTAAGTGGAGGATAATATGTATAAATCCGGAGATATTATTAAAGTAAGAATAACAAACATTACACATTTTGGTTTTTTCTTTGCAGCAGATAATAATTGAAAAGGTCTTGTTCATATTTCAGAAATCAGCGATAACTATATTTATAATATTGCTGATTATTTTGAAAAAGGCCAAGAAGTAGAAGTATTAATACTTGATGTAGATGAAAAGAAAAAGCAAATAAATGGATCTTATAAACATATTAATATAGATCAGATTGAAACTAAGAAATTTAATTCTACTAAAGACTTTGATAAGCTAAAAGATTCGCTAAAACCAGCTATTGATGATGCAATAAAAAAAATAAATAATGAGCAGTAATAAACTGCTCTTTATTTTCTAATTTTATTTATGTAACCAATATTTTCTAGATACATAGTAGTTTTAGTGATATGGATTTATCTTGTTAGAATACAACATTAATTCGTATTAAATCATATGCAGATGACTACATTGCTTTTGAGTAAAATAAAATTAAAATAGTTAATACTATAAGTAATTGCAATAAATTTAGTATTAGAAAACAAAATACAAAAACTATATATGAAAGCAAAAAAGTTTAAAAAAATGTTGACACTTCTATATTTTAGTGTATATTATGTATAGGCACTAGAGGCCTAAATATGTGTGGGTTAATACCCGTAAGGTGTATTGATACCAACACACTATACATGTATAGAGGAAATAAGACTCTCTAAAAACTTATATTAAAAAATATAGAAAGGTATATAAAGATATACTTATTATGAAAAAATTATTTACATCTTTCTTAGCTGCTGGAACAGTAGCTTCATTTGCATTTTGTGCTCAAAATGAAGCGAATACAGCTGCTGAAGAAACAACAACAGAAGAAACAACAACAGAAGAAACAACAACAGAAGAAACAACAACAACAGTTGTAAGAGGTGAAGTTCAAAAAGGAACATTCAAAATTGGTGTTGTTGGATCAAGTTTTGGTGCGGGAACAACAACTAGAGAACTTGCAGACGTCGTAGTTAAATATTCACAAGATGTTAAAAACCCTGAGGCTACAGATATAGACTTTGCTGGAGATCAACATAGTAACAAACCAGGTACAGGTGAAGAGTACTTTAAATTACCATCAGGACTATTCCTAATAACTTCATTTGAAAAATGAATAGAACTTTCAGGAGATGCCAATGGTGACGGATCAGTATCTGATCCAGAAGAAGAAACTAAACCAATTCAACTTACTGATAAAACAAAAATGGCTTCATCTAAATTAGACACTCTATTTATTGGGGTTACAGATGAAAGAGAAAACAACTCAGATGTTTACAAATCAGTTGTTGAGAAAAAAGAATTTGGAGAAACAAAACTATTTTTTGTTGGAGAAGAATCTAAAGCGCAAAGTGGTGCTTCATCTAAAGTATTTGCTGGAGAAAATGTTTCAACAGCTTCATTTAACGAATACGCTGCTGCGTATATAGGTGGATTCCAAGCTGCAGTGGGAGCAATCAAATTCTCAGGTTCAGAAGACGTTTACGAAGAAACATCAGTTTCATTCCTAATTGGTTCAACTTCAGAATCAGGTGACAAGAAAAAAGCATTTGCATTTAGAAGAGGTGTAGAAGCAGCAGCAGCTCATGAATCATATTCAAAATACCTAAAAGTAAAATTTGTTTCAAAAACAGAAGATTCATCAAAATCATCTAAAAAACTTTACAGAGAAATCTCTGAGTGAAAAGCAAAAGATGATTCAAAATCTAAACTATACGAATTTTCATCATCAGATACATTTTCAGATGCAGATAGAAGAGTTGTCTATATTGCTGGTGCTACAGCTAGAGACTGATCAGGAAAAAATGCAGATGATCTATCTGCCGATGAATCTAACAAGTTCAAAGCTGGGGATGATGCAGGTCTAGTAGGAGCTCTATACAATTATAAAGATCTACCAGCTGCTAAAGCACAAGATTCAACACTAACATCAAAAACATTTTCTAGAGGAGTTTGAGTTGTTCTGGATGAAGCTACAGCAGCAACAGCAGCGAATGACGCAGGTAGTGCAACAACAAACCTAAACGATCTAACATACATTAAATCTCAAAACCTTGGTCAAATCAACCTAGAAAGACATGAAGTTAAATTCTATGGTTCACTAGGGAAAGAAGCGTCAGGTACTTCATCATATGCTGCAGCAGCCCTAAAAGGACTATATATGGGCGGACCATCATATATGATTGGTAAACACACAATCTTTGGCGCTAAACTTAACGTAACACATGTTAATGGTGAATGAACAACTGCAGATTCAGAAAAACTATTCCCATGAAGAATATCATCAACAGGTTCAAAAGATTCAAATACCAAAGCAGAAGCTAGATTCAAAGATTCATTTGCACATGCAACTGAAAAAGAACTAATAGAAGAAGAACTAGTAAAAACTTCGCCATGATTAAAATAATTTAAATTATATAAAAAAGACTTTTTGGTCTTTTTTTTGTTTTCTAATTCACCAATTTTATTATGCTATAATAAATAAAAAAAGGATAAACATGAAGATAATTAAGTTTTTGTTAACAACAAACCTTCTATTTACAAACTCTGTTGTAAATAAAAAAGATGATAAACAAGTAAATTATAATTTAGTTGCAGAACTAGATGAATCAGATCTTGAAAAAGATATATACGAACCTAAATCTACATATAGCAAAAAACTAATTCAAATAAATAAAACAAAAGTTAAAAATAATTTTGCTTTTTCTTTAACTGTAGATTCCAAAAAGATTATTGAAATGATCGAAAATGCAGCAAGCAACGCTGGAATGATAACTGGTGATACAAAATTTGAGAAACTAAAAGAAAAAGATAATCTTTTAGTTTCATATATGCCGTGATTAAAAACTAAAATGGATGTTATTGAAAAAAACGAGGAAAGACAAAGTGAGATGCTTGATGTAATTTCGCCTCGTGATTATCTTTCATCTGAAAAACAATCAATCACATTTTTACCTACTGCAAAACCAGAAGCTTTTAGATTTAATTTTAATACTATGCATCCTAAATTACTTCGTTTTGTGCAAAAAGACAAGGCAACATATAGTTCTTACAAAATTCATGATGGAGATTATAGTGATTTTACCCTTGCAGAAATTTTATTAGGGGGAAATGAATCAATAACATCACAAGATTTTATAGATAAATATAATGATTTTATATCAAAACTAGATAGTGAATGAGATGAAGCAGTACCACATTCAAATTATTGAGAAATTATATACGCAAATCAAAACTCTGAAAAATTTCAACTTTCAAAAGGATACAACATTTATATTAAAAATGAAGCAATTAACCCTAAATTGCCAGGCAATCCTAATTTACTATTAATTCCAACAGCTACATTCATAATTCTCTTTTTATTATTCAGTATTAGAAAACAAATCCAAAAGAAAGTGAACAAGGTTTAGAATATGAAAAATAATAATAAAGCAGCTATTGAAGTCAAAAACCTAAGTAAGAAGTTTGGTAAGTTTTATGCTGTAAAAGATGCTTCATTTAATGTATCACGTGGGAAAATCCATGGTTTTATAGGTCCTAACGGAGCTGGTAAAACTACAACCTTAAAAGCAATGATTGGAGCTTATTATAAAACACAAGGCCAAATATATGTAGATGGTTTTAAGGCAGGAACTGTTAAAGCTAAAACAAGAGCACGTTACATACCAGAAAGAGCATCTTTTCCTCCATATATGAATTGTCTAGAGTATCTGGTTTCTATGGCACAATTAGCTGGTTTAAAACAAAAAGAAGCATTTAAAACAGCTGGTCAAATTTTAAAAGATTTAAATTTATACAATTTTAGATTCAAAAAGCCTAGTTCTTTTTCATCAGGGATGAAAAAGAAAATATTAGTAGCCCAAGCTATGATTATCAAACCAACCATCTTAATTTTAGATGAACCAGCAGCAAACTTAGATCCAACAGCAAGACAAGAATTATTCACTATGTTTAAAGAAATTGCTAAAACAGGTTGTTCCATTTTAATTTCTTCACATATTCTGGCAGAACTGCAAGATATTATTGAAGAAGTAACATTTATTTCACAAGGCCAGATAAGATATTCAGGCAAAGTTTCAGATTTGATCTCAGAAAATGGAGTTTTAATATCATTTGTTAATAAAGAAACAGTGGCAACCAAAGCATTTATTAAAAAACATAAGTTAATATCAACAACATCTGGTATGAAAGCCACGACAAAAACCCATACTGCTGCAACAAACATAGTTAAAGATGCTATGACAAAAAAAATACCAATTATTTCATTATCATTTATAAATCAAAATTTATCGGTAGCATATGATAAGCTTGTTTTAAAATATGAAAATAGTGTAGATGAAGGAGAAAAATAATATGATTATCTTTAAACAAACATTTAAAAAACTATTCTTTTCTACTGCAACTGTAGTAGTGGGAATTATTTCCTTATTTATGTCTTATTCCTTTTTATCTGGGACATCCTATACAGATTCAAACTTTACTTACGCTATTATTCAAGAAACGATATTTTCTATTTTCTTTAATTATAATACATTGTTTATATGATTCTTTTTCCCGGTTTATATTTCAATTAACTCTGTAAAATTTATTTCAGATGAAATTCAAGACGGAACATTCCTGTTAACACTATCAAATCCTATATCTAGGGGAAGAATTCTAATTGAAAAATTTGCAGCATTACAAATTGTTAATATGATGTTTGGATTTTCGGTGCTATCTTGAATTTGGTATATAACTTTAACTAAGTTTCCAGTAGTTGAATTATGAGATGTTATGGTCCAAACTCTACCAACAACAATATATGTAACATTTTTGGTACAATTGTTTATCACAATTTTACTAGTAATATTATCACTAAAATTTAATCCTGCAGTAATGATGGGAATTGGTATTTCAATATCATTATTTGCCCAACTTGCACCACAATTAGTGCCTAATTTAATACAAAAAAACAGAGAAGTTCAAAATCCAGGAATCAAGCTAGAACTATCTGATTATGAAGAAACTGATAAAGGACAAAAATTTTATAAAAAATATCTTAGACCGTTTATGTATGTTGACCATCTCCAACAAATTTATTGAGAATCTATCTCAGATAAATATGCTAAATATGGAATGAAAGAGCAAGCTTTAAGCAGAACACCATTATATAACCAAGAAGCATTATTTAAAAAGATTCAAATTGATGTTAAAGATAAATTGGGGAAAACAGTAAAAGAAGATAGATATTTAGTTATTGAAACTAAACCTTGAGTAGATAATGCTAAAATTAAAATATATTATTTTGCAGGATCAATCTTATTAATATTATTTGGCTTTATTTACTTTAAACGTAAGGATATTTTATAAAAAAAAGACTATTAGTCTTTTTTTTATAAATTTTTATGTTATAATACAATGCAAAAACTACAAAATTAAAAAACAAATATATAAAGGAGAAAACAAAATGAAAAAAATATTTACTTCATTTCTGGCTGCTAGTGTAGTATTTTTGTTTTCATTATGTTCTAAAAAAGAAACAAAATTATGTGATGAAAAAAAAACAGAATTAGAAACAGAGCCAGAAACCAAAAAAGAAACTAAAATAAATTTAGTTACAAAACAAAATATTCCTCAGGGCACTTTTAAAATTGGACATGTTGGTTCAAATACCAAATATACAACAGTTTTAAGAGATGTAATAAAAACATACACACAAGATGTAGTTGAAAAATCAGATGTAGGAAAAAATTTTTTAAAACTACCACAAGGACTATTCCTAAACTCATCAGATAGATATAATTCTTATATTAGAGAAGATGCTGAATATATCTCAAACTGAAAAGAGCTAAAAACTTGATTAAAAAAACGTGTTGTATTCCTAGATGCTAATGAATTTGAAGGAGGTACAGAACTGTGGCAATTTTATGATAAGTCTAAAAATTTAGTTTGAAGTACAGTTAAAAAATATAAAAATTATAAAACTTGAAGATTTAATCCAAATAGTGCTGTTCTTGGCTTGGTTGGTGATACTCAAGATAAAAAGGCTAACAAAAAAGACTTTAATAGAGTGCTCTCAGATAAAGTTATTAAAAAAACATTTGAAGCACTAGAAACCAATACTCCTACACAAGCTGAGCTAAAAGTAGCTTTAGAAATTGCTGGTGTAAAAACAGGTAGAACTTTAGACTTTAATATGATTACACCTACTTCCAATAATATTAACGGAACAAACATGATATACTTTAATTCCGGTGTAAAATCTTCTAACAAAACCACATACAAAACTTCATCAAAATCATGAGCAACACTCCAAGAAGATTTTAAGAAAAAAGTGATAAAATCACTATCTGATAAGACGCAACTAGCATCTAATAACATTGACGCTTTATTTGTACATGTTACCAATGATATAGAAAACAAATCAGATGTTTACAAATCAGTTGTTGAGAAAAAAGAATTTAATGCAACAAAGTTATTCTTTATTGGTGAAAAAGCTAAATCACAAAGCGATGACTCATCTAAAGTATTTGCTGGAGAAAATGTTTCAACAGCTTCATTTAACAAATACGCCGCTGCATATATAGCTGGATTCCAAGCTGCAGTAGGAGCAATTAAATTCTCAGGCTCAGAAAACGTTTATGAAGAAACATCAGTTTCATTCCTAATTGGTTCAACTTCAGAATCAACTGACAAGAAAAAAGCGTTTGCATTTAGAAGAGGTGTAGAAGCAGCAGCAGCACATCGATTATATTCAAATTATCTAAAAGTCAAATTTGTTTCAAAAACAGAAGATTCATCAACATCATCTAAAAAACTTTGCAGAGAAATCACTGAATGAAAAGTAAAAAAAGATTCAAAATCAAAACTATATGAATTTGCATCATCTGATACATTCTTAGATGCAGATAGAAGAATTATTTACATCGCTGGATCAACAGCAGAAGACTGAAGAGGAACAGCCGCTGATCACGATGCAGATGGAAAATTTGCAAAAGGGGATGACACTGGCCTAATTGGAGCTCTTTACAACTATAAGGATCTCCCAGATACTGCAACATTTCATACAGATCTAACATCAAAAACATACCCAAGAGGAGTTTGAATTATTCTTGATAAAATTATCGGTAGAGTTAATAAAGTTTCAGAATCAATAAAATCAGTTGAAGATTGCCTAAATCACCAAGCTGCTACAACAAAAGATTCAAAAACATTATTTGAAAGACATGAAGTTAAATTATATGGTTCAATTGGAACAGAAATTGAAGGTACAAAATCATTTGCTAATGCCGCTCTAAAAGCACTTTACATAGGTGGTCCATCATATATGATTGGCAAACACACAATCTTTGGTGCAAAACTTGATGTAACTTGAACTATAGGCGCTCTATATAGGCCCAAAAATATATGAACAAAAGGAAATTCAATTTGATCAGCATCAACAGGTAATGATACACCTGACAAAGCAGAAGATAGATTTAAAAATTCATTTGCATATGCAACTGAAAATGAACTAAAAGAAGCAGAACTAATAAAAGCTTCGCCATGACTAAAATAGTTTAAATAAAGACTTTTTAGTCTTTTTTAATAAAGAAATAATGCTATTTTTTAAAAAAACTTGTTGTTGATTTTTTTTTCTGTAAAATAAAAGGTGAATTTACAATAAAATAAAAAATTAATGTTTATAAAGGGAAAAAAATGAAAAAATTATTCACTTCATTTTTAACTGCTTGTGCAGTGTCTTCATTTGCAGTTTGTGCAAAAAAAACAGCTAAACCATCTGCTGATAAAAAAACAGAATTTAAAACAGAAACAGATTCAGCAGAAACAGAAGAAGATTCAGCAGAAACAGAAGAAGATTCAGCAGAAACAGAAGAAGATTCAGCAGAAACAGAAGAAGATTCAGCAGAAACAGAAGAAGATTCAGCAGAAACAGAAGAAGATTCAGCAGAAACAGAAGAAGATTCAGCAGAAACAGAAGAAGATTCAGCAGAAACAGAAGAAGATTCAGCAGAAACAGAAGAAGATTCAGCAGAAACAGAAGAAGATTCAGCAGAAACAGAAGAAGATTCAGCAGAAACAGAAGAAGATTCAGCAGAAACAGAAGAAGATTCAACAGAAATAGAAGTAGAATTAACAGATAAAGTAACAGTTTCAGAAGAACCAGAACCACCACAAACAGAATTAACAAAAACAGAAGCATATTCAACAGAAACAGAAGAAGCTACAACAGAAATAGAAGAAGATTCAATAGAAACAGAAGAAGATTCAGCAGAAACAGAAGTAGAATTAACAGAAACAAGAACAGCTTCAGAAGAAACAGAACCACTACAAATAGAATCAACAGAAACAGAAGCGTATTCAACAGAAATAGAAGAAGATTCAGCAGAAACAGAAGTAGAATTAACAGAAACAAGAACAGCTTCAGAAGAAACAGAACCACTACAAATAGAATCAACAGAAACAGAAGCGTATTCAACAGAAATAGAAGAAGATTCAACAGAAATAGAAGTAGAATTAGCAGAAACAAGAACAGTTTCAGAAGAACCAGAACCACAACAAATAGAATTAACAGAAATAGAAGTAGAATTAACAAAAAAATTAGCAAATTCATTTCCAAAAAGAAATCCACCTGGAAGCATCTTTACAGTTGGGTATGTTGGTTCAAACACAGAATATACAAGAGCATTAAAATATGCACTAAAACCATATACACAAGATGTAGATGATAATTCAGATTCAGGTTCAGAATTCTCTAATATACCAACAGGACTATTTTTAAAATCATCAGATAAATATAATTTATACATTAGAGAAGATTCTGAATATATCTCAAATTGAGAAGAGCTAAAAACTTGACTAAAAAACCATGTTGTATTCCTAGACTCTGATGCAAATGATGGAGGTGTTACAACAGAAGGCAATAAATATGCTACTTATGGAGGAGCAACTGCAGGAGATTTAACAAAAACAACTGCTATTCTTGGTTTGGTTGGTGCCACTCAAGATACATTAGCAACAACTACAGACTTTGATAGAGTATTCTCAGATGATGTTATAATAAAAATATTTGAAGCATTAGAAACTAATACTCCTAGACAAGCAGAGCTAAAAACCGCCTTAGAAACTGCTGGTGTAAAAACAGGTGAATCTGTAGAATTTGATTCTATCACAGCTACTTCTGATAATATTAATGGAACAAACATGATATATTTTAACTCTGGGTTAAACCTTGCTAATAAAGATTGATACAAAACTTCATCAAAAACATGAGCAACACTTCAAGAAGATTTTAAAAACCAGGTAATAAAATCACTAATTAATAAGAAAAAACTAGCATCTAAAAAAATTGACGCTTTATTTATACATGTTACTAGGGGTGTAGAAAACAGATTATCTGTTTACAAAAAAGTTGTTGAAAACAAACTATTCAAAGCAACAAAACTATTCTTTATTGGCGAAAAAGCTAAATCACCAAA
Source organism: Mycoplasmatales bacterium (assembly GCA_965214965.1). GTDB lineage: Bacteria > Bacillota_I > Bacilli_A > CBDATW01 > CBDATW01 > CBDATW01. The sequence goes on from OZ244030.1 coordinate 240,378, forward strand.
CAACAAACCATCTAAAGAATTTGCAGGAGAAAATGTTTCCACAGCTTCATTTAACAAATACGCTGCTGCATATATAGCTGGATTCCAAGCTGCAGTAGGAGCAATAAAATTCTCAGGTTCAGAAGACGCTTACAAAGAAACATCAGTTGCATTTCTAATTGGTTCAACTTCAGAATCATCTTACAAGAAAAAAGCATTTGCATTTAGAAGAGGCGTAGAAGCAGCAGCAGATCATCAATCATATTCAAATTATCTAAAAGTCAAATTTGTTTCAAAAACAGAAGATTCATCAGAATCAGCAAAAAAACTTTACAGAGACATTTCTGAGTGAAAAGCAAAAGATGATTCACAATCTAAACTATATGAATTTGCATCATCTGATACATTCTTAGATGCAGATAGAAGAGTTGTTTACATCGCTGGTGCTACAGCTAGAGACTGATCAGGATACAACACATCTGAAGGACTATCTCTTGCCGGCCATCTAAACAGGTTTAAAATAGGTGATGACATAGGTCTAGTTGGAGCTCTATACAACTATGGTGATCTAACAAATTGAAAAGAATCAGTATGAGATCTAACAGCAAAAACATATCCAAAAGGAGTTTGAGTTGTTTTGGATGAAGCTACAGCCGGAACAGCAGCAAATGATGATGCAGTAATAAATGATAATGAACACTCACTTTCATACGTTAGAGATGCATCAAAAGGTCAAATTAATCTAGAAAGACACGATGTTAAATTCTACGGTTCAATTGGAACAGAAATTGAAGGCACAAAAGCTTACGCTAAAGCTGCTCTAAAAGGATTATATATGGGTGGACCATCTTATATGATTGGTAAACATACAATCTTTGGTGCAGGACTTGACCTAACTTATGTTACAAAATCAGATGATGCCGAAGCAACAGTTTGAACAAAATATGAAAATAGCGAATATAGTTCAATGTGGGCTAATTCAGGTGGTAATGACACAACTGTAAAAGCAGAAGATAGATTCAAAGATTCATTTATACATGCAACTGAAAATGAAATAACAGAAGCAGAATTAGTAGAATCTTCACCATGGTTATAATAACCAAAATCATAATAAAAAAGACTTTTTTTGTCTTTTTTTGTAAAACCTTTATTTTATGGTAGAATATATTTGACTTTTATAATTTAAAAGTCCTTCAAGGTTTGATCTCTTTGAAGTTAAAATCAGGATTTTAATTAAGACAAAAATATAAAAATTAAAAAAGGAAAAAACAAAATGAAAAAATTATTTACATCTTTCTTAGCTGCTGGTACAGTAGCTTCATTTGCATTTTGTGCACAAAATGAAGCGAATACAGCTGCTGAAGAAACAACAACAGAAACAGAAGAAACAACAACAGAAACAGAAGAAACAACAACAGTTGTAAAAGGAAAAGTAGCAAAAGGTACTTTTAAAGTTGGATATGCTGGTTCAAACACAGAATATACAAATGTTTTAAAAACAATACTAACATCATATACACAAGATACAGTTAACAAAACAGCTACAGGTTCAGAATTCTTTAAATTACCATCAGGATTATTTTTAAACTCATCAGATAAGTATAATGCCTACATTAGAGAAGATTCTACTTATTCAAATCAATTAGACCTTCTGGAAGCCAAACTGAAAACATTGGTTGCGTATTTGGAAGGTGATGAGGCAGATTTTAACGTTGCACACGGTACTGAATCCACTCTTTATGAGGGTAGGGATGGAGCACTTAATACAGGTTATGATTCGCCAATTCAAGCATTTCTAGGTATTACAGGAGCTGCTAATACACTAGCAGAAAACGCTGATTATGACAAAATATTCACAAGAGATAGAATTATAGCTCTTTATGAAGCATTAGAAACTAGCACTCCTACAAGAGCAGAGCTAAAAGCTGCTTTAATAGCTGCTGGTTTTGATGTCAAAGCCTCAAATGTAGATTTTGATGCAAGTAGCCCAGGTGTCTCAGATGTAAGAACAATTGTCTTGAACGGAAATACTGCTGTTAATTCAGCTACTATTAATTTGGGAATTACAAAAACATGAGCAACAATTCAAGAAGAATTTAGAGCAACTGTGACAACATCACTAGATGACAAGACAAAACTAGCTTCTAAAAATATTGACGCTTTATTTGTACATGTTACTGATGAGGTAGAAAACAAATCAGATATTTACAAAGCAGTTGTTGAGAAAAAACAATTCAAAGCAACAAAACTATTCTTTATTGGAGAAGAATCTAAAGCACAAAGCGGTGCTTCATCTAAAGTATTTGCTGGAGAAAATGTTTCAACAGCTTCATTTAACGAATACGCTGCTGCGTATATAGGCGGATTCCAAGCTGCAGTGGGAGCAATCAAATTCTCAGGTTCAGAAGACGTTTATGAACAAACATCAGTTGCATTCCTAATTGGTTCAACTTCAGAATCAACTGACAAGAAAAAAGCATTTGCATTTAGAAGAGGTGTAGAAGCAGCGGCAGCTCATGAAGCATATTCAAAATATCTAACAGTGAGATTTGTTTCAAAAACAGAAGATTCATCAAAATCATCTAAAAAACTTTACAGAGAAATCTCTGAGTGAAAAGCAAAAGATGATTCAAAATATAAACTATATGAGTTCTCATCATCAGATACATTCTCAGATGCAGATAGAAGAGTTGTTTACATCGCTGGTTCAACAGCTGGTCATTGAACAGGAGTTAACTCAGAAACAGAAGCTGTATCAACTGACACAACATGAGATGTACAAACTCATAAAGCTGATGATAAAGGGTTAATTGGAGCACTTTACAATTATTCAGAGGGTGCAGATGGTGATTTATACTCTTCATTAACATCAAAAACATTTTCAAGAGGAGTTTGAGTTGTTCTTGATAGAGTAGATGGTGTAGGTCAAGGTGTAACTGGCACATCGGCGGACATTGATGAAAACAAATTAAACTACAAATCAGGTGTAACAGCAAAAGCAGGTTTTGCCGCTTTTGAAAGACACGATGTTAAATTCTACGGTTCAATTGGAACAGAAATTGAAGGCACAAAAGCTTACGCTAAAGCTGCTCTAAAAGGATTATATATGGGTGGACCATCTTATATGATTGGTAAACACACAATCTTTGGTGCAGGACTTGAACTAACTTATGTTACAAAATCAGATGATGCCGAAGCAACAGTTTGAACAAAAGATTCAGATAACACAGTTAGCACATATAGTTCAATGTGAGCTAATTCAGGCGGTAAAGATTCAAATACCAAAGCAGAAGGTAGATTCAAAGATTCATTTGCACATGCAACTGAAAAAGAACTAATAGAAGAAGAACTAGTAAAAACTTCACCATGATTAAAATAATCAAAATCATAATAAAAAAGACTTTTTTGTATTTTTTTGTAAAACCTTTATTTTATGGTAGAATATATTTGACTTTTATAATTTAAAAGTCCTTCAAGGTTTGATCTCCTTGATGTTGAAATCAGGATTTTAATTAAGACTAAAATATAAAAATTAAAAAGGAAAAAACAAAATGAAAAAATTATTTACATCTTTCTTAGCTGCTGGTACAGTAGCTTCATTTGGGTTTTGCGCACAAAATGAAGCGAATACAGCTGCTGAAGAAACAACAACAGAAACAGAAGAAACAACAACAGAAACAGAAGAAACAACAACAACAGTTGTAAAAGGAAAAGTAGCCAAAGGTACTTTTAAAATTGGATATGTTGGTTCAAACACAGAATATACAAGTGTTTTAAAAGAAATACTAACATCATATACACAAGATATAGTTGACAAGAATGCTACAGGTGAAGAATTCTATGAACTACCATCAGGATTATTTTTAAAATCATCAGATAAGTATAATGCCTACATTAGAGAAACTGATGCTTATAAAACTAATGTAGAAGCGTTGGACGCACACATGAGAAAAATGGTTGCACTTTTGGATAGTAATGACTCTAAATTGGGCCTTACACAAACCGATACCGGAGCAACGGGTTCAACATATGGTTCTGCAGGAACAATTAGTGCATCTTACAATAGTGCAACTACAGCACTTCTAGGTATGACAGGAGTATCTAATGTTATAGCCAAAGTAGCGGATTATAATTCAATATTCACAAATGATAAAATCAAAGCTCTTTACGAAGCGTTAGAAGTAACAGACCCTACAAGAGATCAACTAAAAACGGCTATGATTAGTGCTGGTTTTAATGTTAAAGCAAATGTAGATTTTGATTCTGTGAGTGGACAATCCGGAGACAAAGTAATTGTATTTAACTCAAATGGTAGTGTCACAACAACTGCTCTTTCTACAGGAACTACAACAACATGAGAAACACTTCAAGAAGAATTTAAAGCAACTGTGACAAAATCACTAGATGACAAGACAAAACTAGCATCTAAAAATATCGACGCTCTATTTGTACATGTTACTGATGAGGTAGAAAACAAATCAGATATTTACAAAGCAGTTGTTGAGAAAAAACAATTCAAAGCAACAAAACTATTCTTTATTGGAGAAGAATCTAAAGCACAAAGCGGGGCTTCATCTAAAGTATTTGCTGGAGAAAATGTTTCAACAGCTTCATTTAACCAATACGCTGCTGCATATATAGCTGGATTCCAAGCTGCAGTGGGAGCAATTAAATTCTCAGGTTCAGAAGACGTTTACGAACAAACATCAGTTGCATTCCTAATTGGTTCAACTTCAGAATCAACTGACAAGAAAAAAGCATTTGCATTTAGAAGAGGTGTAGAAGCCGCAGCAGCTCATGAATCATATTCAAATTATCTACAAGTCAAATTTGTTTCAAAAACAGAAGATTCATCAAAATCATCTAAAAAACTTTACAGAGAAATATCTGAGTGAAAAGCAAAAGATGATTCAAAATCTAAACTATATGAATTTTCATCATCAGATACATTTTCAGATGCAGATAGAAGAGTTGTTTATATTGCTGGTTCAAAAGCTGGCGATTGAACAGGGGTAAACACTGCTAACGCAAATGCAAGCTCAACTTCAACATGAGATACAAAAGTTAACAAAACTGATGATAAAGGGCTAATTGGAGCACTTTATAATTATTCAGAAGGTGCAGATGATGATGTATACTCATCATTAACATCTAAAACATTTTCAAGAGGAGTTTGAGTTATTCTTGATAGAGTAGATGGCTTAGGAGGAGATGGAGACGACAAACAAAACATTGATCCAAACGAGTTAAACTACAAAGGAAATACAACAACATTACAAGGTTATGCCGCTTTTGAAAGACACGATATTAAATTCTACGGTTCAATTGGTACAGAATCAGAAGGTACAAAAGCTTATGCTAAAGCTGCTCTAAAAGGACTATACATGGGTGGACCATCATATATGATTGGTAAACACACAATCTTTGGTGCAGGACTTGACCTAACTTATGTTACAAAATCAGATGATACCGATGCAACAGTTTGAACAAAAGATACAGCATCTGATGAATACAGCTCAATGTGAGCTAATTTAGGTGGTAAAGATTCAAATACCAAAGCAGAAGGTAGATTCAAAGATTCATTTGCACATGCAACTGAAAAAGAACTAATAGAAGAAGAACTAGTAAAAACTTCACCATGATTAAAATAATTGATTTATTAAAAAAAGACCTTGTAGGTCTTTTTTATTTTTTTGTAAAACCTTTATTTTATGTTAGAATATATTTGACTTTTATAAATTAAAAGTCCTTCAAGGTTTGATCTCCTTGATGTTAAAATCAGGATTTTAATTAAGACTAAAATATAAAAATTAAAAAGGAAAAAACAAAATGAAAAAATTATTTACATCTTTCTTAGCTGCTGGTACAGTAGCTTCATTTGCGTTTTGCGCACAAAATGAAGCGAATACAGCTGCTGAAGAAACGACAACAGAAACAGAAGAAACAACAACAGAAACAGAAGAAACAACAACAATTGTGAAAGGAAAAGTAGCTCAAGGTACTTTTAAAATTGGATATGTTGGTTCAGACACAGAATATACAAGTGTTTTAAAAGAAATACTAACATCATATACACAAGATACAGTTGACAAGAATGCTACAGGTGAAGAATTCTTTAACCTACCATCAAGATTATTTTTAAACTCATCAGATAAGTATAATGCCTACATTAGAGAAGATGCTTCATACTCTGATGCTATTGCTGACCTTAAGCAAAAAATAATAGATACGACTCACACACTAAAAAACAACGCAGACATTGCGTTTAACAGCAAAAAAATGGTTGTTGCAAATTTCGCTAATGAAGATGTTGATTTAAGTAATGTTTACACAGATCAATTTGTAACGGCAGTTTTCGAAGAACTTGCAGCAAATAAAGCGGTAAATGAGACTACTTTACATCAAGCATTTGTAAAACACAGTACACATCTAGGCGGGTCAGTGACTTTGATTGAAGACGGTTCAACTACCAAACCTACTTCAGGTAATATCAGTTTAATATTTGAAGACCACGATGGAACTGACGATGTATTAACACAAAGTAAATCATGAGAAACAATTCAAGAAGAATTTAAAGCAACTGTGACAGAATCACTAGATGACAAGACAAAACTAGCATCTAAAAATATCGATGCACTATTTGTACATGTTACTGATGAGGTAGAAAACAAATCAGATGTTTACAAAGCAGTTGTTGAGAAAAAACAATTCAAAGCAACAAAACTATTCTTTATTGGAGAAGAATCTAAAGCACAAAATGGTGCTTCATCTAAAGTGTTTGCTGGAGAAAATGTTTCAACAGCTTCATTTAACAAATACGCAGCTGCATATATAGCTGGATTCCAAGCTGCAGTGGGAGCAATTAAATTCTCAGGTTCAGAAGACGTTTATGAACAAACATCAGTTACATTTTTAATTGGTTCAACTTCAGAATCAACTGACAAGAAAAAAGCATTTGCATTTAGAAGAGGTGTAGAAGCAGCAGCAGCTCATGAATCATATTCAAATTATCTACAAGTCAAATTTGTTTCAAAAACAGAAGATTCATCAAAATCATCTAAAAAACTTTACAGAGAAGTATCTGAGTGAAAAGCAAAAGATGATTCAAAATCTAAACTATATGAGTTCTCATCATCAGATACATTCTCAGATGCAGATAAAAGAGTTGTATACATCGCTGGTTCAACAGCTGGTGATTGAACAGGGAAGAATTCAGAAACAGACGTAACAAATGTATCAGATGAAACAACATGAGATACGAAAACTCATAAAGCTGATGATAAAGGGCTAATTGGAGCACTTTATAATTATTCAGAAGGTTCAGATGGGGATTTATACTCATCATTAACATCAAAAACATTTTCAAGAGGAGTTTGAATTGTTCTTGATAAAGTAGATGGTGTAGGTTCAAATATATCTGATGGTATTGACACTGATGAAAACAAATTAAACTACAAATCAGAATCAGCAGCAAAAGCAGGTTTTGCCGCTTTTGAAAGACACGATATTAAATTCTACGGTTCAATTGGAACAGAAATTAACGGTACAAAAGCTTATGCTAAAGCCGTTCTAAAAGGACTATACATGGGTGGGCCATCATATATGATTGGTAAACACACAATATTTGGTGCAGGACTTGACCTATCTTATGTTACAGTAGCAGATCTATCAACGGGACAAAGCAAATGAACAAATGAAAAATCAATTTGATCAGCATCATCAGGTAAAGATACAGCTGGTAAAGCAGAAGATAGATTCAAAGATTCATTTGCACATGCAACTGAAAAAGAACTGATAGAAGAAGAACTAGTAAAAACTTCACCATGATTAAAATAATTGATTTATTAAAAAAAGACCATTAGGTCTTTTTTTATTTTTTAATCAAATCTAGTTTGCCATGATTTCCTTGATGTGATGGAGGTTGTCATCCTTGAGGTTTAATTAGATCAGGTAATCCTAATGGATTTGGCCTCGTTTCTTTAACCCCTGGATTTTTAGCCATATTTGCCTCAAATATAGCGTTTCAAGCTTTATGAGTGTCTACACCATACATTTCAAGTGTTTGAATAGCAAACACACATAAATCAATTAGTCCGTCAACTACTTCTTCTGGGTCTTTGTTTGCAACTGCTTCCATAGTTTCATCATATTCTTCTTTAATCATCTTCATTCTAAAGCCAATTAATGTTTTAAGTTTTTCAGGATTGTTTTTTACTCATTCAATAACTCCGAACTTTTCATTCATATCCTTAATATCTTGTACTCAGTTTTTTGACATAATGCCCCCTAAATTTTATATTTTTATATAATGATATCATTTATAATGTTATCTTTGAATAATATTTAATAAAAACCCATTAAATATAAATGTTTAACATACTTTAGTGTATAATACTTCATGGGAGAAAATTTATATGAAAATTACAAACCAAATATCAATATTTAGATTCATTTGTGCACTTGCAATAGGCTCACTATTTATTTGATGATTAAAAACTGGTAAATCAATTGCTTTAACTGCAATTTTGTGAACATTTATTATTGGTTGCATTTCAGATTTTATTGACGGATACATTGCAAGAAAGAAAAATATGGTAACAAAATTTGGAGAAATCATTGATCCAATTGCTGATAAAGCATTGATTAACACAGCACTAATTGTTATTCTTGCATTCTCATTCCTTACAAGAAACGGGAAAATAATGTTGGTAGTTTTTGCATCAGTTACACTGATGTTAATTAGAGACATCTTAGTAGATGCTGCTAAGATTTATTTAGCTGCCAATAACAAGAAAGTAGCTGCTTCCAAATGAGGAAAAATCAAAACAATTACTCAAATGATAGCAATTATAACTACTTTTACAACACTATCATATGACAAAGTAGTTCGTATAAAAACAATTCATCTATCATGACTATTTGTGATTGCTACACTTACATCACTTATATCAGGATATAACTACATTATGAGTGCTTGAAGAACAAAGAAATAATCTTTGTTTTTCTTTTGCCAAAATTATTAAAAAATTCAATATCTTTTTATTTATAGATATCTATAAATTAGGAGGATAATATGTCAAAAAACACAAATTTAATCGCAGTCACTGTAGAAGCTGTTAAAAAATCACATGGTGATGAATCTATCTCTACTTTAAACTATCAACCTAAAACTAATGTTGATGTAATCCCAACAGGATTACTATCACTAGATAAAGCATTAGGTATAGGAGGAATACCTCAAGGAAGAATTTTAGAGATTTATGGGCCTGAATCTTCTGGGAAAACAACACTAACTCTAGAAATCATTAATCAAGCACAAAAAGCTAAAATGAATTGCGCTTTTATAGATGCAGAACATTCACTAGATCCTGATTATGCAAAAAAACTAGGAATTAATATTGGTAGTTTAATTTTTTCTCAACCAGATTCAGGAGAACAAGCACTTTCAATTGTAGAATCATTAATTAAAACTAATTCAATAGATTTAATTATTGTTGATTCTGTTGCAGCACTTGTGCCGCAAGTTGAATTAGATGGAGAAATGGAAGAACAAACAATTGGAGTCCAAGCTCGTCTAATGTCAAAAGCTTTGCGTAAAATATCAGGGCTTTTAAATAAACATAACTGTACAATTATTTTCATTAATCAAATTAGAATGAAAATAGGAGTTATGTTTGGCAATCCTGAAACAACCCCAGGGGGCAGAGCCCTAAAATTTTATTCATCAATAAGATTAGAAGTAAGAGCATCTTCAAAAATAACACAAGGAAGTGATATTGTTGGTAACGAAGTTAAGATTAAAGTGGTAAAAAACAAACTCGCGCCACCTTATAAAACAGTTATCACAAGTATTCAGTATGGCGAAGGTTTTGATAATGAATTAGATATTATAAATCTTGCAGTAAGAAATGATATTATTGAAAAATCTGGATCATGATACTCTTATAAAAAAGAAAAGATTGGGCAAGGAGTTGCCACGGTCAAACAGTGGCTTAAAGATAATCCAAAAATTAAAAAAGAAATTATTAAAACCATTAAATAAAAAAAAGAAGTTTTAATAACTTCTTTTTTGATTGATAAATTAATTAAACAATTTTAACAATTTTATTACAACGTATTTTACTATGACCTAAACTAGACCAAAGACTAAAACAACATTACTGCAAAGAATATAATTGCAATAGGCTACAAATCTTTTAGCCACAAATAATTATTGGACATCAGAAAGTTTAGTATCACTTTACTTTTTGTAAGTTTAACCAGCAATAATAAAAGCTAAAATTGCTTCAAAAATGCAGATGTTTACGCCTTTTATTTTGTCGCTAAACATTTTTGATCATGTTTATAGAATTTAGTTCATCTGACTTACTAGGAAAATAACTACTTCAGGTATAAACAAACTGGAACAATTAATGAATACCAAAGTTTTTGTATGTTAATTTCATAATTTTAAATCTCATCCATAAATTTAAATTGTTATATAATAATTAATATTTCAATTTTACATTTTTATATTTTTTATGTAAAATATTATTAGCAAAATGGTCAAAAATATTAAAAGGACATTTATATGAAATTACTTATAATATTGCTGATCTTAATCATTGCCGGTCTTATACTGGTTATAATAAATTTAAATTCAGCAATTAAACATTTAAAAACTAAAAGTTGGAAGAAAAAACAGCCAAAAATTGAATTATCATTACAAGATGCCAAAAATATAATTTTGGACACTTTAGCTACAGCATATTCAAGAATTGATTCACACCCATCTGCAAATGTGATTAGAATAAAAGAAAAAAAAATACGTTCTGCAATTATTGGTCAAAATGGTAGAAATTTACAATTAATAGAAAAATTAACAGGATCAGATATAACTTTTGATAACTCTGATGATGTTGTTATTGTTTCATGTTTTAACCCAATCAAAAGAGAAATTGCAACAACTTTACTCCAGGAACTTATTGCATCTAAAAAAATCAATGCTAAAGTTATTGAGGAGGCATACGAACAACGCCTTCAAAAAACCGATAAGATTATTTTTAATAAAGGTAAAAAAGCCTTTAATGAACTCAATCTTAAAGAAAACAACGAAGATATCATTTATAACGTTGGTAAACTATATTTTAGATATTCATATGGACAAAACGTGTTGGCTCACTCAATTGAAACAGCAAAAATTATGGGATCAATTGCTAGAGAATACGATCTTGATCTTAATTTAGCTAAAAGATCAGGATTATTACACGACATTGGGAAGGCATTTGATATTGAAAAAGAAGGTTCCCACGTTGATTTAGGTGTTGAATATGCTCGTGGAATTAACGAAGATGAAACCGTTATCGATTCAATTGCTTCTCACCACAGCGACAAAGTTGCATCAACTGTTATTTCTGCTTTTGTTCAGTTTGCTGATATGCTATCAGCATCTAGACCAGCGGCTAGAAAAAAAACTAAAGAAAAACTATTAACAAGAGTGGCACAAATGGAAGGTATAGCTAAAAGGCATATCGATGTAAAAGATGCTTACGTAATTAAAGGTGGTAAAGAAATTAGGGTTATAATTAAAGCCAAATCAGAATCTGCAATTTCTGATATTGCCCAAAACATTAAAAACCAATTTGAGAATAAATTAAAATTCCCAGGTGTTATTAAAATTGTTGCAATAAAAGAAAATAGATACTCAACTGAAGCGCTTCAAAACAAATCAAGATAAAATGTGTATAATAATTAAGATATAGAAAAGAGTATAAATTAATATGAAAATTTTATTTATTGGTGATATTTATGGAAAAGTAGGCAGAATTGCTGTCCAAAAAGAATTACCCAAACTAATTAAAGAACATAAAATTGATTTTGTTATCGCTAATGGAGAAAACGTATCTCATGGTAAATCGCTTGAAGAACATCATTATGATGATCTTAAAGAAGCAGGAGTAGATGTTTTTACCATGGGCAACCACACATTTTTTGGAGCTAAACTAGAAAAATATCTTTCTAAAACAGAAGATATTTTAGTACCTCATAACTTCTCACCATATAACGAATATACAGGAACAAGAGTTTATGATATTAAAGGCAAAAAAATTAGAGTTTCTTGCATTCTTGGTAGATCATTTATGCAGCCTATTCCAGAGAATCCATTTGCATGTCTTGATGAAATTATTGCAGAAGATAAATCAGAAATTCACTTTGTTGATTACCATGCTGAAGCAACAGCAGAAAAAATTGCTGTAGCTACAAACTATGATGGTAAAATTTCGGCACTAGTTGGAACACACACTCATGTACAAACTGCAGATGAAAGAATTTTAAGCAAAGGCACTGCTTTTTTAACAGATGCTGGTATGACAGGCCCAAGAGATTCAATCATTGGGGCTGATCCAGTAGCTGTTATATCAAGAGCAAAAACATCAATGCCTGCAAGATTTAGACCAGCAGAAGGCAGATATCAATTCATGGGGTGCATTATCGATTTTGATGACAAAACTAATCAAGCTTTAAGTATTGAAAGAATCAGTATTGTTCAAAATGACTAAATCAAATTATTTTTTAAAATCATTTAAAATAGATATTCATGAAAAAACAGAACTAGAAGCTAGAAAATTTCTAGAAAAAGAAATTATAAGGTTATATAAATTAGGATATAGACGTATCAATGTTATTCACGGTTATCGTGGGGGAGATGTTTTAAAAAACATGGTTTTAAAAACTCTTCGTTCTAATCTTATAATCGAAAGAAATCTTGATCCATTTAATATTGGCAAAACAGAACTTATATTAAAAGAAAAATAAAACTTTAAAAGAAAAATAAAACTGCGATTTGCAGTTTTATTTTATAAAAGCATTCACAGCTAAAAATATAAATTGTATTAAGGCAATAAATTTAGCATTTCTTAATGTGCGTTTGAATTTAGTAGTTTTATGCTTTGTTATAAACGTAACAATGAAAACTCCAAGTGCTGCAACATATGCCAAAAACTCCATAACTAAATTACGGACTCTTCATGTACCTCATCGAGAAGCTTCCTTATCATATAAAAATATAGCTGCACCAACTATGTTGATAATTATCAATATGCTAAATATAGAGTTCCTCATATTTATTATTATATATATAAAATTGTTTTAGTTCCATACTCTTAACAAAGAAATTAACCATATTTTAATTATTTTGAAAAAATAAAAAAACCTTGCATTTACTTTTTCTTTTATGTTAGAATATTATAGCATCCAAAAAATGCTTGGATGAGCGGAGGTGGCTCCGCAAGATCTTTGAAAACTAAACAGAAATTTTGTAATGATTTAAATTTAATTTAAGTCAAATCACATATAACGTCAATTATTAATTTTAAGTAATAGTCAAGGTCAAATTACATTGAGAGTTTGATCCTGGCTCAGGATGAACGCTGGCGGTGTGCCTAATACATGCAAGTCGAGCGAGAAGTTTACTTCTAGCGGCGAACGGGTGAGTAACACGTATTCAACCTACCCATCAGTCTAGGATAACATCGAGAAATCGGTGCTAATACTGGATAGCAGATACTTACACAAGTATATATCTCTAAAGGAGCGTTTGCTTCGCTGATGAATGGGGATGCGCAGCATTAGGTAGTTGGTGGAGTAATAGCCCACCAAGCCAACGATGCTTAGCCGGCCTGAGAGGGTGATCGGCCACACTGGAACTGAGACACGGTCCAGACTCCTACGGGAGGCAGCAGTAGGGAATTTTCGACAATGGGCGCAAGCCTGATCGAGCAACACCGCGTGAGGGATGACGGATTTCGGTCTGTAAACCTCTGTTATAAGGGAAGAACAAGCAGGATAGGAAATGATTCTGCCCTGACGGTACCTTATCAGAAAGCGACGGCTAACTTCGTGCCAGCAGCCGCGGTAATACGAAGGTCGCAAGCGTTATCCGGATTTACTGGGCGTAAAGCGTCCGCAGCTGGTTCACCCAGTCTGATGTTAAAGGCAGAGGCTCAACCTCTGTGTGCATTGGATACTAGTGAACTGGAGTTATGGAGGGGCAAGTGGAATTCCTAATGTATCGGTGGAATGAGTAGATATTAGGAGGAACACCAGTGGCGAAGGCGACTTGCTGGCCATATACTGACAGTCATGGACGAAAGCGTGGGGAGCAAACGGGATTAGATACCCCGGTAGTCCACGCCGTAAACGCTGAGTACTAGGTGTTGGGCATAAGCTCAGTGCCGCAGTTAACGCATTAAGTACTCCGCCTGGGTAGTACGCACGCAAGTGTAAAACTCAAAGGAATTGACGGGGACCCGCACAAGCGGAGGATCATGTGGTTTAATTCGAGGCAACGCGAAGAACCTTACCAGGACTTGACATACTAGGCAACGCTATAGAGATATAGTTGAGGTTAACCTAGATACAGGTGGTGCATGGTTGTCGTCAGCTCGTGCCGTGAGGTGTTTGGTTAAGTCCAGTAACGAGCGCAACCCCTATTCTTAGTTACCAGCATTCAGTTGGGGACTCTAAGGAGACTGCTAGTGCAAACTAGAGGAAGGTGGGGATGACGTCAAATCATCATGCCCCTTATGTCCTGGGCTACACACGTGATACAATGGCTGATACAAAGCGTCGCAATACCGTGAGGTGGAGCTAATCGCAAAAAGTCAGTCTCAGTTCGGATCGAAGTCTGCAACTCGACTTCGTGAAGTCGGATTCGCTAGTAATCGCAAGTCAGCAATATTGCGGTGAATACGTTCCCGGGTCTTGTACACACCGCCCGTCAAACCACGGGAGTTGGGAATGCCCAAAGTCGCTGTTCTAACTTTTTTAGAGGAAAGCGCCTAAGGTAGGCCTGATGACTGGGGTTAAGTCGTAACAAGGTATCCCTACGGGAACGTGGGGATGGATCACCTCCTTTCTATGGAGAAAGAAATTATTCTTAATTCAGGCTATAAGCCTAAAACTTTAAAGAACCTTACTATTACGATGATCTTATATGTTTCTGTTTAGTTTTGAGAGATCTTAAAATCTCTCAATTTGCTCTTTGACAACTAAATATTTTGTGATTATAATTTTTCGACATTCTTGTGCATTTTTAATGCATAAGAAAAAGATAAAAAATATTTTGTTTCAACATTTAAAGTTGAAACAATGAACTATTGTTTCAGCATTTTTTAAATGCTGAGCACAGCCAATTTATTAATTCAATTAATTAATTTGTTATTAAAAAAACTAAAATTTTAATAGGATTCAAAGGTGATATATACTACACGTTATTAAATAAGTAAAAAATATTAAGAGTGTATGGTGAATGCCTTGGGTCTAGGAGGCGATGAAAGACGTTACTACCTGCGATAAGGTACGGGGAGCTGGAAGTAAGCTTTGATCCGTACATTTCTGAATGGGGCAACCCACTTGATTTAATAGTCAAGTATCCATAAGTGAATACATAGCTTATGAGAAGCAAACCCGGAGAACTGAAACATCTTAGTAACCGGAGGAAAAGAAAGAGAATTCGATTCCCTAAGTAGCGGCGAGCGAAAAGGGAAGAGCCCAAACCAGCTTTTGCTGGGGTTGTAGGACTACATTTTGCAGTTACAAAATATAAGTATAGAAGAAGTTGCTGGGAAGCAACTCCATAGAGGGTGATAGGCCCGTATTCGAAATGCTTATATCTGTTTGTAGGATCCTGAGTAGGGCGGGGCACGTGGAACCCTGTCTGAATCTGCGCAGACCACTGCGTAAGGCTAAATACTACCTAGACACCGATAGTGAACCAGTACCGTGAGGGAAAGGTGAAAAGAACCCCGGGAGGGGAGTGAAAAGAACCTGAAACCATATACTTACAACAAGTCAGAGCCCGTTAATGGGTGATGGCGTGCCTTTTGTAGAATGAGCCGGCGAGTTATGATATCATGCAAGGTTAAGAGGAAAACTCGAAGCCGTAGTGAAAGCGAGCCTTAATAGGGCGTTTAGTATGGTGTCATAGACACGAAACCAGGTGATCTATCCATGAGCAGGTTGAAGTTTAGGTAACACTAAATGGAGGACCGAACCCACTGGCCGTTAAACGTCAGGGGATGACTTGTGGATAGCGGTGAAATTCCAATCGAACCTGGAGATAGCTTGTTCTCCGCGAAATAGCTTTAGGGCTAGCGTCTGATGAATCTTTATGGAGGTAGAGCACTGAATGTGGAATGGCCCCACCTAGGGGTACTGACTACAAATAAACTCCGAATGCCATAAAGTACTATTAGGCAGTCAGTCTGTGGGTGATAAGGTCCATAGACGCGAGGGAAACAGCCCAGATCTACAGCTAAGGTCCCAAAATCAATGTTAAGTGGAAAAGGATGTTGAGTTGCACAGACAGCTAGGAGGTTCGCTTAGAAGCAGCAACCCTTTAAAGAGTGCGTAACAGCTCACTAGTCAAGTGATTCAGCGCCGAAGATGTACCGGGGCTTAAACATTGTACCGAAGCTTAGGGCTCGTAAGAGCGGTAGCGGAGCGTTCTAATTGCGATGAAGTCAGACCGTGAGGACTGGTGGAGCGATTAGAAGTGAGAATGCCGGCGTGAGTAACGATTTAGGGTGAGAATCCCTAACGCCGATTGAATAAGGTTTCCTGGGCAAGGCTCGTCCTCCCAGGGTTAGTCAGGACCTAAGGTGAGGCCGAAAGGCGTAGCCGATGGACAACGGGTTGATATTCCCGTACTTGCTATAGAGTGATGGAGTGACTGAGAAGGCTAGGATAAGCATGCGACTGGAAGTGCATGTCTAAATTGTAGGTGGTGTTGTAGGCAAATCCGCAACATGTTAACACTGAGAAATGATGGGGAGTGAAAACCTTCGGGTGATTAGCGAAGTATCCGACGCCAAGCTTACAAGAAAAACTTCTAACTTAATCTATATGCAACCTGTACCGAGAACGAACACACGTATTCAAGGAGAGAATCCTAAGGCGAGCGAGATAACTATAGTTAAGGAACTCTGCAAAATGACTCCGTAACTTCGGGAGAAGGAGTGCCAACTTTTGTTGGCCGCAGTGAAATGGCCCAAGCGACTGTTTACCTAAAACACAGCTCTCTGCTAAACCGCAAGGTGATGTATAGGGGGTGACGCCTGCCCAGTGCTGGAAGGTTAAGGTGAAGGTTTAGAATTTATTCGAAGATCTGATCTGAAGCCCCAGTGAACGGCGGCCGTAACTATAACGGTCCTAAGGTAGCGAAATTCCTTGTCAGGTAAGTTCTGACCCGCACGAAAGGCGTAACGATTTGGGCGCTGTCTCGACTATAGGCTCGGTGAAATCTTAGTACCAGTGAAGATGCTGGTTACCCGCAACTAGACGGAAAGACCCCGTGGAGCTTTACTACAGATTGATATTGAAATTTGGTATAACATGTACAGGATAGGTGGGAGACTTTGAACCGTAGACGCCAGTTTACGGGGAGTCATTGGTGGAATACCACTCTTGTTATATCGGATTTCTAACTCTGGCCCGTTATCCGGGTCGAGGACAGTGTCTGTCAGGTAGTTTGACTGGGGCGGTCGCCTCCTAAAAAGTAACGGAGGCGCTCAAAGGTGTGCTCAGAATGGACAGAAACCATTCATAGAGTGTAAAAGCATAAGCACGCTTGACTGCGAGACTTACAAGTCGAGCAGGTACGAAAGTAGGATTTAGTGATCCGGCGGTCCCGTGTGGAAGGGCCGTCGCTCAACGGATAAAAGCTACCCCGGGGATAACAGGCTGATACCCCCCAAGAGTTCACATCGACGGGGGTGTTTGGCACCTCGATGTCGGCTCATCACATCCTGGAGCTGAAGTCGGTTCCAAGGGTTGGGCTGTTCGCCCATTAAAGTGGTACGCGAGCTGGGTTCAGAACGTCGTGAGACAGTTCGGTCCCTATCTGTTGTGGGCGTAGGAAAATTGATGATAGCTGCCCTTAGTACGAGAGGACCGGGGTGGACAAACCTATGGTGTATCTGTTGTTCTGCCAAGGGCATTGCAGAGTAGCTAAGTTTGGAAAGGATAAGCGCTGAAGGCATCTAAGCGTGAAGCCTCATTAGAGATGAGTTTTCCCATTCCCTTGTGGAAGTAAGTTTCCTGATAGACGATCAGGTTGATAGGCACTAGGTGTACGCATGGTAACATGTTTAGCCGAGGTGTACTAATAAAACGAGAGTTTTTTACAACTACCTTACAATCCCATTAAAATTATTATAATATACAAAGTATTTAGTACTCAAAGAGTAAATAAAAAAGTTTGGTGTAGATAGCGTGGTGGCCACACCTGTTCCCATCCCGAACACAGCAGTTAAGCACTACAACGGCGACGATAGTATAATGCAAAAATAGCAATATGCCAAACTGAAAAAACAACTCTTACTCAAGAGTTGTTTTTATTACACTTACTTAGCTCACTGATTTTATGTTACAATTATATTTAAGTATATAAATTATTTTGATAAATTTTAATTAATATACCCAGAAAAATAAGGAGAAAAAATAAATATGGTTTTTTTAAATTCATTATTAGACGCAATTAATGCTTGAATTGGTAAAACTAACGTTTTAATTATTGTATTATTTGGTGGGGGTATTATCTTTTCAATCGCATTAAAACTATATAGCTTGAACTTTAAACAGCTATTTGGTGTTTTAAAAAGGTCTAATACCAAATCAAAAGCGGGAATCACAGGGTTCCAATCTCTTATGATTGCTACAGCACAAAGAATTGGTAATGGAAACATTGCTGGTGTAGCCTCAGCCGTTATGGTTGGTGGACCAGGAGCGCTATTTTGAATGTGAATGACAGCACTTATTGGTATGTCAACATCATTTTGCGAAGGTGTTTTAGCTCAACTTTATAAAGAAAAACGTGGAAATGATTTTGTAGGTGGGGCACCATTTTATATTAAAAAATTCACAGGAAAAAACTGAATCGGAGGGGTATATGCTATCTTTGCTATTGCTGCTTTTGGATTCGCATACATGGGAGTGCAATCTCACACAATTGCAGCTAACTTCTATTCAGTAGCAGGAAAATTCTTTACCTCAATTCCGGCTAATACATTAAAAATGTCAGTGGGTATTGCTTTAGGACTAGCAGTATTTGCTATTGTATTTGGTGGGGCAAAATCAATTGGTAAATTTGCTGCAACAGTTATGCCAGTTATGGGTTCACTTTACCTAATAACAGCATTAGTAATTGTTTTCAAAAACTTTGGAAAAACAGGAGAAGTATGAAGTTTTATAATAAATGGAGCTTTTGGAACAAGACAAGTTCTTGGTGGTATAACAGGGTATACACTATCTAAAGCAATTAACAAAGGTGTTGCTAGAGGTGTATTCTCAAACGAAGCCGGAATTGGTTCAGGATCATTTGCTGCTTCTGCATCAAACTCAACACACCCAGTTCAACAAGGTCTACTACAATCACTATCAACATTTATTGATACAATTATTGTTTGTACAGCTTCAGGATTCATTATCCTATATTCAGGTGTTTGAACATCGCATGCAGCTTCTGATTCATCAACACTTATCCAGTCATCAATTGCTAGCCAACTAGGTGGAACATTTGCTGAATGGTTAGTATTCTTTGCTATTTTAATCTTTGGTCTTACAACAATTATTGGTAACTTATTTTATGCAGAACTTTCATTTTCATACTTTACAAAATCTAAATCTGCAGAAAGAATAATGCAATTAGTAATAATTCTATTTATGGTAATGTCTTCAGTGTTTAAAACAGATTTTGTTTGAAACTTAGAAGGGCCAGTTACACTAGGACTTGTTATTATTAACATTTTCACTATGCTGCCACAAATTCCATTAATTAGATTACTAACATCTGATTATAAAGATCAAATCGCCAAAGGTAAACTTTCACCAATATATGAGGGTGATAAAAAACTTGGTAAAGATAACTTCTGAAATAATAAAAAATAAAATAAAAAAACTCTTAATTAAGGAGTTTTTTTATTAAAAAACCATTATTTATGATATAATTAACAAGTATATATGAAAAAAGGTAATTAAGAAAATAACCTATCAGAGGAATATAACTCCTGTGATGATAGGTGAGAGCTTTATTTCCGGAATCAGCTATAAGTTATATTTTCAGTAGCATGATGTCTAATTTGCGAATGACGATTTAGACCATATATTAAAATGCAATTAAGTTTATTTTTTGATTCATGTATATACTAGGTTTTTAACAAAACCGAATCATAACTATGAAAGGAATTAAAAAATTATATTATGATTAAACAGATTATAGATTTTATCCTTAAAATCTCTTTTACATATAATATCCTACTTATAATACTTTTAGGTGGTGGTATTATGTTTACCTTAGCTCTTAAAGGGTACAACTTAAACTTTAAAGCTATATTTAAAGCAGCAGGAAAATCAACTACTAAAACAGAAGATGGAATATCTGGCTTTCAAGCTCTGATGATTTCAACTGCTACAAGAATTGGTTCAGGTAACATCGCTGGTGTTTCGGCTGCTATTCTAACCGGTGGACCAGGAGCACTATTTTGAATGTGAATGACAGCATTTATTGGTATGGCTACTGCCTTTGTGGAAGGTGTTCTAGGACAACTTTACAAACAAAAACATGGAAATATTTACATTGGTGGTGCGCCATGATATCTTGAAAAAGGCACAGGTTCTAGACTATTAGGATCACTTTACGCTATTTTTGCAGTAATTATGTTTGGTACAGCTTGAATGGGAATTCAATCAAACACAATTGCAGCTAACTTCTACAGAATATCAAAAGGATTTATGCCAGGCACTGAAATTCAAATTAAAATCGGTGTCGGGATTATCCTTGCTACAATCATGACAATGGTTTGTATTGGCGGAATTAAAAGAATTGGTGAATTTGCTTCAAAACTAATGCCAGTTATGTCAATTGGTTACTTAATTGTTGCAATAGTCGTTATCTTTAATAACATTGATAAAACAGGACTTGTTTGAAAACAAATTTTTGCCGGTGCATTTGGTACTAAACAAATTGCTGGAGGGGTAATTGGTTTTTCAGTTAAACAAGCTGTTTCCAAAGGTGTTGCGAGAGGATCGTTTTCTAACGAGGCCGGTCTTGGATCAGCTTCATTTGCTGCTGGTGCGTCAAATTCAAAACACCCAATCCAACAAGGACTTCTACAGTCATTTTCAACGTTTATTGACACAATCATTATTTGTTCAGCTTCAGGAATGTTAATCCTACACTCAGGTGTATGACAAACACATGACCCTTCACAATCAGGAACATTAATCCTTGCATCTATTGCTAAACAGTTTGGAGCAGGGCCATCAGAATGAATTATGTTCTTTGCTGTATTCCTATTCTCACTAACATCAATTATTGGCCTTTTCTATTATGCGGAAACAGCTTTCATCTATTTATTTGGAAATAAAAACAAAACAGTTATATATGCTTTCACTATTTCAGTTGCCGCATATTTGGTTTATTCATCATTTGCCAAAGTTGATATTATTTGAGCACTTGGAGATGCCGGGATTATATTCTTAGCAACCTTTAACGTTATTGGTATGCTAATTCAACTTCCAACAGTTAAAAAGCTACTTGCCGATTATAAATCTCAAATTCAAAAATCAGATAAGCAACCTGTATTCAAAGTTGATAAGTCATATGGACCAAAAGTCACTTTATGAAAATAGCTATAAATTATTTATAAAAACCTACTCTGTAGGTTTTTTGTTATGTTAAAATATATAATATGAAAAAAAGGGTGGTAATAGGATTATCAGGAGGTGTTGATTCATCAGTTGCAGCTCTTTTATTAAAAAAGCAAGGTTATGAAGTAATCGGCCTTTTTATGCGTAATTGGGACTCTTTAGTAAATAATGATATAAAAGGTCATTTAAAACCCCAAACTTTAATATGCAGTCAAGAACAAGATTACCAAGATGCTGAAAAAGTTGCTAAAAAATTGGATATACCACTTCATAGAGCAGACTTTATTAAAGAATACTGAGATGAGGTATTTGTAAAATTTATTGAAGAGTATAAAAAATCTAACACTCCAAACCCAGATCTTTTTTGTAATAAATATATCAAATTCAATTACTTTTTAAAATATGCACTAAAAGAATTTCAAGCAGATTTTATTGCCACAGGACATTATGCAAAAGTCTCTAGAGAATCAGGCCAAGCACAATTATTAAAATGTGCAGATTCTTGAAAAGATCAAACTTACTTTTTAGCAGGACTTAAATCTTCGCAATTAGAAAAAGTATTATTTCCGCTTGCGGAAATAGAAGATAAATCACAAGTTAGAGAAATTGCAAAAAAACATGACCTTATTACTTTTGACAAAAAAGATTCTACAGGCATCTGTTTTATCGGTAAAAGAAAAATAAAAGATTTTTTACAAAATTATATTGAAATAAAAACTGGTGATATCATTTGTAAAGAAACAGGTAAAATTTTAGGAAAACATGATGGAACAATGTTTTATTCAATTGGTCAAAGATTTGGTTTAAATGTTGGAGGATTGCCAGAACCAATATTTGTTTGTGATAAAGATATTGAAAAAAATATAATTTACACAGCACCACTATCTTTAGAAGAAAAATATTTATTTTCAACATCGTGTTCATTAAAGGATATCAACTGAATTTATGATGAAGAACCTCAAGGTCAGCTAACAGTTAAATTCACTCATGGCGACAAAGAATATCCTTGTACTTTAAGTAAGGAAGAAGGTAAAATTACAATCTCTTATCAACTTAAACGCGCGGTTACACCAGGACAAGCATGTGTAATATATGATAAAGAATTATGTTTAGGTATGGGTATTGTAAATGAAGTTTTTAAAAACAACAAAAAAATGTATGGAGGATTTTAATGAAAAATAATTCACAAGAACATAAAACCTCCCTAACTATTATTTTGATATTTGCGTTATTTTATTTAGGGTTTGCAGATAATATGGTTTTGTTAATTCCAGGTCTAAGTGCAGGTGAAGCGAATTTCTTAATTTATTTGTGATCTCTTGCACTAATCGCAATATCAATAATTATTTTTAGCCCTAAAATAAATATGAGCATTAAATTCAAAGATATTATTTTGATTGCATTTTGCTATTTGCTTATAAGATTTTTTGACACTATATCGCATTACCTTTATGAATGATTAGCACCAAAACAAGAGCTACCAGCAAATCAGGCTAGTTTAATTAAAATAAAAGAAAATAGCCCGTTTTATTTCTATATTACTGTTATATTTTTAGGACCAATTGCTGAAGAATGGTTTTACCGATATGGATTTCAAAATTTTTTCAAAAAATATATGTCTGAAATTCAAGCAATTATACTTACGGCATTAATTTTTGGTTTCCTACATATTTGGCACGGACTATTTTCTAATAAAAATCCATATGAATTAATCTATTTAATAAATTATTCAGGAGCGTCCATTTCATTTTCATATGCTTACTACAAAACTAAAAGAATATCAGTACCAATTATACTGCATATCCTAAATAACTTAATTGCATCAATATAGAAATCATATATAATATATATCAAATGAGGTATAAATGTCTAAAATAAATAAAAATAAAAAGCAAATTATCCTAGTAGGGATTTTAATTGCGCTTGCAGTTTTATTTTCTAATAATAAAGTTATAGAAATTTTCTCTAAAATCATTTCGGCAATAACTCCTATTTTAGCAGCTTTTGCAATAGCGTTTTTTATGAGACCACTTATAAAATTAATTCAAAAGAATTTTTTTAAAAAAGAAACTCAAAAATTTATCGGATCTACAATAACTTCATATTTGATTGTAATTATTTTAGTGTTTGTATTCTTCAAATGGCTATCGGGGCCAGTTTATCATGATGCATGAGAATTGTGGGAAAACATATCTTCAAAACAATTTGTAACATTACTATCAGAAAAAGTAGACTCATTATTTAGAACAAATTCGTTTTCTTTTATTAACACAATAGCTACAGAAATTGAAAAATGATGAAATACTAACTTAAAAAATGTTCTTATTTCTTCTGCAGGTAAGACTTCTGCATTTATACTAAAAACAGCATATGTTTTAGCTGTTTCTATTTACATTTCAATTGATTATAAATTTATCAGACAATGAATTATTAACCATTCAAAAAAATCCGCTAAGAAAACAACAAAAATTTTAGAAGAAATTAATTCTGGAATCACAGCGTGAGGCCAAGGTTGGATAAAAGATCAAGCCTTTATCTTTACTTGCACATTAATTACTCTTTGAGCTTTAGGGATTTCTTCATTCCTTACACTGTCAATAATTATGACTTTATTTAACTTTATTCCGTTTATTGGACCAATTATAGGGGGAATAGTAGTTTGAATTTATATTGTTGCTATCCATGTTGGCATGCCTGGGACATATGTACTAAATCTATTTTTTGTAGATTCAGAAATTATAATTTTATTATCTTTCTTTGCACTCGGTGCAATTCAAACAATTGAATCACTATGATGAATTCCGAAAGTGTATTCAGAAAAAGTTTCTGTTAAACCATTAACTATTCTAGTTTCGCTTTCAGTAATTTCAACAGTAATTTCACCATTTTTCTCGCCTTTAACAATACCAATTATTGTTATTGTAAAAATCTTATACAAAAATTATTTTGCAAAAAAATAACTTTAAAAGTTATTTTTATTTATCCATAGATATCATTTATATTAATATGATACAATTACTTATGATTGTATAGGAGAAAATATGAAGAAATTATCAACAAACGAAATTAGATCAATGTGATTGAAATTCTTTGAAGAAAAAGATCACCTTATTATTAAACCAGCACCATTAATCCCAATTAATGATGACACACTACTTTGAATTAACTCAGGAGTCGCCGCTATTAAAACTTATTTTGATGGAACAGAGAAATCGCCAGCTCCAAGACTTGTTAACTCACAACCATCAATTAGAACAAATGATATTGAAAACGTTGGTAAGACCGCAAGACACCATACGCTTTTTGAAATGCTTGGAAACTTTTCTATTGGTGACTATTTCAAAAAAGAAGCAATTATCTTTGCTTGAGAATTTCTAACTTCTAAAGATTGACTTGGATTTGACCCTGAACTACTTTACATAACTGTATTCAAAGAAGATACAGTGGCTTTTGACACATGAACAAATGTTATAGGTATTCCTAAAGAAAAAATTGTGTTAGGAGATAAAAAAACTAATTTTTGAGAAATCGGGCAAGGACCATGTGGACCAAACACAGAAATTTTCTATGATAGAGGAGTTGAATATGATCCAGAGGGTAAAGGTATTGAACTTCTGAAAGCAGATATTGAAAACGATAGATATCTAGAAGTGTGAAATTTAGTTTTCTCTCAATATAATAATGATGGTAATGGAAACTATACAGACTTACCTACTCAAAATATTGACACTGGAATGGGGCTTGAAAGAGTAGCTTCTATTCTTCAAAATGCCCCGACAAACTATGAAACAGATCAGTTCCAATTAATTATAAAAGAAATTGAAAAATTTACTGATATTAAATTCGTCTCTGAAACAAACGGTGGTTTTGATCTAACAAAAGAGGAAAGATACACTAATATGGCCTTCAAAGCAATTTCTGACCATATTAAAATGAATGTTTTCTCAATTGCAGATGGAGCTATACACTCTAATGAAAAAAGAGGCTACGTAATTAGAAGACTTCTGAGAAGAGCTGTTAACATGGGTAGAAGATTAGAGATTAAAAAACCTTTCTTATTTAAACTAATTGATCCAATTATTAAATATCATCAAGAATTTTTCCCTCAATTAAAA
The DNA here is from genome assembly GCA_965214965.1 of Mycoplasmatales bacterium. Classification (GTDB taxonomy): domain Bacteria; phylum Bacillota_I; class Bacilli_A; order CBDATW01; family CBDATW01; genus CBDATW01. The sequence goes on from OZ244030.1 coordinate 266,159, forward strand.
ACAAATGAAGAAAAAATTGTTAAAGCTATCAAGATCGAAGAAGAAAAATTCTTCTCAACAATTGAAACTGGTCACAAAAAATTGATGTCAATTATAAAAGCAAAAAATGCAATGTCTTCAGAAGATGCTTTCTTATTGTTTAACTCATTTGGCTTTCCAATTGAGTTAACAAAAGAAATTTGTGAAGAAAAAAATATCAAAGTTGATATAAAAGTATTTAATAAATTATTTGCTGAACACAAAGCTAAAGCTAAGTCTTCATACAAAAAAAGCACACAAATGGCTATTCAATCAGAAGCTATATCAAAATTGAATGTAAAATCTATATTTGATTATCACGCTGAAGATAAAAATTCAAAAGTCGTCGCTATTATTAAGGATGATAAAATCGTGGATAAAGCAACTGGAGAAATGTGACTAGCATTTGATGAAACAATTTTTTATGTTAATTCAGGCGGTCAAATTTCGGATGAAGGAACTATTTCTGGATTAGAAGTTATTGAAACAATAAAATCACCAAATAAAATTCATTTGCATAAAATCAAAACAAATAAAACAATTACTGTTGGCGATGAAATGCAGTTAAGCATTTGAAACCAAAGACCCCAATTAAAAGCCCATCATTCTGGCTCTCACATAGTTCACCAAGCTGTTAAACAGTTGTTTGGGGATAATGCAAACCAAGCTGGTAAATTTGTTGGAAACACAAGATTAAGATTTGATTTCACAACAACTCAAAAACTTACAAAAAGAGATGCTGATAAAATTGAATCACTTGTTAATGAAATAATTGCTGAAAATAATGATTGTTTCATTAAAGAAATGCCTTATCAAGAAGCTATTGATCAAGGTGCCATCGCTTTATTTACCGAAAAGTATGCAAATGATGTAAGAACAGTAAAAATGGGGGGATCATTTGAACTTTGCGGAGGAACCCATGTTAACAACTCTTCAGAAGTTGAAAGATTTATTATGACTTCTTTTGAATCAAAAGGTTCAGGAGTATATCGTATTGAAGGTATTTGCTCTAAAACTCTTTGTGATGAATATGATAATCAAAGAAATAAGCAATTAAAAGAGCAAGCACAAAAAGAATCAAGTAAATATGCAAAAAAAGCATTTTTTAAAGAAGTATCATTAATTTCGGATTCATACAAAGAAAACTTAGTTACATTTAATTCTTGAAAAGAATTAATGATAGATGAAGCTAAGAAAGAACAAAAAGCTTTTGCAAAAGAACTATTTACTCAATTTAGCAACATGGATAAATCTGTTAAAGAAATTAATGGAATAAATACTTTGATTATTTCAGGAAAAGCTCCAATAGCGACCGGTAAAGAGTTATCAGATCATTATCAAAACAAATTAGAAAACTTAATATTTATTTGATTGGGAACATTTGAAAATAAATCTTCTGCCCTTGTATCTGTTTCAAAAGAATTACAAAATAAAATATCAGCCAAAGAAATTTTGAATAAAATTAGTATGAAAACTAGTATGAAGGGTGGAGGGTCCCCAGCTTTAGCTCAAGCTGGAGGTGATGTGATAGAAGATGTAAAATCACTAATCTTAGAAATTGAAGGTTTTATTAATGACTAGAGTATTAGCTTTAGATATTGGTAAAGCATCAATTGGTGTTGCAACATCTGATATCATGAGAACCATTGCTTCTCCAATATGTGCGGTAAAATATGAATATGAAAATCAAGCACAGTTTCTAGATAGGTTAATAGAACTTATTGATGAATATAAACCAGGAGATATTGTAGTAGGACTGCCTCTTAACATGGATGGGACTGAATCCTCAACTACAACTTATGTAAAAAAAGTTGTAGAATTAGCAAAATTAAAAACTAACATACCTTTTCACTTTGTTGATGAAAGATGGACATCAAAATCAGCTGAAAAATTAATTGCACAAAATAATGTGAAAAAAACAGAAAGAAAATCTAAGAATGATCAAGTTGCTGCAGCAATTATATTACAAACATTTTTAGAATCACAAATTTAATTAAATTTGATATAATTAAATAGCAAAGGAGGATTATTAGACTATGGGAAAGACATTACTAACCAAAGCCGGTTTAGCTGAATTAAAAACTGAATTAGAAAACCTTCTTAATGTGCAGAGAAAACAAGTTATTGAAGAATTACAAGCAGCAAGAGAACAAGGTGATTTATCTGAAAACGCTGATTATGATGCCGCCAGAGAAAAACAAGCACAAATTGAATCTAAAATTAAGGAATTACAATTCGTTTTAGATAACCACACAATTATTACAGAAAAAAAGCATGCTAAAACTGATGGAGTTAAAATTGGCGACACTGTTAAAATCAAAAATGTAACTTCAGGCAAAACAGAAGAGTATAAAATTGTCGGTTCTTTTGAAGCAGATCCATTTGAAAACAAAATTTCAAACGAATCACCACTTGCTTTATCACTATTAGGTCATGAAGAAGGAGAAACAGTAAAAGTTAAGTCTGTTAAACCTTATAAAGCCAAAATTATATTAATTAAAAATTAATTTAAAATTCCTAAAAAAGGAATTTTTTATTAATAAATTCATATTTTCCAATTTTTTAAGATATTTTTTATTTGAAAAGGAGCAGAAAATGAGAGAACTTGAAGAATATGAGTTAGAAAATATGTATGGAGGATCCATTTTATCAGGAGCTGCAATAGGTATTGCAGTAGTTTTGGCTGCAGTGGCTGCTTACAGAATGGTCACATCAACCAAAGCTAAAATAAAGCTGCCTAATGGAACAGATATTTCCTTTGAAAACCCAAGAGAAAAATCTGCAAGCAAAAATTCACTTCAAACTAATAATAAGGCTCAGGAATCATCAAAAATAGTATTAAATGCATTGGATAATAAAGCCCAAAGTTTTTCTTCAACACCAGGCAATTTTTTAATAAAAATTTAGGCATTTACTTTTTAATACATTTTATGTATAATAAACAAGCTTATTAAACTATAAGCTACAACCTTTGAGAAGAGGCATTCAAGCATAGCGCCTTTATCAAGAGTCTTAGATATAGGAGGTACAAAAATGTACGCAATTATTAAAACAGGTGGTAAGCAATACAAAGTAGAAAAAGGAAAAACAATCTACATTGAAAAGCTTGAAGCTAAAGAAGGTGACAAAGTTACTTTCGAAGAAGTACTATTTGCAAACGGAAAAGTTGGAGAACCAACAATTAAAGGGGCAAAAGTTATTGGTAAAGTTGAAAAAAACGGAAAAGAAAAGAAAGTCGTTGTTTTCAAATACAAACCAAAGAAAAAATCAACACGTAAAAAAATGGGTCACAGACAACCCTATACAAAAGTAATGATTGATTCAATCGAGGCATAAAATGACAAATATAACAATAACTCGACATGAAAATACAATTAAATCAATTTCAATTTCAAACCATACAATGTTTGATAAAATTGGAAAAGATATTGTTTGTGCTTCAATTTCTACACTTGCATTCTATACTATTAATGCAATAAAAGCTTTTGGAAAAGATTGCTGTGTAAAATCACACATAAATGAAACAAAAACTATTATTTCTTTTGAAACAAAAGAAATAGAAAAAACATCACAAACATTGCTAGAGTTATTAATTAGTCATTTACTTGAACTTGAAAGACAATACAAAGAAAATATTGAAATAGAGGAGAAATAGACATGACATTTACAATTCAATTACAACTACAATTCTTCGCTTCTAAAAAAGGGCAAGGTTCTACTAAAAACGGTAGAGACTCTGCTGGTAGGCGTCTAGGTGCCAAAGTTGCAGATGGGCAATTTTGTACGGCTGGATCAATTATTTACCGTCAAAGAGGAACGAAAATCTACCCAGGACTAAATGTTCAAAAAGGTGGAGATGACACACTATTTGCAACAATCGATGGTGTTGTTAAATTCGAAAGATTAGGAAAATCAAGAAAAAAAGCTTCTGTTATTCCACAATCTTAAGATTTGGTAAGAGAAGCTAAAAAAAAGCTTCTTTTTTATTTACAGAAAGGAGAATTAATAATGAACTTTATTGATAAAGTGCAATTAAAAGTTAAAGCTGGTAAAGGTGGAGACGGAATAGTTGCATTCATTAGAGAAAAATATATTCCTAAAGGTGGACCTGGTGGTGGAGATGGCGGAAACGGAGCTTCCATCATTGTTGAAGCCGATGAAGGTCTATCAACTTTGTTACATCTAAAATACCAAAAGAATGTTGTTGGTAAAGACGGTGAAAATGGAGCAAACAAAAAACAACATGGTAAAAATGCTCAAGACACTATTGTTAAAGTACCTTGCGGAACTATAATTAAAGAAAATGGTGTAATTGTAGCTGATTTAAATACGCATGGTAAAAGAGTTAAAATCGCTCAAGGCGGTAAAGGTGGACGAGGTAATGCAAGATTTGCTACTTCTAGAAACTCAACACCTAAAATTTGTGAAAATGGTTCTCTTGGTGAAAATAAAACATTAGAGTTTGAACTAATTGTTTTAGCTGATGTGGGATTGGTGGGTTACCCTTCTGTTGGTAAATCTACAATAATCTCGGTTATTTCAAATGCTAAGCCTGAAATAGCAGATTATCATTTCACAACTTTAGCACCGAAATTAGGATTAGTTAAAGTTGATGAATTTAATTCGTTTGTAATAGCTGACTTGCCAGGTTTAATAGAAGGTGCAAGCCAAGGTAAAGGTTTAGGAATTAGATTTTTAAAACACATCAATCGCTGCCGTGTAATATTACACGTTCTTGATGCATCAAGCATTAATAACAAAGAGCTTGCAGATGATTTTAGAGCAATCAATAAAGAATTAGAACAATTTGATCCAAAACTCTTAGAGAAAGAAACCATTGTTGTAGTTAATAAAATTGACGATCCAGTTTCTAAAGAAAAAATTGCCAAATTCAAAAAAGAATTTCCTGAAATTCAAGTTATGGAAATTTCTGCAATAAAAAAACAAGGAATTGATCATATGATCCAAACTACATTTACCAAGTTAAAAAATATTAAAAAAACACAAATGGCAACTGAATCAAAATCAAAACACGTTGATTATTTGTTTGAATCGAAAAATTCACAAGAAATAGTAATTCATAACAAAGGCAATGGGCTTTGAATTGTTGAAGGCCAAGCAATTAATAATGCTTTGCAAAAAAATCCAATGAATACAGAACAAAATCAAAGAAGATTTTATCAATTAATAAATAAATTACGAGTTGAAGATAAGTTACTTGAAAGAGGGGCAAAAACAGGGGATACAATCAAAATTGGTGACTTAGAATTAGAACTCTCATAAAAAATAATTTAATAAAATGTTGTAAATGTTTACATTGTGTGTTATATTCTAATTAGGATATTTATATATCCTAAACAAGAAAAGCAAATAACTTAAAAATGACTAACAATTTATAATTCGTCATTCTTCTTACATACTGTCTAAATATTAATTTACTAACCAAGCACCCACAGGGTGCTATTTTTTATAAAAATTTAATATTAAATTTTATTTTGGTTATTTATTAAATAGGAGGAGTTATGGAATATATAATAGGAAAAGTTATTTCGCAACAAGAAAATCAAATTATATTTGAATCTAACAATATTGGATATTGTTTAATTGGTAATGTTTCTAAAGTATGCAAAAAACTTTTTATTCACAAAATTACTAATATTAGAACATTAGAGGTTTTTAATTATGCATTTGATTCAAGTGAGAAAAAACAACATTTTATTGAGTTACTATCTATTAAAGGTTTTGGCCCTGCTAGTGCATTAAAACTTATAAATAACAATAATACCGCCATGATTAATGATGCAAGAAAAACCGGCAATATTTATAAATTAAATTCTGAAGGAATTAAACCTTCAATTTTATCATTGATTATTACAAAAAACGAAAAGAATATGGAAGCTGAAACCATTTTGATTAAAAAATCTTTAGAGAAATACGGGTTCGATCCCTTTGATATTACAAATGCTATTAAAAATCACTATAAACCAAATAAAAAAATAGATAAAAACATAATTTCGATTATTAAGGCTATTAATAATGCAAAATAATATATTTAATTTTAAAAATTTTATCGGACAAGAGAAAATCAAGAAGCAATTAAACTTATTTATATTACCCAAACTAATTAAGAACAAAAATTGTGATCATATACTATTAGAAGGAATAGCAGGGACAGGCAAAACAACTCTTGCATCCATTATTGCAAATGAAACAAAACAAGATTTTAAAAAAGTCATTGCGCCTGTTATTAAAAATAAATCTGATTTAATTTCACTTTTTTGCAACATAGAGGAAGGTACCATAATATTTTTTGATGAAGTTCACAGGCTTGAAGCTTCTATAGAAGAAATGCTTTATCAAATTATGGATGAAAACAAATTAAATATTATTGTTGGTAAAGAAGGGGACACTAGGTTTTTGACTGTTGATATACCTAAATTTACTATTATCGCAGCAACAACTCTTTCTGGTATGCTTAGCACACCTTTTAAAGATAGGTTTGGCTTTAGATTATATATGTCAGAATATAACCAAAAAGATATCCAACAAATTATCAAACAGAATTTAGAAGTTAATTTATCTAATGAATTGCTAAAATTTTTATCAGTCCATTCTAAAAATATTCCTAGAATTGCAATTAATATTACAAAAAGAATAAATGATTATGGAATATTTTTGGACAGAGAACTTAATAAAACCGATCTTGTTGAAGTACTAAATCTGATTGGTTTTAAATTCGGCTTAAATCATAATGACATTAAATATTTGAAATTATTGCAAAAATCTGGGCCTTTATCATTAGAAAGTATTTCAAAGAAACTTTCAATTGAAAAAATTAATATTAAATCTGATATCGAGCCTTATTTATTAAAACAGTCATTAATTGAATTGAGTTCAAGGGGTAGAAGCATTAGTGCCAAAGCTATAGAAATGCTAAAAGAAATATTTTAGTTTATGTTATAATATATTATGCTTATAGTATAAGGATTATAATGAAAAAAAGTAGATTATTAACATTAGTAATATTTTTAGCAACCATTATATATGGTCTTTTTTCAAATAAAGGCCTTGTTACTAAAAATGTTAAAAAAGGCATTGAATTTTCTGGTGGTATCGAAATTCTGTCACAAGTAAAAAGCAATACTTCATCTAAAATAGACATGGAAGGTATAGCTAACACTATTGCTAAACGTATCGATGCAGCAGGAGTTAAAAACCCACAAATTGATATTGAACAAGGAATTGATAATTCAGGTAAATCTGTACAAAAAATCAGAACAACAATTGCTGGTGTTCAAGATTCTGAAATAAAGCCTTTAACAGAATTAATAACTTCTCAAGGTTTAATTTCATTTAGAGACACTGATGATAATTTCCTTGCTAAAGGAACTGATTTTCTTGTGCCAAACGGGGCTTCTTTAGCTTTCCAAGATGGAAAACCTATTGTTTCTTTACAAGTTGCAAAAAAAGAAGTTATTAGAGAAATGTCTAACTCAATTAAGTATATGCCAGAAGGTAAAAACAAAATGGTTATTTGAGTGGATTTTGATCCAGAAACAGATTCTTATGCTAAATATGAACAATATATAAGGTCAGGACAATGTTATACTTCAAAAGATATTGAAATAATTAAAACATGTAATAAAGTTATTTCCGCAGCTAGTGTTAATTCTGAACTAAACGGAGATATTATTATCTCAGGTGGATTTACACCAGAATCCGCTAGACAATTAGCTTCATACATAAACTCAGGTTCTTTTGAGTACAAACTAAAAGTCGAAGAAATAAACTCGGTAGTAGGCGCATATGGTCAACAAGCATTCCAAAGAGCTATTAATGCTTCAAAAATTGCCATTGTAGCAGTTTCAGCATTTATGTTCTTCATTTATGGGTTAGGTGGGTTATTCTCAATTTTATCTCTTATCATTTATTTATTTGCTGTTCTTTCTACATTCAATTGATTAGGTGGAGAATATGGACCAGATACTATAGCCGCCTTAATTATTGGTTTTGGTATGGCAGCAGATGCTTCAATTATTTTGTTTGAAAGATTTAAAGACGAATTACTTAAAGGTAGAGATATTGAATTATCATTTGATCAATCAAACAAAAAATCCCTATCATCAATTATTGACTCTAACATAACAACATTTATTGTTGCATTTATCTTGTTCCAGTTCGGTTCAAGAACAGTTAAGGGATTTTCTATTATGCTTTCAATTTCTATTTTCTGGACAGCTGTTATTATTGTTGGTATAACTAGATTTAATTTAAATATGATTATCAAATCAGGAATTATGGAAAATAAAAAACATTGATTTGGTGTTAAGAAAAAACACATTCCTAAATCTGTACAAAGAGAAGCAACTTATAAAGGTCTTTGAAACAAAATTGATTTTATAGGTAAAGCCAAAAAACTAATCGCCATTTCACTTATGGTTATAGGCCTTGGTCTAACAGTTGCTGGATCAAAAGGAACAAATAATTCTATTCAGTTTACTGGTGGAACAAGAGTATCGACTCATACAACTATTGACTTTGGTCAGGAAAAAGAAATTGTAAATATCCAAAAAGATATTGCTTCAATTATCTCTTCTACAGGTGCGAAAATTTCTGAAAAAGAAATTAGACTTGGTAAAAATAACGATAAAAAATACACAATCACTTTCAACACAAAAAATGATATTGCTAATAATTGGCAAGATGTAAAATCAAAACTTGAAGCAAAATATCCAGACTATAAATTCTCATCATCCATTGTTTCTTCAAATGTGGCAAAAAACACATTCTACAATGCAATGAAATCAATTGGATGAGCAATTATAGCAATTATCATATATATTTCTGTCAGGTTTAAATGATCATACTCAATTGCTGCTATTATTGCATTGGTGCATGACTCATTACTTGTTTATGCCTTATTTGCAATATTTGGTTTAGAAGTTAATGTAGCTTTCATTTCTGCCATACTAGCCATAATAGGTTACTCTATTAATGATACTATCGTTTCTTTTGATAGAATTAGAGAGAACATGAATTCAAGGCCTAGGTCAGATCTTCAAATTGCTGATCTAAAAATCATTGCTAACAAAGCGACAAGACAGACAGTAACAAGATCATTATTTACATCTATTACAACACTAATAGCTATATTTACTTTGATTGTGTTTGGTTCAAAAGCATCATTACTATTTAACACCGCAATGTTTATAGGATTAGTTGCAGGTACTTACTCTTCTATTTGAGTGGCATCATATTGTTGAGTTATACTTGAAAATATTAGAATTAAACGCCTAAAAGCAGCTGTTTATAAGCCTCTTCCTAAAATTGATGGAGAACCAGATGAAAATGTTTTCCCAGGAGTTAATGATTAATGGATTTAAAAAAAATAATTAAAACAATACCAGATTTTCCAATTGATGGAATTCAATTTAGAGATATCACACCAATTTTATTAAACCCTGAAGCATTTAATTATGTTGTAAATACAATGGCGGAAATTGTTCGCAACTGAGATGCTGATGTTATTTTAGGGTCAGAATCTCGAGGGTTTATATTTGCATGTCCAATTGCTTCAAAATTAAACATGGCATTTGTGCCTATTAGAAAACCAGGCAAATTACCCAGAGAAGTAATTTCTCAAAATTATGAACTAGAATATGGAACTAATTCCATAGAAATTCACAAAGAAGATATACAACAAGGACAAAAAGTTGTAATTGTTGATGATCTCCTTGCTACCGGGGGCACTATAAAAGCTGCTATAGATCTTGTAGAATCGCAAGGTGCAGAAGTTGTTGGTTGCGTGTTTTTAATCCGCTTAAAAGATCTTAATGGCTTGGAAAAAATAAAAAAATACGAAGTAAAAGCATTACTAGAATATTAAAGCTAAAATCTGCCTAGGCAGATTTTTGTTATATAATATATAAAGGAGTTGAGAAATGTTAGTATATTACAAAGATTTAACCAATGTTGTAAAAAGATATCTTAATGAATCTGAGTTACAACAATTAGATAAAGCCTATTTATTTGCAAAGAAAGCACATGAAGATCAAAAAAGATCTTCCGGTGAACCTTTTATACACCATCCATTAGCAGTTACTTTAAACTTAGCTATATTAAAAGCATCTTTACCAACACTAGTTGCTGGTCTTTTGCATGACGTTGTTGAAGATTCTGATGTAACACTTGAAGACATTAAAACTAAGTTTGGAGAAGACATTGCATTTTTAGTTGATGGAGTTACAAAGATTAACTCTTTTACCAACACATCAAAAACTAATGCGGCATTTTCAAGCATCAAAAAAGTTCTTCTTTCTGGTGTCTCAGATGTACGAGTTTTAATTATTAAGCTATGCGATAGAATGCATAACATTTCAACACTACAAGCACTTTCAAAAGAAAAAAGAAAAAGAATAGCTAAAGAGACTTTAGAAATTTATAGGCCGCTAGCTCTAAAACTATCACTTTTTGATATAAACAAGGTTTTTGAAGATGAAGCCTTCAAATGAGCATATCCTGAAGAAAACAATATGATCAATAATAAAATTGCTTCTACAAAAAAACAAGCAAATAAACTTCACGGAAAAATATTATCATCAATATCAGAGGAGCTAGCAGTTAATGATATTCATAATGCCAAAGTTTTATCTCGTGAAAAGACTAATTTTGCAATATACAACAAAATATATAAAAAAGGTAAACGTTGAGAGAAACTTTACGACATACTTGCAGTAAGAGTTGTAGTAAAAGATATGAGTCAATGCTTTGCTGTTTTAGGTGTATTACACAAAGCATTCAAACATATACCAGGAACTTTTAAAGACTACATTACCATTCCAAAAACAAATGGCTATCAATCATTACATACGTGCATTTCTTATGATGGATTTGTTTTTGAAGCACAAATTAGGACTGATGCCATGGATAGAAAAGCTAACATTGGTATTGCCTCTACTTGAACATATAAAGATAATGAAAAAGAAGAAATGTCAAAAACTGTGCAAGAAGAACATAGCTGATTAATTGATGCAAAAAATATTTCAGAATCTCAAATTGAAGATGGCGACTTCGTAGAAAACTTTTATTCAAAACTTACATCAAGTAATATTTATACACTAACACCTGATAATGAAATTATTATAATGCCTCGTGGATCTACTGTACTAGATTTTGCTTATCGTATTCATACTTGGTTGGGCGATCATTTTACTCATGCTGAAGTCAATAACCAAAAAGTTAAATTTGACCACGTGTTATCTAATGGCTCTGTAATTAAAATATTTACATCAGATTCACCTCAAGTAATAGAGAGATGGTTGATTTCTGTAAAAACAAAAACCGCACAAGACAAAATTAAGTCCTCACTTAAAAGGCTTTCTGGAGAAATAAAGATTGATTTTGAAAAAATTGGTAAGAAAATTGTTTCTAAATTCCTCACAGAAAAACAATTTAAAAAAATTAATATTAAAAATGTCAACTCTATATTTGGTTATAAAATGATCACGCATAATGATTTATTAGAAGCTGTTGGTAGAAAAATGATTTCTATAAATGATTTAGCTAAAATTTATTTAAATCATCCTGTTTTAAAAGACAAAAACAATCTATCATCATTATTGATAATAGATGATAAAATTTTTGATGGAAAACTTAAGCGTGGTGGGTGTTGCGGACCTATCCCAGGAGAACCAATTAAAACTACAAACAAGAATAATACACTTATTATCCATAGGCAATCATGTGAAGAAGCAAAAAATCTTTCTAATATTAATGCTAGTTGAAAACCAGATCAATTTATTGACAAACTATTTGAAGTCAAACTACATATTAATTTCGACAAATCTAAATTAGGTATAAACCGAATTATTAACAGAATTATTAGGAATAGAGTTGATATCATACAAATTAAGAAGTATGCTAAAAACAATTTTATGGATATTGTAATTGCAGTTCCACACATTAGAGTTTTAGGAGTTATAAAATCATCAATTGATTCACTGCCATATGTTCAAAATGTAATTAGACAGAAAAAATAATCTAATATCTATTATGTTATAATATAAAAGCAAAAATAAAGGAAAAATATATTTTCCAGGGATTATAATTATGCAAAGAATAGAAGAAATAATTAAAAAAATCAATAAATTTAGTAAAATAGCTAAAGAAAGAGAATTAACAATAAAAGAAAAAACTCAAAGAGAAGCTTTAAGAAATGAATACAGATCTATTTTTAAAGCAGGTTTTGAACAAAGGCTTCAAAATATTAAGTTTTTTGATGAAGAAAAGGATAATCAAAATGATTAATAAACCAAAAGGAACACAAGATATTTATTCAAAAGCATGACTATACCGTTTTATTGAAAATAACTTTGTCTATACAGCAAGCAATTTTGGTTATAATGAAATTATGACTCCTATTTTTGAAGAAGCTAAACTTTTTAAATTATCAATTGGTTCAGATACAGATATAGTTAAAAAAGAACTATATCAATTCGAAGATAAAGCCAACAGAGAATTGGCATTAAGGCCTGAAGGAACAGCTCCAATAGTTAGAGCTTTTGTAGAAAATAAAATGTATGTAGAGAATAGTTCTGCTAAATTTTTTTACATTGGTAGTATGTTTAGATATGAAAGGCCTCAAAGAGGTAGAAAAAGAGAATTCAGGCAATTAGGTATTGAGCAAATTGGAATTGTAAACGAATTCACAGTTGTAGAATCTATATTACTAGCTAAACAATTCTTGAGTTCCATCGGAATTAATAATTACAAAATTACAATTAATAATCTTGGTCTAAAAAAAGATAGAGAAAAATACAAAGAAGAACTTAAAAATTATTTCAAAACAAAATTAGAAAATTTATGCTCAGATTGCCAAGTAAGATTTAAATCAAACCCATTAAGATTACTAGACTGCAAAATTGATAAGACAACAAAAAACGTACCAAATATTTCATCTTTTATTTCCAATGAATCTAAAAAAGAATATGAAGAAATTAAAAAACTACTAAATAATGCAAATATTAAATTTGTAGAAGATCAAAACCTAGTAAGAGGACTAGATTATTATTCAAACACTGTATATGAATTTGTGCCTTTACAAGAAGAAGGATCACAGTCTACGATTTTAGCAGGAGGACAATATTTTGATTTGGTCTCCAACATGGGTGGGCCAAATATTAAAGGTGTAGGTTTTGCATCAGGCATTGAAAGACTTATAAACATTATAGAACCTCGAGTGCAAAAACCAAACATTCCAAACAGCGTATTTGTAATTTCAGAAAAAGATAATGCTACTACAGCTTTTAAAATTATAAATAAATTAAGATCTGCTGATATATTTTCTGAATTTGATCCTAACTTTAGTAGCATAAAGAAACAATTTAAAAAAGTATCTAAATTAAGATTTAAATGAGCAATCATTTGTGAAAATGAAACACTGACTTTAAAAAATCAAAAAACTTCTGAAAACTACACAGGAACCATTGAAGATATAATTAAATATATAGAGGAGAAAGAATAATGTCATTTAGAACACATAGCTGCGGGCAACTAAGAATTGATAATGTTGGTAATAACGTTATTCTTTCTGGGTGAGTACAAAAAACTAGAAGAATGGGTCAGATTGTCTTTGTTGATTTAAGAGATAAAAAAGGTATAACACAAATTGTATTTGCAGCAGATTCTCCTTTTGCAGAGCAAGCTAATGCATTGAGATCAGAATATGTAATTAAAGTTACCGGAAAAGTTATTGAAAGAAAATCAAAAAATCCCAATATACCCACAGGTGACATCGAAATTATTGCAAATAAATTAGAAGTTTTATCCGAGGCTAATACAACACCTTTAATAATAGCTGATGAAACCGATGCCCTTGAAGAAGTTAGAATGAAATACAGATATCTTGATTTAAGAAGAAACCCTGTAAGAGAAAATATTGAACTTAGACATCATGTGGTTTCTTCTATTAGAGATTTTTTCAATAAAAACGAATTCATTGATGTGGAAACTCCAATGTTAACTAGAGCAACTCCAGAAGGAGCTAGAAACTACATTGTTCCATCAAGGATAAATCAAGGCAAGTTTTATGCACTTCCACAATCACCACAACTATTTAAACAACTTTTGATGATAGGTGGATTCGAAAGATATTATCAAATTACTAAATGCTTTAGAGACGAAGACTTAAGATCTGACCGCCAACCTGAGTTCACTCAGCTTGATGTTGAAGCTTCATTCCTAACAAAAGAAGAGTTTCAGACATTAATTGAAAAAATGTTACAAAAACTTATGAAAGAAGTTAAAGGGATTAAAATAAAAATTCCAATAGATAGAATCAGTTATCAAGATGCAATGTCGCTTTATGGAAGTGATAAACCTGATACAAGGTTTGATTTAAAACTTTCTGAAACAAAAGATTATTTTGCTAAATCTGAATTTTCTATATTTAAAAACGCAGATTCTGTTCAAATGATAGTTTTTGATAAAGTCATTACCAAAAAAGAAATATCTGAATTAGAGTATTTTGCAAAAGAACATAGGGCAAAAGGGCTAGGTTGAGTAATTTACAAAAACAATGAACTTACTTCGCCTATTGTAAAATTTGCTGAAATAGAAATTAAGCAAATTATTTCAGATAAAAAAATTAAAAATGATTCAACTATTTTATTTGTGGCTGACGAAAAAGAAATTGCCCAAACAGCATTAGGAGCAGTCAGAACTGCTATAGGTAAAAAATTTGAGCTATATTCAAGAGATCAATATAAATTTGCTTGAATAGATAATTGACCCTTATTTGAAAAAACTGACGAAGGAGGTTGGACATCATCTCATCATCCGTTTACATCTCCTGTAGAAAAACACAAAACAACTTTTGATACTGATCCTCAAGGCGCAATTGCTCAAGCTTATGATATAGTATTGAATGGTTATGAAATTGGAGGAGGTTCTGTTAGAATATTTTCTCAAGATATTCAAACAAGAATCTTTAAAATATTAGGAATGAGCGAAGAAGAAATAAAAAAACAATTTGGTTTCTTTATATCAGCATTCCAATATGGAACACCACCACATTGTGGAATAGCGTTTGGAATAGATAGAATTGCAATGTTGCTTTCAAAAGATGCATCCAGCATAAAAGATGTAATTGCATTCCCCAAAAATTCTTCGGGAATATGTACTATGACAGAGTCTCCTGGGGAAATCACTGAAGAAGAATTAAATGAACTTGGAATAAAGCGAAGGTAAGAAAAATGTTAAATAAATCAAGAAAAAAAGAACTAGAAATTATTCAATCCAACTCAGTTAGATTTTTAGCTGTTGATGCTATTAATTTAGCAAACTCAGGTCACCCAGGTATTTGTTTAGGGGCAGCACCTATGATAACAGAACTTTTTACAAACCATTTAAATGCTTCGTCTGAAAATTCATCTTGAATTAACAGAGACCGTTTTGTGATGTCAGCTGGGCATGGTTCTGCACTGCTATATTCAATACTGCATCACATGGGTTATAATGTTTCGCTAAATGATATAAAATCATTTAGACAACTTAATTCAAAAACTCCAGGGCATCCTGAATTTGGTCATACTGATGGAATTGACGCAACTACTGGACCTTTAGGTCAAGGGATTGCACAAGCTGTCGGCATGGCTATTGCAGAAGAATATTTGGCTAAAAACTTCAACACTAATGAACACAAAGTATTTAATCACTACACATATGCATTGACATGTGATGGAGATCTTCAAGAAGGTATCTCATACGAAGCAATGTCATTAGCAGGACATCTAGTGTTATCAAAATTAATATTACTTTATGATTCAAATGATTATCAATTAGACGGAGCAGTAGATGATGCATACAGTGATGATCTAAAATCAAGATGCATGTCAATGAATTGAAACTACATATTGGTAAGAGCCGGAGAAAACAGAAGTGCTATTGCCAGGGCAATTAAAAAAGCTAAAAAATCTGACTTACCAACTATGATTGAAATTAAAACGATATTAGGCCATGGAACATCTATGGCAAACACTTCAGATACTCATGGGGCTCCAATTGGAGAACAAGAAAGAGATGCAGCAGCTAATTTTTTTGAATATGAAGAGGCTCCGTTTGTAATGGGTGCCGAAGTTAAAGCAACTTTTGCAAATATTATTGATTATAAAAAAATTAAATTAGAAGAATGAAACCAAATAATGCGTTCATATCAAAATGAATATCCAAATAAATATAGAGAGTTAAAAAAATTAATTGATAATAAAATAGAAATTGATCTAACCAAAGTCATCAAAACAAAATTTGGAGAAATTAAAGCCACAAGAAATCATTCACCAGAAATTATCAAGGAAATTTCTAAAAGACATAAAGCTTTCATTGGCGGATCTGCAGATCTTAAAAAATCTACAAAAGTATTTGGCATAGGTGAATATTTGGCCAATAGAGGATCCAACATTAATTTCGGTGTTAGAGAATTTGCTATGGCAGCAATCAGTAACGGTATTGCTCTTCACGGTATTGCCAGGCCGTTTATTTCTACGTTCCTTATATTCTCAGATTACGCAAAGCCTGCAATTAGATTAAGTGCAATGCAAAATCTTCCTATAATATACATATTTACTCATGATTCTATAATGGTAGGAGAAGACGGCCCAACACACCAACCAATTGAACAACTATCATCATTAAGAACCATTCCTAACCACAATGTTATTAGGCCAGCAGATCACATAGAAACAATTCTTGCATATAATGAAGCAATAAATTCCAAAACAACACCTACTTCAATTGTTCTTACAAGACAAAATCTAGAAAATGTTTCTGAAGTAACTGCAACTAAATTCAAAAAAGGTGCTTACATAATAAAAGATAGCATTAACAAAACTCCTAAATTAACCGTTGTTGCAACAGGTTCAGAAGTTACGCTTGTATTAGACGCTTTAAAAGAGATGAATTCAAAAGACACTAATAATATCAGGGTAGTTTCTATGCCTTCAACGTTTATGTTTGATAAACAATCTGATAAAGTAAAAACATCAATTATTCCCGATAAATCAAAAACATTATTCGTTGAAATGTCAGATGGATCATTTGGTTATAAATATGCTAGATATGTTTACTCGCTGTTTAACAAATTTGGGACATCAGCACCAGGTGATCAAGCAAAAACTGAGTTAAAATTCTCTAAAAATGATATTATTAAAGAGATTAAAAAATTAATTAAAGGATAAAATAAATCATGAACTTTATTACAACGTTATTTATTGTATTAATTTCAGGGGTAATTGGCTTCTTTATTGGAGCTCAATATAGCAAAAAACAAACTGAAAAATATTTAAAAGAAAACCCACCAATTTCAGAAAAACAAATTAGAGCAATGTACCTTTCAATGGGTAGAAAACCATCAGAAGCTCAAATACAAGCAACTCTAAGAAATATGGGATTAAAATAAAAAAAATAGGAATATTCCTATTTTTTTTATTTTCCACTTGAGTTTTCAGTGCCTGACATTCATCTCTGGAAATTTCCAATATGTTTTATCATAACGATTATATATAAGAATATAGTGTAATATAATGCAGAACCTTTAGCAAAGCTAAATATAATACTTGAATTTGAAAATGCCGAACCTATTAAAATAGATGTAGTTACAATCAATGTCGCTAAAATCATTAATTTTAACTTCTTGTTAATATAAATCATTAACATACACAACCAAAAAGGTATTCAAAAATTTTGTGTACAAAATGCAAAGCCGATAAAAGATGCCACACCTTTCCCGCCTTTAAGTTTGTTTCACCAAGGAAAAATGTGGCCAATCACAGCAAATACTCCTGCCAACATAGTCGTTTGCACATCTAGTTTTAACAATTTGTTGCAGAGCAAAAAAACTATAACTGTTTTAACAGCATCAAGAACAGCTGGTACAATAGCTATTTTTCACCCAACTGCTCTTGAAAGGTTAGTTGCCCCTAAGTTTCCTGAACCAATTGAAGATAGGTCTACTTTAAAAATCTTTGCTGTTAATACACAAAATGATATTGAACCTACAAAATACCCGATTAAAATTCCTGTTATTGTTGTCATATATTCTCCTAAGCACCCATAATCATAACATAATAACTCATAGTTTTTGATATAATTTTATTAAGGTAAATATATATGTCACAATATAGCGCAAGTTCAATTAAGATTATCAAAGGTTTAGACGCCGTTAGAAAAAGACCAGCAATGTATATTGGTTCAACTGATAGCAAAGGATTGCATCATCTTGTCTGAGAGATTGTCGATAACTGTATCGATGAATCACTTTCAGGTTTTTGTGATAAAATTACAGTAATTATTAATAAGGATAACTCCATTACAGTTAAAGATAATGGAAGGGGCATCCCTGTTGAAAAACATGAATCAGGTAGATCAACACCAGAAGTTATTTTTACTGAACTTCATGCTGGTGGAAAATTTGATTCTTCAAATTATAAAACAGCTGGTGGCCTTCATGGAGTAGGTGCATCTGTAACAAACGCTCTTTCAAAAAGACTATATGTAGAAATTAAAAGAGATGGAAAAAAATATGCTTTGGAATTTATAAATGGTGGAGAAGTCTCTCAGCCACTTTCAGTAATTTCTGAAGCTAAGGGCACAGGGACATCAGTTACATTCTTGCCAAGTGATGATGTTTTTTCAACAACAGAATTTTCACATGCCAAAATTGGTGAAAAATTAAAAGAAAAAGCCTACCTAATTCCAAACTTAAAAATCACGCTCATTGATGAAGTCTCTTCAACAAAAGAAGAGTTTTCATTTAATAATGGTTTACTAGATTATTTAAATGATATTTGTTTTGCAGATAAAGAAGTTCATAAAGGAGTGATTTATACAGAAAAAATCCCTGGAATTGAAATGACTTTTGCATTTAAATATGTAATGGCAGAAACAGAAAAAATATTATCATTTGCTAATAATGTTAGAACATTAGATGGAGGAACACACGAAACTGGCTTAAAAATAGGTTTCACAAGAGCAATTAATGATTTTGTATCAAAACATAAATTAGCCAAAACAAAATTTACTGGTGAAGATATAAGAGAAGGTATTGCAATTATTATATCTTTAAAAATAACAGAAGAATATTTAGAATTTGAAGGTCAAACTAAATCAAAACTAGGAAGCCCAAAAGCTAAATCAGCAGTAGAAAATTTTGTATATAAAAAATTAGATTCATTTCTAACAGAAAACAGAGCTACTGCAATTAAAATAATTAATAAGATTATTCAGGCCAGAAAATCTAGAGACGCTGCTAAAAAAGCTCGTCAAGAAGCAAAAGTAACTAAAAAAACTCTTTCCAAAGATAGAATACTTTCAGGGAAGTTAACACCTGCACAATCCAAAGATCCTAAAAAAAGAGAATTATATATTGTTGAGGGTGATTCTGCTGGCGGATCTGCCAAACAAGGTAGAGACAGAAAAACACAAGCCATACTACCATTAAAAGGTAAAGTTCTTAACGTTGAGAAGCTACCATTATCAAAAGTAGTTCAAAACGAAGAAATTGCCACAATTATTTCAGTTATTGGTTCTGGTATTGGTAAAAACTTTGATATTAAAAAAATTAAATACAACAAAATAATCATTATGACTGATGCAGATAATGATGGCGCACATATCCAAACTTTAATCCTAACATTCCTATATAGATATATGACCGAAGCAATTAGAGCAGGACATGTCTTTATTGCACAACCACCACTTTACAAACTTTCAACTTCTGGTAAATCTCAATATGCTTGAGATGAACTAGAGTTAAAAAAACTTAAAGCTAATATAAACACAAAATACAATGTACAAAGATATAAAGGTCTTGGAGAAATGAATCCGGATCAACTTTGAGAAACAACAATGAATCCTAAAAATAGAAAAATTGTTCAAGTGACAATAGAAGATTCAATCACCGCAGAAAATAGAGTAGCAACTTTAATGGGTTCAAATATTGAGGCTAGAAGAACTTGAATCAATCAAAATATTAATTTCACTCTTGAAGATAATTTTGTGAAAGGAGGTATATAATGTTTGAAAAAGTATTAATACCACTTGAAGATGTGATAAGTGATTCTTTCGGTAAGTACTCTAAATACATTATTCAAGACCGTGCTATTCCTGACGCAAGAGATGGTTTGAAGCCCGGACAACGTAGAATTATTTATGCAATGTTTAAAGAAGGTAACACAAATTTGAAACCATATCGTAAATCTGCAAAAACTGTGGGTAACGTAATTGGTAATTATCACCCACATGGTGATACTTCGGTTTATGATGCCATGGTTAGAATGTCGCAAAATTGAAAATTAAGATATCCACTAATTGATATGCATGGTAACAATGGTTCAATCGATGATGACCCAGCAGCTGCAATGCGTTATACAGAATCTAGAATGTCTAAAATCGCATCAATGTTAGTTGAAAACATTAATGATGAAACGGTTCCATGATCATATAACTTTGATGATACAGAATTAGAGCCCGTAGTTTTAACATCGAAAATACCCAACTTACTTATTAACGGCGCTTCAGGTATTGCTTCTGGTTATGCAACTGAAATTCCACCACACAATTTACAAGAAGTTATAGATGGTGCAATTTACATAATCCAAAATCCAAAATGAGAATTAAATGACCTAATGAAAATCATCAAAGGGCCTGACTTTCCGACTGGAGGTATAATTTCAAGTGTTTCAGGTATTAAAGATGCCTTTGAAACAGGTAGAGGAAGAATTATGCTAAGAGCCAAAACTTCTCAGTCAGATAAAGAAATTTCAATTACTGAAATTCCTTTTGGCGTACATAAGTCAGCTTTGGTAAGAGAAATCGAAACTGCAATCGTCAACTCATCAATTATTGGTGTTTCACATGTCAGAGATGAATCAGATAGAACAGGTCTAAAAATTTCAATAGGCCTAGATGGTAAGGTAGCTGCTGAAACAATTTTAAATTTTCTATTTCAAAAAACTAAATTACAAACTTGATACAACTATAATATGGTTTCAATTGTAGATAAAAAACCAATGTTAGCAGGTGTTGGAAAACTTATTGAAAAATTTGTTAAACATCAATTAGAAGTTTTTGTTAATAAGATGAAATTTAAAAAATCAAAACTTGAAGTTAAAATTCATATATTAGAAGGTTTGGTAAAAGCCGCAGAAAATATTGATAAAATAATTATGTTGATTCGCTCTTCAAAATCTAAATCAGAATCAAAACAAGCAATTATAAAAGAATTTAATTTTACCGAGCAACAAGCAGAAGCAATTGTTAATTTAAGACTTTACAGACTTTCTGCAACAAATGTTGACGAATTTAAAAAAGAGCTAACTTGTAATAAAAAAGACTTAGCAAACATTATTGAAATAATTAACTCTGATGCCAAGATTAATCAAGAATTGATTAAAGAACTTGAAGTAATTAAAGAAGAATTTGGAGATAAAAGAAGAACCAAAATTAAAAAAAGTGTCGAAATTTCAAAAATTGAAACAAAAGATCTCATCCAAGCAGAGGATGTTTGAGTTTCTGTTTCAAAAAATGGTTACATTAAGCAATCTACTCCAAAATCTTACAAATCATCTAAAGGCGTTTCATTGAATAAACAAGATGCATTAATTGGGGAATTCCAAGCAAGTACATTTTCCCACCTAATAACATTTTTTGATGATGGCACTTTTACATCAATTCCAATTCATGAAATTAAATCTACAAAATGGAAAGATAAAGGCCAGCACATATCATCTCTAATAACACTTCCTGCAGAAGCTTCTATTATTAAAACATTTATTTATTCAGAAGGAGATGATTTCCTTCTTGCGTTGGGTACTTCTTCTGGTATGGCAAAAAGAACTGCAATAAATGACTTCATACTTTCAAGGTGAAAAAAACCATCAGTTGGTATAAAACTAAAACCTTCTGAAACACTAATTGGTGTTCACAAAGAAGTTAAAAGTGGTTTTGCAGGATTTATTTCAGAATCAGGGTTTATGAACAAATACCCAATTACTGAACTTTCAATTTCTGGCCCAAAAGCATCGGGAGTTAAAGGAATTAAACTCGCTAATGAAGAAGCGATTGGATTTATAGTTTGTTCTGGTGATAAACAAATTATGTTTGTTACAGATAAAAACCAAGCAAAAAGAATTGCATTTGAAAAAATTCCAGAATCATCTAGAACTGCAAAAGGAACAAGAATCAATAAACTCATCAAGACCTCACCACAATATATAATTTGAATGTCTTATGTTACAGCATCACAAAAAATTCAAATTACTACTGAAGAAGCAACTTTTGATTTTAATGTTTCAGAAGTTCCGCTTCTTGATATAAATTCAGGCAATAACAAATTTATAAACAAAAAAGATATAATTTATTCAATTAATAAAAAATCAGTAAATGAAAAATCAATAACCAAAAAATCTCCTGCTGCTAAATCACCAGCAAAAATTAATCTAAAAGAAACAAAAACAAAAGAAGTATCAAACCAAATGGATCTATTTGATATATTGGATGAAATTTAAAATGAAAAAAATACTAACACCAACACACTATGTAAATAGTGTTTATGATATAAACATTGATTACTTAGTTAAGCAAGGAATCAAACTTGCTATTTTTGATTTAGATAATACATTAGCATCCAACGACCAACACAAACCATCTGCAAGAGTAAAGAAGCTTCTTAAAAATTTTAGAGCAGCAGGAATTGAAGTGATGATTATTTCTAATAGTTCCTCTAAAAGAGTTGAGAAGTTTTGCCAAAAACTTGATATCTTCAGAATTAGTTTTGCTTTCAAACCCCTTGGTATATCATTTTTAAAAACCATAAAGCATTTCGGGATTAAAAATAGAAAGTCAGTAGTTATGATTGGGGATCAAATTATGACAGATATCATTTTTGCCAACACTAATAGAATAAGATCCATTTTGGTTAAACCAATATCAATTGCAAGCGATGCAAAAGTAACTGGTTTAAACAGAAAATTAGAGAGCAAAACTTTATCTAAAATTTATAATAATGAAGCAGTAGATAAGGTCAAAATATTGAAAGGGTAATAAAAATGATTTGTTTTGGATGTGGAGTAAAATTACAAAGTTATAATGAAAATTTGTTAGGTTTTGTACTTGAAAAAAAACTTGCAGAAAAACAACCATTATGTAAAAGGTGTTTTTCAATAAAGCATTATTCAAAATCTATAAATATTGAATCAGAATCATTTGATCCTGTATCTAAAATAAAAAATATGAATATAAAACATTCAGTTATTGCAGTTGTTTGTGATATTTATTCTATTTCATCAATTGGAAGAATTTTTAAACAATTCAATGATATTATCAAAGATAACAAGGTATGGATTATTATTAATAAAATTGACTTACTACCAAAATCAGTTAATCACAGAAAAATTAGAGATTCACTTGTAAATAATTTAAAAGTTAAATATAAATTTGATGATATTATATTTCTTTCATCATATAAAAAGATAAATATTGATCTTTTTCTAAAAAAAGCTAACAATTCTGGAAGAAATGTTTATTTAATTGGTTACACAAACTCAGGTAAGTCATCAATTGCAAATGCTATTTTAAAATCATCTGGTGCAGATGACTCAGAATTAATTGTGAAATCTCATATTCCCAATACAACAATATCAAAAATAGAGATACCAATTTCAAAATCACACAAACTTCTAGACCTTCCAGGACTCAAGTCAACAATTAAAATTAAAATGGATGATAAAAACATTAAAATAATCAATGTACTTGATGAACAAAAAGCTGTTACATATCAGTTAGAGTCAGGGCAAAAAGTTTATTTAGATAATATTGCATGCATTGATTTTGTAGAAGGAGAAAAAACTAACTTCACTTTCTATGTAAATAATGATATTAAATTACATAGAGCTAAATCATCTAATAATAGTCCTAAAATCAACGGTAATATAAAATTAATCACTGATAAAAAAGAAGTATCAGAAATGAATTTTAAAGACAAAAAGTATGTTGATATAGAGATACCATACACTGGATTTATTAGATTTAAATCTAATAATCAAAAACTTAAAATCACGTCTATATTTACTCCAAGTGTAAGAAATTCAATTTTGTAAGAAAGGTAAAAAATGAAAGTATTAATTTTTGGTGGAAAATTCAACCCAATTCATAAAGGCCATAAAGCAGCAATTAAAGAGATTGTATCTAAGACTAATTTTGATCAAGTCTGAATTATGCCAAATGGTTTACCTAAAGAAAAAAAATTCATATCAGAAACTACTAGAAAACAAATAATAGAAAAGTTTTGTATAAAAAATAACTTCGTTTTATTTGATTGAGAAATTAATCAAAATAAATATATTGATACAATTGACACTATCAGATATATTAATAATACTTACGATCATGATTTTTCTTTTGTTATTGGAGCAGATCAATGCAACAAGTTTCATCTTTGACCAAAGTTTGAAGAACTATCAAAAGAAATTAAATTAATTGGTGTAACAAGAAAAGGATTCCCATTTTCTAATAAATATAATGAAAAATATTTCAACAGTTTTATAGAAATAGATGCTCCTGAAGCATCTTCAACTTGTTTAAGATCAGGATATTTAGAAGTAATAGATAAAGAAGATTTGAAACTTTTATCACAAGATTTAGGGTTTTGAAAACAGTATCTTTCACAAATTATGTCTAAAAAACGCTATATCCACTCATTAAATGTTGCAGATAGAGCCAAACAACTAGCTTTACAATATCTGCCAGAAAAAACTGAAAAAGCTTACTTAGCTGGACTTTTACATGATATTACAAAAGAATTTGATGAAAATTTTCAAAAAAGTATGGTCCCAATAAAATTTTTTGAAAATGAATCATCAAAAACATGACATCAATGATCAGGTGCACAATTAATAAAAGAAATTGGTATTCAAGATGAAGAGATTATAAATGCAATCGCAAGACATACAACTACTGATTTTGAAATGTCAACTTTTGATAAAATTGTGTTTTGCGCTGATAAAACATCAGTTGAAAGAGAATATAAAGAAGTTCCAGAGATTTTAAACGCATGCAATATATCATTAGATAAGTGTTTCGACCATTGTTTCCAAGCAGTTATAACATTTTTGCATAAAAATAATATACAAATAACTGATAGAACACAAAAATTAATAGATAAATGAAGCAAATAGGTCTAACCTATTTGTTTTATGATATAATCATAAATGTTAATAACAAAAATAGTTTAGTACAAGGAGAAAATTAAATGATTACAAATGCAAAACAAATGGTTAAAGATGCTTTTGCTAGAGGATATGCTGTTCCTCAGTTTAACGTTAACAACTTAGAATGAGCAAAAACAATTTTAGAAACTTGTGAAGAACATAAGTCACCAGTTATTCTTGGTGTTTCAGCAGGTGCTGCTAAATATATGGGGGGATATACTGTAGCCAAAGAAATGATAGGTGCATTAGATAAAGATTTAGGTATTACAGTTCCAGTCGCAATCCACATGGATCATGGACATGATGATGATTGTGAAAAAGCGGTAGCAGCTGGTTTTACATCACTAATGTTTGATGGCTCACACCTGCCATTAGAAGAAAATCTAGAAATCACTAAAAAATGAGTAGCAATTTCTGCTGAAAAAGGTTTGTCGCTTGAAGCAGAAGTTGGTTCAATCGGTGGAGAAGAAGACGGAATTATTGGCACAGGAGAACTGGCATCATCTGAACATTGTAAAATGATGCTTGATTTAGGAGTTGACTTCTTAGCAGCTGGAATCGGAAACATCCATGGACCATACCCAGAATCATGAGAATCACTATCTTTTGAAACTTTAGAATCGCTTAAAGAAGGTACAGAAGGTAAAATGCCATTTGTTCTACATGGGGGATCAGGAATCCCAGCTGATCAAATAACTAAAGCAATTGAATTAGGAGTTGCTAAAATTAACGTTAACACAGAATTACAACTTGTAAATGCTTATGCACTAAAAAAATACTTTGATGCAAACAAACATGCTGAAGGTAAAGGTTTTGACCCAAGAAAAATCAATGCCGTTGGTATTGCTGCTATGAAAGAAGAGCTAGCTGCAAAAATCAAACTATTTGGTTCAGAAAATAAAGCTAAATAATTTGCAATAATACTTAAGTATTGTTATAATTTATCAGCATTGAAAAATTATTAATAAAAAATACTAAAAGGAGATAAATATGGCAAAAGCAAATCTGCATCCAAAATACCAAAAAACAAATGTAACATGCACATCATGTTCATTTTCATTTGAAACTGGTTCAACATTAAAAGAGTTAAAAGTTGATACATGTTCAAATTGCCACCCATTCTTTACTGGTGGACAAAGATCTCACTCACAAGATTCAAGAGTTGAGAAGTTCAAAGCTAAATACGGAATGAAGTAATTTTTGCTGCATTTACTTTTCAAAACAATAGTATAAAAACCACCCGATGGTGGTTTTTATTATTTTTTAAATAATGCTAGGTGTTTGTATTTGTCTTTGTTTATTTGCTGAGAAACATATCATTTAGTAAATAATGCTCCGAACAAATCAGAAGTTGGTAAGGCAATTAGTAAAATACGTAAATCATTCAAGAGAGAAAAAAGAATAACTATTGGAATAAAAATAATAACATTTCTTATTAAAGAAATAGTAACTGTTTGCTTTGCTAATCCTGTGCTTTGAAAAATTGTTCCTCAAATAATTGGGTGAGCCACAAATATAATACCCACACCAATGGTTCTTATAATATAGGTAGCATTACCATATGCTGAAACATTAAAAACTTTTAATAGTGTAGTTGGAAAGATAATCATTAAAACAAACGCAATTAAGAAATATCTCTGGAGTATTTTGAATTTATACACAGAAATATCTCTTAATCTTTCGTAATTTTTAGAACCAAAGTTATAACCAATCATAGGCCCGCCTGCAGCTGCGATCCCAAATACTGGAATTAAAATAGTTATTCACGCTGTTCTTGCAGCAGAATAAGCAATAATATCGTTTTTAGTTCCAATTTTGGTTAGAAAAAATGTAAAAACAAAAATTTTAATACTCAAAATTATGCTCTCTGTCATTGCGGGTATACCCATTTTAAATATTTTTTTAACATTGTTATATTTAATTTTATATTTAAAAATATTTAACAAAAATTCTTTTCTTACAAACAGCACATATATAAGTATTAGCAATAAGTTAACATACATGGAAATTGTAGTTGCCCAAGCAGCTCCTGCAATTCCTCATTGCAAGTTTTTCATAAAAATAACATCTAGTAAAAGGTTTATAATTTGTGCTGCAAGTGTAAACTGCATAATAATTTTAGTATATCCTTTTGCTTGGAAAACACTTTCAAATAGATAGACAATAGATTGTGCGAAAACTCCAATTGCAAAAACTTTATAATAATCTGAAGCAAGATTTGCAAGTTCTTTTGGCGCATTAAATGCCACCCCTATTTTTGGCCCTAAGTTATATGTCAAAAACATTAGAAAAATCGCTGCTAGTATCATTAGTAAATATGAATTTGAAAGAAGAGAATTCACTTCTTTATTTTCTTTTTTACCAAGCATGATAGAAAAATTAACTTTGGTTCCAACAGCTACAATTGTTGAAATAGCAGCGATTAAGTTAGCACTTGGCCCAACATACTGCATTGCTCCCATGCCTTCTGGACCCACAAATCTTGAAATGAGAATTCTATCAATCGTTATATAAGCAGACATAACTAAAAAAGTAAAAATGGAGGGCAATGCTAATTTTCACAAAGCTTTTTTATAAGGCATTTTTCCCATTATGTAATCAGTTTTAATCATTTATAACTCTTTTTTCCAATCTTTGCATTTTATATTTAGCTATATGAACATATATTTGGTCAGGTCTTTGATCGTACAACATATTAGCTCAGGCACATCACATTAGATTTTGGAAATCATTT
This sequence comes from Mycoplasmatales bacterium, assembly GCA_965214965.1. GTDB lineage: Bacteria > Bacillota_I > Bacilli_A > CBDATW01 > CBDATW01 > CBDATW01. The sequence continues at coordinate 294,170 of OZ244030.1, forward strand.
CACAAGTCGAGATCCCCTTCATTATATTTTTCATTTTTAAAATATTCATTTAAAAAAATTCTCTTGTATTTTGTATCATATAGATCATTCTCATTTAAAAAACTTACAACATCAAAAATTGGATCATTCATACCGGCATATTCTCAATCTATTAAATATAGCTTATTAGGAGTAAAAAGAAAATTCCCAGGAGTTAAATCATTGTGGCAGAGAACTTTATCTTTTTCGTCACAATAAATTTTATTAATTTTATCTATCAAAAACATAAATTTGTCATAATCATACATAGGATTAACTATATTATCCAGGTAATCCTTTATTACTTTTCTTGGTTCGAATGTGATATCTGTTTTTATTTTTTTATCATGTAATTTTTTAATTATATTTGCAATTTGCCTCACTTTAACTTCATTGATTGGATCATCTTCTAAAGTTTTAGCTTCTTTAATAAATTTAGCTATTTTAACTTCCTTATTAATTGTTTTAATTTCAACATCAAAATCTTTAACCAAACTGTGAAGTTTAACCTCGTTGTTAGCAACTAAATTAGAATATTTTTTAACAATATAACCATTACTTGATAAGTAATTGTAATTTGTAATCCCTTTATTTAGTTTTTGAAAAGTTACATTTTCATCAAAGTATTTTTTAAATTCCATAATATTTACCTACAAAATATTATAACAAAAGTGTTAGAATATAATTATAATAAAAGAGGTAATACGCAAAGTTTTTTGTTAACATCGAAGCTAAAATTTTTTATATCGGTTGATAGTATAACAAAAGATAATGCTGAGATTATCACTACCAGTAAAATTGAAAAAAACACGAAACCCTGAATAGGTGCCAAAAATAGTTCTTATCAAAACCAATAGATTTATTATTAAAATAGATGAAAATCAAAATTAGAGTTGATTGATAGTAAGGTTTTGCAAATAAATTTAGCTAGATAAAAATACCCAAAACAGAAACAGTAGTAATTAGCACTATTTCAACTATAATATAGAAAAGGATTTACCAAATGAAAACAATCACTAAAAAACTAACATTATTATTACAAACAGTTATATCAATAACAACAGGAGTATTAGCTGCATTTTTTGCTTTATTAATTAAAATGCCTAACCAATTTAACATTTTTATCATTTCATCACTTTCTTGTTTTATAGCCATTTCATTCACTATTTGAAATATTAAAAGAACATTTAAAACTAATTTTTATCAATTCAATAGTAAAAACTTCTTCGATCAAGGTTAAATTTATGAAAAAATATGTTTCTTTAGAACAAATATACAAAAAAATACGAAAAAGAGGCTACAAGGTTTCGAAAGCCAGAGCACAATTAATACAGATTTTATTAAAATCTGATGAGTATTTAAGTATTAACAAAGTTGCAAAAAAATTAAAACATCCTAATGTTTCGTCACTTTACAACAATATTTGGTTTTTGGAAAAACTAAAAATTGTAGACATAATTTCTCACAACAATACTAAAATGTTCCAAATTCCATATGATCCAGATAATTTCTCATCCAATTTTACTGGTTATTATGTTACGAAAAATAATAAAATTAGATCATTTAATATTGATGAAGAACTCAAATCAATTCGAAATAAATTAAGTGATTTAAAAATCGAAAAAGTTAAAATAATTGTTTCTGAAAAATAAAATATAGACAATTGCTTAATTTATTTATATAATAAACTAGCAAAATATAATAAAAGGTGGTGAAATTAATGTCAGAAGTTATTGTAAAAGATGGTGAAAGTTTGGAACAAGCTCTTAAAAGGTTCCAAAGACTATCAGCTGGAAAGAAAAGACAATTAAGAGCTAGAAGAGAATATTTAAAACCAGGTGTAAAAGCTAAACTAAAATCAAAAGAAGCTAGAAAAAAAGCTGCCAAAAGAAACAAAAGAAGACGTTAATTTAATTAATTTAAATTATTAAATAAATTATAAAAAAAGAAAAATTATAAAAAAACTATTCACACTATAGGAGGCATTAAATTATGTACATTAACCTAAGGTACGGTGATAACGAAGCTATTATGAACTACATGGAAGCAGAAGAAGGAAAATTAAACCTGCTTTCAAATAAATATTCAGATAAAGTAGAAATCATCAAAGAAGACCAAAACAATACAGCAATCCTTATTAAAGATGGGGAAGAATTTGATGTTACAATTGAATGGGTTGAGTCAGAAGCAGATGTTCAAGCAATTTGAGATGCTTTTGAAGAAGAAGGAGTAAATTACTTTGCTTCTGCTGAAGATTTAGTCGGAATGGTCTTAACAATTAAATAAAAGAGGTTTAAGCCTTTTTTTTATTTAAACCTCTTTTTATTATTAAAATTTATAGTTTTTCATTAATTTTACATATCTACGCTTAAAGAATTGATTATAAGATTTAATTTGTTCTAATTTTAGCTTATTTTCTTTAATAAATAATTTAATTTTCAAGTAATGTGATTCATTTCTGAAATCAGCTATCTGTACTAGTTCATATAATTCGAATATTTTTCTAGTTTCCGAGTTAATTGGAATTTTTGTTGGTTTAATCTCAATATTTCCATGTTTCTTAGCTCTTTTAACTAAATTTGAATAAATTACAAGTTTTTTTGGAAATTCATTCAAAAAACCATGTTTATTCCATAATCATTCTTGTGCAACAAATCCGTTATCATTTTCACAATAAAATTTTATTACAGAACCCCAATTATTAAAATCAACTTGAATATATGATTCGTCATTTGTAAAAATTCCTCGTTCTACTTTTTTGATTTTATTTTCTTTTCACAATATATGCAAAATAACTGTTATGTAATTTAGAGATTTTTTCTTATTATAACTTTGGCTGAATAAAATCATATTTTTAAGATAAATATCTTTTGCTGAAAATTTACCTTCAAAATTCAAAATAATTTTTGCAATTGTACTTTTCCTTATCACTTTATACCTCTATACTACAATATGTATTATATTATTATTTATAATAATATAATACTATATGTAGTATAAAAGTCAAGTATTTTTTATTTTTTTTCTTTGAAAAATAAAAAAATACTAATGAATACTATTCCAGCGGCCAATCAAGAAAAAAAGGTTTTTTTAGATTTTATTTCATTTTTTAGCATATTTTTTACTAATATACTATTTGAGTTTTGATAAAAATTTGATTCCAAACCCTCTTTATAAATAGTAAAATTTTGCTTAAAAGCTTCTTTTTCTTTATTAATTTTTTCTGTTTTTTTAGTTTGTTTTTGTTTTTCTGCAGCAATGATTTCTTGTTGTTTTTGGAGTTCTTTTTCCTTTCTGAGATTTTGATTTATAATATTTTTATAAGAAATTTCAAAATTATAATTTTTTATGGTTTTTTGATCTTTCATGGTAATTGTTAAGGGTTGGATCTCGTTGTTTTGCCTTTTTTGACCTCAATCCACCTTAATTTCTTTAAAATTATTAGAAAAAACATTAAATCCAAAGTAATTGTTAGATTTTAATATGTTTCTCACTATTAAATTATCATCTGTTTCATCTACAGACAGTTTTTTATTAGAAAATTCAGCATATTTTATAAAACCATTGGCAATATAGGGTTTAATATAAATACCTTTACCAAAACTTCAATTTTTGTAAACAGCCCTTGGATTATGAATTTTTTTAATTTTGTAATTCCCTGAAGTTCTTAAATTATCAATTTCAATTTTATCACCAATTTTATAAGGTATTCTAATAAATTGATCTTCTATATAGGGTTTTTTATTACTGATAAGATCAATATATCCTGTAGCGTCAATAAATTGATTGTTTAGAAAAAACATTTTCCCTAATTGAAAATCACGTGTCAAATCAACTTCTAAAGCCTCTTTGTTTAAATACATTGCTCATTCTGTAGATTTGCTTTCATTTTTATCGCAAAAAAGCTTTGTATTAGGCACATATATTGGTTTTCAAATACTTTTTAGCTCATTTTGTCCTTTAGTTGGTATTTTGAGCTCTATAAGCCAAGAATAACCATTAGAAAAATGAAAATTTGTTTCTTTAACCTTACAATAGTAATTATTAGTATTTTGATATACACCATCTAGATAGGTATCCTGTTTATATTTTTTTAAAAATATAATTTCATCACCTTCACTAATTGTGTTTTTAATTTGGTTTCAGGGGTCATTTTGATACACTCCATTTACAATGGCATACATTTCATAGTCTCTTTGACCAGCGTTGTTTCAGTTAGTTTGAGTGGGATCAAAGTGTGTAAAATTTTTTAACTCTTCTCCATTAAATTCCATCCCTTCTACTAAGGCTTCATTAATAGAATCAACATTATTAACATGCAAATATGTTTGTTTCCAATCAAATTGCTGCTCACTACTTTCTGGAACATCACTAGGATTAGGCAATTGATAAAATCTATCTTCAGAAAAAACTAAAGGTTTATCATAAATTATTCCTTTATTAAAATTATTATTAAAAAATATAAATGATGCATTAAGCATAATTATTAAAGCATTTATTATTTTCAAAATTTTCATATTAATACCTCCTTATATTTAATAAATATCCAAAAATATCCAAATATTGATTTTTATATAAAAAAACTCCTATTTAGGAGTTTGCAATTTTATCCAATATAGCATTAATATACTTTTTAGAATCACCATAACTAAAAATTTTTGATAATTCTAGAGCTTCATTAATAGCTACTTTATTTGGAACATCTTGATGTTTAATTTCATAAGCTGCAAGTAATAGTATAGCTTTATCTTGAGAGTCTAAACGATCAAAACTCCAATTCTCTTTAGTATATTTATTAATTAAAATTATTAATTCTTCTTTGTTTTTCAAAGAATTTTCTAATAATGTTTCGGCATATGAGCCTGCATAATAAAATTCTGATATTTCAAAAAGGTTTTTCAAAAATACATCTATTTCTTCTTGCAGAATTAATGATGCACAAATGTATTGAAAAGCAAAAACCCTGCAATCCCTCCTCTTTTTAAAATCAAATTTTATTTCCATTATTTTTTTATCCTCTACCTGAATATTTACCATCAGCAGTTGAAACTTCAATAGTTTCACCTTCTTTAATAAATGCTGGTGTATATAGTTCAAAACCTGTATCTGTTTTAACTTTGATTTGAACGTTAGTAGCAGTATCACCTTTTACTGCTGGTTCTACCTCTGCAATTGTTAGAATCATTTTTGGCTTAAGTTCAATACCTAAAATTTCTTCCCCAAAAGTTCTTACGTAACAAGTTGAGCCTTCTTTTAAGAAATTAAGTTCTCATTCAATTTGAGACTTAGGAATTTCAACTTGATCAAAAGTTTCATTATTCATAAACACAATTACATCCCCTTGATCATATAGATATTGCATTTCTACTTTTGTAATGTTAGCTTTTTCAAATTTATCGCTTCCTCCAAAAGTCGTAGTTGTAATTGTCCCTGTCCTTAGGTTTCTCATTTTAACTTTAATATTTGCTGCAGCTCTTGCAGTTTTATTATGGCTAACTTCCATACAAACAAAAATATCTTTTCCATTTTTAAAAGTCATTCCTGGTCTTAGTTCGTTTGATAAAATCATTTTACCCTCCTTGTATTAATTTTATCAAAAAACTACTTGTAGTAGCCTTTGTATAATAAATATTTATTTTCTTGTGTTTTTATCTTAAAAATTTTTGGTATTAGATTATTGTATAAAGATTATTATTGTTGCTATAAGATTATTGAAAAAGTGAAATGTAATATTTTTTCCAATATCTTCATGCTTATAGTAATAATAACAAAACAAAAATGACATCACACCATATGGGAAAAATTGAATAACCAAATTTAGAATGCTAGCCCCAGACATCAAACTAGGTCCTATGTGGATAAAAGCAAATGTTAACCAAGAAATGAAAAATCCAATTTTTTTGTTTATTTTACCAACATATTCTTGTATAAACCCTCTAAAAACAAGTTCTTCAACTATTGGCGCCCAAATTAATAACATAAAAATAAAAAAATATGTTTTTCAACCACCATTCTTCAACGAATCTACAATGTTATTTTGATTAGTTGAGACTGTATCTAATTTTAAGCTATATTTTATCAATAACCCCCAAACCCATTGCAGAATTATAGACACAAATAGCAAAATAAAAATTTCTTTTAACTCTTTTTTGTTGGTTTTTGGGCTAATTCATCTTTTAGAAAAAATGAATATTGCAAATACTGCAGCTATTGTAACTAAAGCCGCCACATGTTGTTCAAGTATTTTTGGAAGACCCCAGTAAATTGTAGCAATAAGCAAACCATCTAATAATGAAATTTTAGTAATTTTTCTCATTTTACTCTCCTCTTTTGTTAATTTTATCAAAAAAAACTACTTGCAGTAGCCTTTCTGTATAATAATTATTTCTTTTCTTTGTGAGTAGTTTTAGCATTGCATCTTGAGCAATACTTTAGAATTTCCATTTTTTCTGGATGCTCTTTTTTATTCTTTTTACCGATGTAGTTTTCTTCTTTGCAAGTTATGCATCTAAATTTGATTTTTACCCTCATAATATAGTCTCCTGTTTTTAAGCATTAAAATTATAACACAATTCCAATAATGTGTTGTTATTTTTTAGCTTAGTATAATAGGTAAAAAGACCAATATAGTCGCTACAAAGTTATTTATAAAGTGCAAGATTATGTTTTTTCCAATATTTTCGTACTTGTAGTAATATCAACAAAAAATAAATGACAGGACTCCGTAAGGCACAAATTCAACTAATAACTTAATAAGTGTTGTATCATTTCTTAAACTAGCTATTAAGTGAATAGCTGCAAACAAGAATCATGAAGCAGCAAAACCTACTCTTTTATTTTTCCCTGTGTATTCTTGAATTCACCCTCTAAAGACTAATTCTTCCATAAAAGGCGCATTTATAAGAACACCAAATAACATAAATGCAGTATTTCAGCCACCTTGCTGTAAAATTTTCACAATTGTGTTTTGGTTTTCAGAATCTGAACTTATTTTTAATATTTCAGTTGAAAATATCCCTCATATAACTTGGAAAACAAGAGCTAATAATATTATTCCAAACATTTTCAAAACTTCTTTTTTAGAGACTTTATAATCTATTCTTCTACCAGCCATTCTAAACATCATGATAGTTAGAGTCACTGTTGCTATTTCTGCAAGACCCACAATTCAAATTGAAAAAGGCAAAAATATTCATAACAAAAATGCAATTAAACCTTCCCTTTTAGTTATTTTTTTAATTATTTCCATTTTATTTTCCTTTCACCATAAGGTTATTATTTATTTCGTGATTAATTGTTGTTGGTTTTCCATGTCCTGGCATAACAATTACATCATCGTTTAAAGTATACAATTTATTTTTTATTGATTCCTTAATTTCTTGAAAACTTCCTTTTTGAAAATCTGTTCTACCAATTGTTCCTTGAAAAAGTGTATCACCAGTAAAAACTGTGTTTATTTCTTTAAAGAAATAACATGTAGATCCTGGGGTGTGCCCTGGCGTTTTAATTGTATTAATTTCTATATCTCCAAAATTTAATATTTCACCATCTTTTGTAGATGCATATTTAAAATCTAAATTTAATTTTAGTCCAAAATTAGTTTCTGGTTGATTTAAAGGCCCAAATGGATCTTCTAGATAGAAATGATCTTCTTTACCAAAAAACACCTTGCAGTTGTACTTTTCTTGAAAGTATTTAACACCTCCAGAATGATCAAAATGACCATGAGTTACCAAAATAACATTAGGAACCAAGTTATTTTCTTCCAATCAAGAATTTATTTTATCTATTTCAAAACCAGGGTCAATCAAAATATTTACATTATTTTTAGAAATTACAAATGTATTATTTTGCAAAAAACCCGTAACTATTTTATGTAATTTCATTATTTTCCTCTTAAAATTTTGATTTCTTCTTTATATGGCGCATGCCCATTGATATACGGTGTTTCTAAAATTTTGACAATACCATTTAATTTTGGATGGTTAACAATTTTGATTAGAGTTTTTTCTCCAATAAAACCTTTGCCTACGTTTTCATGCCTATCTTTCCCAGAACCTAGTTCATTTTTAGAATCATTAATATGCAAAACAGATATTTTATCCAAACCAATAATATTATCAAATTCATCCAAAACAGAATCAAAATCAGATTTTATGTCATAACCAGCATCGTGAACATGGCAAGTATCAATGCAAACACCAATATATGCTTGTTTTTCAACACCATCAATCATATATTTTAGTTGCTCAAAGTTTATGCCTATTTCTGTGCCTTTTCCAGCCATAGTTTCAAGAGCTATAATAACTCCTAATTCTGGCTGAATAATTTCATTTAACCCTTTGATAATTCAATCCATGGCTTTTTTGTTTGTTTCTTTTAAATGGTTCCCTGGATGAAGCACCATAATTTTTGAACCAAACTCCGCAGTTCTTTTATATTCTTCTTTTAAAAATTCTATTGCAAACCTTCTCTTCTGAGCATTGCCATTAGCCAAATTAACTATATAAGGGGCATGAATAATAATAGATTCTTTCTCAATATTATTTTCTTCCATAAGTTGATGCGCTTCACTAATCATCATATCGCTTGTAGAAACTCTTTTTGTATTTTGCGGAGCACCAGTATAAATCATCAATGCGTTTGCATTATATGACAAAGCTTCTTGGACAGCCCCAAGAAGATATTTTTTACCTTTAGACATAGATACGTGTGAACCAATTTTTAAATTGTAACTCATCTCTTATTTAACTTTCTTTATTTTAACTTCAAACACTACCTCTTCCCCAGCAAGGTGTTTTGCATGATAGTCTTCAGGAAATGTTACAAATACTTTTACTGCATCTCCCTTTCTATAACCAATTAGCTGATCTTCAAATCCCGGAATAAATGTTCCTGAACCTAGTTTCAATGAATAGTCTTTGGCAGTTCCCCCATCAAAAGCAACTCCATCAAGGAATCCTTGAAAGTCAATAACAACTGTAGAACCTTTTACAGACTCTTTATTTGAACCGCATGCCCCAAATGTAGTTGCAGATGTTAATGCTAATAATGATCTTAAAAATTTCATATTTTCTCCTTATCCTAAATAATTATACAAAAAAAAGATAATGTTTTCTCTTTTATTACCACAAGTGGTTTTCTAACTTATCTTTTTTAGAAAGTTTTATTAACAAAGTTTCTAATTCTTTTATATCTTTAGTATTTAAATATTGCGATGGTTTTACTGGTGAATATTTATTATAAAGATCAATAAAGTTATTTCAATATTCAATTGCAGTTTTACCTTTGAAAGTTTTATTTCCTAATTTCTTATTTTGAACTTGAATATAAATCGAATCACTTCCAAATTTTGTAGATACCTGAACTAATGTTTTTTCTTGAGTTTTGCCTCAAATATCTCTTGCTATCTCATCAGCAATTAATTTCATAGTTTTATCACCTTTAGTTAAGTCTTTACCTGCGAAGGCACCCCCTCCATGAGCAACCCCGTTACCATGTCTTTCGGCAATAAGTTTTCTACCCACAACTCCTGAATCAACATTAGCTCCAGATTTTTTAAAGATTGTAGGGTTAGTAACACCTAGTTTACTTAGGCCTTCTTCACTAATGCCTTCTTCTATAGAAATAGTAGTTTTATCATCAAAAATAATTAATTTACCATCAGGTAATTCTTTTGAATGTTGCAAAGTTATTTGTTCACCCAACTGCACTAATTTTTCATGGGCGTCAGTAATGTTTTTTCCTGATGCTGAACAAAATCCATATGCTATAGTGTTATCTCCTCATCCAGATATTGAACCTTCATAAATTTCTGGTGATTGTTTTTGTCACATATGGTGTACTTTGATAGTTTCTTTAGTTTGTTTTGAAAGTATTTTTAGTGCAATTCAATCAACTAATTTGGAAAATGCTTTATCTGAAAGTGAAGTTTTAAATTCTCCACCTACAACAAAATTATTTCCAACATATAAAGCCTCCACAGCAGATCTTCCTTCTAAACCATCAACATTAAAGATCGCCATTGCAATTGTTTCTGCAATTCCATCTGTAATACGGTCAGGGTGGCCTTTTAATACATATTCTGTATTATTAAGTATCATATACTTCTCCCTTAAATTATAGTTATGCTTGTTTTGGTTTTATCATGCATTGTATAGATTATAGCACGAATAAAAACACTTCTGTAGAAGCGTTTTATAATTATTAAATAACTGCCAACGAAAGAATCGCGCTTAACACAAATAGGTACATTCATGTCTGTTTAGGTTTAAATCACCTACCTTGTGAAACAAAATACTTTTTATTTATCATTTCAACTATAGCGATAGTCATTAAAGTAGAAAATAAAATAAAAATTCCTCTAGCCGGCGTTAAGTTTGGCAATAATTTTAAAATAATGTTCATAATAAACCTTTCCACAAAAAAATTATAACATATTATTGTATAATACTTATATTATGAAAAACTTTTACTACATAGATAAAAAATCAAGTCAAACACTCATTTTTATGCAAGGAGGACCCATTGGTTATAACTTTATGAAAGAAGATGTTGATAAAAGCAAAGTTAATCCAATGTTTTGACTGTACATAAATCTTGTTAAACAAATACCAAATTTATTCAGTGAATATAACATCGCCTCTGTAAACCAAGAACAATATAAAAATCCAGAGAATATAATAACTTCTCAGGAAGAGGGGCAACAACTTCTTAAAAAAACACTTCAAACATTGGATAGAACAATTGACCATTTTAAATCCTTGGGGCATAAAACACTTTTATTAGGGCATTCATACGGTGGATACTTAATTTCTGAATATTTAAAAGAACATGGCAATGATAAAGTAGACAATATTATTATTGCTAACTCTAGAATAAAGACCCCTACTCTTTTCTATGACATTATTGTTAATAAAAAAGAAATCCCTTTTGTTAATGAGAATGATGAATTCTTAGGTTTTAGAAATAACGCTGCCGATCCATTTGGATTGAAACTAATAATGGCCCACACTATGAAAAGAGATTATTGCCAAGAATTGAATAACACAGATTTATCTAATGTCATTTATTTATCGTCTTATCCAGATAAATGATTAGGAATATTACAAAAAAATGAAATAACTTGAGCAAAATCAAAAGGTGCACAAGTTATAGAAACAGGATTAGCAGAACTTGAAGGTTTTAAAGAAGTTGTCAAAATAAATTTAAAAGCAGATACTCTTTCTCATAATTCTATATTTTTTGCACCGATTGCTAATAAAGTAAAAAAATTAATAAAATAAAAAAACCTAATTTTAGGTTTTTTTAAAATTTTTAAACTAGTGTTGCAGGATCTACATATTTACCTTTGCATATTTTGGCTACTGGCGCTAATGTGTAGTGTCCTTTTGCTGTGTTTACCCCATCTCTTAAGTATGGATCTTCTTTTATAGCTTTTTCTCAACCCTTTTTAGCAATATCAATTGCATATCTAATTGTTGTGTTTGTTAGTCCAATTGTTGATGAGCGAGCAACTGTTCCTGGCATATTTGGAACACAATAGTGAATAACTCCTTCTTCTACATAAATTGGATCTTCATGTGTAGTTAGCCTTGAAGTTTCTGAACATCCACCTTGGTCGATAGCAACGTCTACGATTACTGAACCTGGTTTCATTGATTTAACCATTTTTCTCGAAATTAGTTTCGGCGTTGCATCACCTCTTACGGCTAGAGCTCCAACAACTAAATCAGCGTCTTTAATAAGTGTAGCAATGTTATCTTCAAATGCCATTTCTGTTCTAACAGATGATCCGTAAACATCCTCAATTGCTTTAAGTGTAGGTATTCATTTATCAACCACCGTAACTTTTGCCCCAACTCCAACAGCAAGTTTAACAGCTCCTTTCCCTACATCTCCTCCACCAACAATAAGTACTCTACCTCTTGGAACTCCAGGAATTCCTGAAAGAAGTGTTCCTGATCCTCCTGCAGCTTTAGTTAGGAATCACATACCAGTTTGGATGGCTAGTCTACCAGCAAATTCTGACATTGGTCTGTTCCCTGGTGTCCCTCCTCCTGGTTCTGTAATGTTTTCATAAGCAATAGAAACAACTCCTTTTTCCATCATTTCTTTAGCCAACGTAACATTAGCAGCCAAGTGCATGTATGAATAAATAATTAGATTTTTTCTAAAGTATTTAAATTCTGATTTTAGTGGCTCTTTAACTTTCATGATCATATCTGATTTTTCTCAAACAGATTTTACATCAACCATTTTTGCCCCAGCTTCTCTATAATCTTTATCTGAAAATCCTGCTGAAACTCCAGCTCCTTTTTCAATTAAAACTGAGTTTTTCTTATTTTTTAGAAGTTCTCTAACTCCTGTAGGTGTAACACCAACTCTGTATTCACCGTTTTTGATTTCTTTTGGTATTCCAATAATCATTTTAACACCCCTTTATATTAGTTTTTTAATTACCCTTGCAATGTTTTTTGGTGTAAATCCAAATCTTTCAAGAACATCCGGGCCTTTACCACAAGTTCCAAATGAATCTTCAATTGCATAAACGTGTTTTGCAAATTTATAACCATATATACCATCTGAAGCCTCAATAAATAACGATTTGTCTTTGCATGGTATAACTTCTTTTTGAATATTTTCTGATTGCTCAATAAATAATTGTGTTGATGGCATTGACACAACCCTAATACTATTGTTACCAATTAATTCTACAGCTTTCAGAGTTAATGATACTTCAGATCCAGTAGCAATAACTGTTAGCGCAGGTTCTTTTCCTGACTCTTTTTTAACAACATAAGCGCCTTTTTTAAAGTCCCCATATGTCCCGTTTGTAACTTGATCAACAGCTTGTCTTGTCATTGCAAGAACTGTAGGCCTCTTTTTTTCGTTAAATGCGTGGTGGAATGCATACATTGTTTCTTTTCAATCGGCTGGTCTCATCACATTAACATGAGGTATTGATCTCAAACCAGTTAACTGTTCAATAGGCTGGTGTGTTTCACCATCCTCACCAACAGCAATTGAATCATGAGTAAACATCATTATAACCGCTAATCTTTGTATAGCCGAAATTCTTAGTGCTGGTTTTAAATAGTCAGCAAATGGCAGATATGTTCCTCCATACGGAATAAATCCGCCATGTAATGCTATACCATTGCATGTTGAGTTCATAGCAAATTCTCTAACACCATAGTTTAGGTTGTTGCCCACAGGGAAGTCATCACCATAGTATTTAACTCCAGTAGATTTTTTAACATCACCCGACCCACCTATAAGTAGTCTTGAATTTTGTGAAAGTCATTCTAAAATTCTTCCACCAGATACTCTTGTGGCTTCTTTTCCTGGTTTGAAATCTTGAAATTGACAAATAACATCAAGATTATAAGTTCTATCCACAGCTTCAACAAATGCTTTGTGTTTTTCTGGGAATTTTTCCTTATATTCTTCTGTCATTTTCTCTCATTTAATAAATGCTTTCTCTTTCTCTTTTTTAAGTTCTTCAATTTTATCAAAAACTTCTTTTTTGAATTCAAATGGTTTTTCTATGTGGTCAAAGTATTTGGCAGCAATACCACGCTCTTCATCTCCAAGTGGTACACCATGTGTATCAGGAGTATTTGCTTTCGTTGTACCTTCACCAAGTATAGTTTTAACTTCTATAAATGAAGGTTTATCTGTTACTTTCTTCGCTTTATCAATTGCGTTAGCTATTTCTTTGGTATCATTTCCATCATTAACTTTGATGTAATGTCACCCACAAGCTTCTACTTTCATCTTTAGATCATCTATAGATGCAAGTTCAACTTTCCCATCTAACTGGATGTCGTTTGAATCAAGAAATGCAATCAACTTACCTAATTTCATCTTTCCTGCTAATGAAAGAGACTCGGCGAATATTCCTTCTTGTAAATCGCCATCAGAGCACATCACATATGTGTAGTGGTCTATTATTGGGAAACCTTTTTCATTAAAATCTCTTGCCATAAGAGTTTCAGCAGTTGCTATACCAACAGCTTGTCCAAACCCTTGACCTAGAGGACCAGTTGTTGCATCAACACCTGGCGTTAGCGTAGACTCTGGGTGTCCCGGTGTAATTGAGTCGATCTGTCTAAATCTTTTTATTTCATCTAATGGAATATCAAATCCAGCATGATGCAAAATTGAATAAAATAGGGCACTTGCATGTCCACACGACATAACAAAATAATCTCTATTAATTCATTTCGGATTTTTAGGTGAGTAATTCATATGGTTAACATATAATTCACTGACTAAAGGCGCAGCATCTAAAACAACACCTGGGTGTCCGGAATTTGCTTTGTTAATCATATCAACGCCTAGAAACCTAACCGAGTTAATATAATCTTTCATATTTGTTTTCCTTTCATAATATATTATATATATTATTATAAATAATGTAAATATTTACATTATTATAAATAAAAACACCATAAATGGTGTTTTAACTATTTAATTCCTAAAAATTCAAAAGCTTTTTCATAATCAGGATGATCTGGAACATTTTCACAAATTTCCAAATACTCAACTTTATTTTCTTCATCCAATATAATAACAGTTCTTCCTATCAATTCTAATCCTTCCAATTTAAGTCCGAATTTTTCTGAAAAATCATGATATTTGTAGTCAGATAACATTCTAATGTTATTAATTTCTTCTGAACAACATCATTTATCTTGTGCAAAAGGCAAATCTAACGAAATAACTATTAACTCAATATTGGGATCTTGATCAATTTTTTCACTAAATGTTTTCGACTGTATGTCACAAACCCCTGTATTAATAGATGGTACAGAAAGAATTACTTTTCTTTTTGCTTTAATATCATATAATAATACATCATTGATATCTTTGTCTACAGCTTTAAAATTAGGTGCTGTTTCTCCTAGTTTAATTTGTTTATTACTTGTAAATACCTGCTTCATATTTATCTCCAATCGTATTTAATTTTATTTTAGCATAAAAAACACTTCTTATATAATTTTTTATAATTAAAGTGATTTATCTAGATCTAATACTTTTAGGCCGCATGCTTCTTCAAATTTGCGTTCAACGTGGTTGTCATAAGCAGTTAATTTGATTTCTACTGTAACAGCAACTTCTCCATGGAAAACATGAGCTAGAATTGGCACTAAATTGTTATTTTCATCTAATTTAGATCATGTTGCATGTGAATGGACTACTAAGTCTCCATCTAAAAACGAAATATTTCCGTTTATTGAAGTTAATTCACATAAATCTTTTTCAAAAAATCTTACGTATTCACCATTCTCAAATATTCCGTATTCAAAGTTTCACATAGCTCCAATACCTGAAAATTCTGCAAATTTAATTTCTTTTTCTTTACAGAATCGTAAAATTGAAGAATAAATTTCTTCGCCTTTTTCGATTCTTAGCATATATTCTGCTACTCTATTTAATTTAATTGATTTCATATTTATTTCTCTATTTTATAATTAGTTTTAATTTTGATTGTTTTTCTTTTGCTTTTTGCTTTTTAATTTGTTTAATATTTTCTTTGATTGCAGCTCTAACTTTCTTGCGTTTAATTTTCTGTATTTCTTTTTTCATTTTCTTTCGATAGCCAGGTTTAACTCCTTTTTTCTTCATTTTAGATTTTGTTAATGCAATAACTGCTAAAACCCCCGTATCTTCTTCTGATTTAGTTTTGTTTCCAAATTTAGGTATTCTAATTTTTTTCTCGACAACTTTATTTTCTTTAATTTCACTATGTTTAAATGAAATGTTATAGGATGATATTTTATTAATAGCCTTACTATCATCAGTAGAATATAGCAAGTAAGAAAATCCAGTTTTTCCAGCTCTACCAGTTCTACCTGCTCTGTGCACATAATATTCTGGATCAAAAGGTACTTGCACAGAGTAAACATGAGAAACATCTTTAATATCTATCCCTCTTGCAGCAATATCTGTTGAAACCAAAATGTTAAATTTTTTTTCTTTAACATTATTAATAATGTTTTTACGTATTCTGGCCTCTAGTTTTCCGTGTAACCCCACAACAGATTTATTAATAATTTTGATTTTAGAAACCATTTTTTCAACTTCATCTTTATTATTTACAAATACAATAGCTAAGTATGGTTTTTGAATTTCAATTATTCTAGTAAGCAAATCCAACCTTTCTTTGTGTTTTGTATTCAAAAGATGATGCTCTACATTTTTATTGTTATATGATGCATTTTGTATTTCTATAACATTAATATCTTTTACAAATTTTTTAATATAGTCTTTTAGCACTTTAGGAATTGTAGCTGAAAACAACTGGAAACATGCTTTTTTAAGAGATGAAGTAATTGATCTAACTTCTTCAGAAAACCCTAAATCAAATACCATATCTGCTTCATCAATGACCAACGCTTTTACATGCTTCATGTTGAAAGCGTCATTCTTTATAAATATATCATTAATTCTACCTGGAGTACCAATGATCATATCTGGAGTATTTTTTATATATTTATTAAAAGAAGATTGTTTATCCGTACCACCAACTGCTAATTGAATGTTTGAATTATTTGAAGAAAATTTCTGTAATTTTTTTGCTTCATCTCACACTTGCCTTGCTAGTTCTCTTGTCGGACATAAAATAATGTATTGTATTTTATTTTCAGCAAATATATTATTTATTATAGGTATTAAAAAAGAATGTGTTTTACCAGTTCCGGTTTGCGATACAACTATTAAGTTTTTAGACTTTAATGCCAAAGGTATAACTTTTTCTTGAACTTGTGTCATATCTTCAAAACCAATACTTTTAACAGCATTGAGTAAATTCTCTTGAATATTTAACTGGGAAAATTTTGCCATAACAAACCCCTTATTTTTTTGGTAATTTTTGCGCGCCTAATTGACCTACTGATCATGAAGAGTTTTTAATTGCTTGTTTAATAGATTTATCTAGCGTCATATCGTTTACTAAGCAATATGCTAAAGTTGCAGAAAAAGTGTCTCCTGCTCCAATAGTTGAAAAAACTTTCTTTTTAACAGCTTTATATTTTTTTGTTGTACCATCTTGTTTATATCAAGTCGCGCCTTCCCGACCCAAAGTTTGAATGATTTTGGTTTCAGTATTTTGGACCATTCAGTCAATTTCTTCTTTGGACATTTCATTTCTATTGGGCGTAATGTATTGGAACTGTGCAAATAATTTTTTATCAAATTTAATTTTGGGATCTGGGTTTAAGATAATTGGAATATTTAATTTATTACAAATTTTAGCTAAATACTTTACTACTGATAGTGGAGTTTCTAATTGTGTTAAAACTAAATCTGCTTTTTTTATAAGATCTATATTATCATCAATATATTTTTTTGTTAATTGAGTGTTTGCCCCTGGCGAAACAAAATATCTTGTTTTTTCTTTTATGTCTCTTATTGTAATTATTGATGTGGGTTTAGTTTTAGATTTTAAAACCCTTGATACATCTACACCTTGTGATTGTAATACACCCAATACTCAGGAACCCATTTCATCATTACCAACAACTCCTAGCATATAAGTTTTTGCTCCAAGTCACGATGAAACTGCAGCTTGGTTTGCCCCTTTACCTCCGGGCAAGATAAATGTATCCATTAATTCTGAACGAGGACAAACAGCCCCCTTATATTTCTTTTTGGGTTTAATATTAAATATATCCACGTTAATTGATCCTACTACAATTATTTTGTTTGCCATATTAAACCGCCTTTATGATATTTTTTCTTGGCATATCAACAATCTCAATTGGAATATCTTTTTTTATTATTTCTTTAACTTTTTTTGCATATATACTTTCCATGTGGTGCCCAACCAACAGGAAATCTTGATTTATTTCTTGGGCATGAAGCATCGAACTATGCTTAGTTTCCCCTGTTATTAATAAATCAACTTTATGTTTTTTAGATAAGTCAATAGTTTCTACACCGTGACTGCCACTAGCTACCATTACAGAAGATATTTTATTTTTATTTGAATTTGTAATTAAAGAACCAATTTGAAATTCTTTTTTACACTTAGAAACAATAGATTTAAAACTTACTGGTTTTTTAAAGAAACCAATTTGAACTAAATCTTTTTTCAGCCATTTAATTTTATCTGCTTTTAAAAGTTGTAAGTATCAACGATTTAAACCGTTTTTTGCTCCATCTACTGCTGTGTGAGGTGAATAATGTGTGATCTTGTTTTCCTTCAACCTTTGATAAATTCCATTAATAATTGGATTTGATTCTAAAATTTCTTTCTTAGTTCCATCTCAATACATAGGGTGGTGAGTAATTATCATATTACATTTTTTTGCAACTGCATAGTCAACTACTTTATTACTCATTTCAAAAGCTATTAAAAGTTTTGAAATATTTGTGTTAGCAGATCCTGAGCCGTATCCAATATAGTCCCAATCTAATGCATATTTTCTAGGAAAATGTTTATATATAATTTTTATAATGTCTTTTGCTTTCATTATTCATTTATAAATTTCTTCAAAATTTTAATTTCTTTAGAAATTTCTTCCCTTTTATTCTCTTCTTTTATGTTATCAACAAATTGTTCTAAATGTTTTATTCTTTTAATTATTTTTCTATTATGAAGGTCTGATTTGTCTCTTTTTAAAATTGGCCCTATATAAACATCAATATCCTCTTTAATTTTTTTACCTGTCTTTTCCACAGAAATTATTGTGTAAACAAACCCGTTATCTTCGATTAATATTTCATTTAGAATATTGAATTTATGATTTTTAAGATATCTCCTTAAAATATACTCATTTTTTTGCGGTTGTAATATTAATTGTTTTTCTTTTAGATCATTTCTTTGAGATAATATTTTACAAATAAGTTTGCCACCCATTCCAGCAATTGCTACTGCATCAAAATCTTCTTCGATATCTAAAAAACCATCAGATATTTTTGTTTCAATATTTAAGTCAGCTGTTTGCTTAATGTTTAATTTGCAAGACTCTAAAGGCTCTTTATTAATATCACTGGCAATTGCTTTTTTTACTTTACCATATTTTACTAAAAAGATAGATAGTCAGCAATGATCACAGCCTATTTCTAACAGTGTATTACAAGGTAATATCTGATCATAAACAGTTTGCAATCTTTTGGATAACTTGTTCATTACAGATTGATTTTAACAAAATCATTAATTCTTTTTGCAATAGCTGGGCCTCTAAGTTTCTTTATTGCTTTGGCTTCGATTTGTCTAATTCTTTCTCGGGTTACACTTAATTTGGTTCCGACTTCTTCCAATGTGTAATTTTTAGGATTTTTTAAATCGCTAGATGCAAGTCCGTTTTTCTTTGCGTATGGATGTAGAATTTCTGGTACATGTAGTCCATATCTTAACGCAAGAACCAATGCTTCTCTTTCCTCAAGGCCTTCTAAAAGTTTCCCCATTTCTCTTTTTAGTGAGTCTTTTTCTGAATTTTCAGTAGGAGTATCAATAGTGCTGTCAGCAATGAAGTCCCCTAATGAAGAATCATTTTCCTCACCAACTGGTTTTTCAAGCGAAGTTATTGGCACATCAATTTTTTTAATTTTATTTACCTTGTCAACATATTCTTTAATCAAAACTTTTCTTCTCTTTTCTGATCTTGCTCCTTCAATATCATCTTTACCAAGTTCTAATGCTATTTCTTCGGCTGATGGTTCCCTTCCTAGCACCTGAATAAGCTGCCTTTGAATTTTATTAACTTTGTTAATAGTTTCAACCATGTGAACTGGAATTCTAATTGTTCTTGCTTGATCTGCAATAGATCTTGTGATAGCTTGCCTAATTCATCATGTAGCATATGTGGCAAATTTAAAACCTCTAGTATAATCATATTTGTCAACTGCTCTTACCAAACCAATATTTCCTTCTTGAATTAAATCAAGAAATGAAAGGCCACGGTTAACATATTTTTTAGCATTTGAAACAACCAATCTAAGGTTTGACTTAACAAAAACCATTTTTGCCTCTTGGTACATTTCCTCACCTTTTAAATATTTAGCTTTAGCATCCTTATATTTTTTAGTTGTTTTGGATTTTGAAGATTCCATTACTTTCATTGCTTCATGCATTAATAATTTGCCTTCTTCAAGAACTTTAGCCCATTTGTGCTCATTTTTAATAGATTTAAGCATACCAGACTTAGCAATTTCTTTCAGATATCTTTTAACAGGGTCTTCAATTTTAACTTTGTCAGATAGAGACATATCATGATCATAATATTTTTTATGGTTAGCATCATCTTCATCTTCATCAATTTGATCTAATTGCGAGAACATAGCTTCTTCATCTAATTCTTCAGAAATTATTTTGATTTTTTTACTTTCCAAAAACTTTTGAAGTTTTTCTGATGACTTATCATCAATATCAAGCCTTTTAGTTGCGACCTCTATATCTTTAAATTCAAGTTTATTATCTTGTTTTTGAGCTAATCTTAATAAGTTGTTTTTGATTTCTTTAAGTGTAGCAATTCCACCCTCTTTATCTGTATCTAAAGTATGCCCATCAACTTTTTTATCAGATGTAGCGGTTAAAATAGCTGCAATTGTTTTTGGTTTGGTTAATGATTTAATACCAAGTTTTTTAGCAATCTTAGCAATTTTGTCAACTTTCATTTTATTTAATTTTTCTTTTGTGTATTTCATATTTTATCCTTTTTTAATACTGTGAATTTCTTGCAATATTTTGGCTTTTTCTATAGGTTCCTGAACTAATTCCATTTTTCTTTCAAGATCTTTTATTTTAACTTTAGCGCTGATAGAATTTTTGATCTTTTCTATTATGTCTTCTACTTCATTTTGGCTATATTCAATGTGTGAATCAAGTTTCATTATACTTGCATACTCATCATATACTTCTGGGACAGACTTGATCACCTGTGCAAAAGTATCTGTATTAAATTCTGAATTAGTTTCCCAATACTTAACTATGTAGCTGGCAAGCAGTTTTCTAATCTTAGTTGGTAAGAAATTTAATTTGGTTTTGTATAATTTACTGGCTTTCCTATCTTTTAGCATTAATAATAATATTTTTTGTTCTGACCTAATATTTTTTAGTTTAAATGTACCAGATTTATGAACTTTCTTTTCCATTTGTATTTTTATTTCTTGCTCAGGCTTATTATTTTCAATAATAATTCCCAGCTCCTCTTTAATAATATTTTTAAAAATATTAGCTTCTTCTTTACTTTTGTAATCTTGAATTAACCCTGTTACAAATTTTTTAAATTTAGTAACTTGCTCAATGTTATTTTTATCAATTTTTTGAACCGCATTGTCAACTAAATATTGAAATATTTTTTTTGATTCCTTTACTATGGATTGTAATTTATCTTCTCCAAGGTTTTGGTATATATCATAAACATCCATATTTTCAACAGACTCAACTATCTTGACTTCAAATCCGTATTTGACAGCTAATGATGCTATTTTAAGAGCGGCACTTTGTCCTGCTTGGTCAGAATCCATAAATATATTTAAAGTGTTTGTATACCTCTTTAAAGTTTTAATTTGATCAATTCCAAATGCTGTTCCCATTGTTGCTACTGCATTTTCAAAGCCAGCTTTATATAATCCGATAACATCCATAAAACCTTCACAAACAATAATTTCGTAATTTTGCAAAAGCACTTTTTTTGCATTACTCAAATTATAAAGAATTTTGCTTTTGGTAAAAATTTTAGTTTCTGGTGAATTAGAATATTTTGCTCTTTTGTCTTCCGATTGATAAACTCTTCCTGAAAATGCTATTGTGTTATCTTCTTCATCGCTGATAGCAAAAGTAATTCTGTTAGTGAAGAAATCATAAAATTTATCATTTCTTAAAGAAAATAATCCTGAGTCAGCAATTTCAATTTCTTCATAATCTCATGTTTTTACCAATTTTAATAAATGATTATCATTTGGTGCAAAGCCAATTTTGAATTTTTCAATAATTTTATTATCAATCCCTCTGCTCATTAAGTATTCATAAGCAGTTTTTCCTTTCTCACTTTTCAAACAAAGTGAAAAAAAATCATTAGCTTTGTTGTTGATTTCTATTAATTTTAACTGATGATCAGTTTTTTGAGGTTTATTTTTTTGGTTATAGGTTTTAATATCAACATTCACATTTGCAATTTCAGCAATTTTTTTCAATGCTTCAATATTAGAAGAGTTATCCATATGCCTGACAAAACTAACTGCATTACCCGCGGCTCCACAAGAAAAGCATTTATAAATTTGCTTTTCTTGTGAAATAGACATAGAAGGGTTCGAATCATTGTGAAATGGGCATACAGATCAAAAGTTCTTCCCTTTTTGGCTAACATCAATGTAATTTGAAACTATGTCAATAATATTTACTTGTGACAATACTTGGTCAAATATAGAAATGTTATTCATTTATTTCAATGGCCTTTTGAATTTTTTCTAGCGCTTCGTCAATCCTTAGTGTTTCTTGCGTAGTATTATCTCTATATCTTATAGTTACAATATTATTTTCAAGTGTTTGATCATCAATAGTTATACAAAATGGTGTGCCGATTTTGTCTTGTTTCTTATATCTTTTACCAATAGTTCCAGTTTCCACAAATTTAGTATTAAATTTATCTGCAAAAGTTATATATATTTCTTTTGCTTTTTCTGAATGTAGTTTTTTTATTAGAGGCAGAATCGCAACCTTAATAGGAGCAATTGCTGGTTTAAGTTTAAGCATTTCTCTTTCACCATCATTTTTGTAAGATGAGATTAGTGTTGCTAACATTAATCTTTCCACACCAATTGAAGGTTCAATTACCGAAGGTATTATTTCTTGATTTGTCTCAATGCTTCTTATTGACTGTTTTTCTTCGGCGAATTTATTATGAGCCTCGATATCAAAAGTTCCGCGGTGTGCTATTCCACACAGTTCTTTAGTTCCAAATGGAAATTTAAATTCAAAGTCATACGTCTTAGAAGAATAATGAGATAGTTCATCTTCTCCATGTGCTCTTTTTTCGACTAGTTGCGGATCAATTCCAACACTAAATAGAAAATCTTTTGTTTTAGACACATAGTATTTAAACCAATCTGTTTTATCATTTTTAGCATCAAAAAAGAATTCTAATTCCATTTGCTCAAATTCTTTAGTCCTAAAAATAAAATTTCCTGGTGTAATTTCATTTCTAAATGATTTGCCTATTTGACCTATACCAAATGGAAGCCTTTGGTTTGAGGATTTTGCGATATTTGAGAAATTAATAAAAATACCTTGAGCTGTTTCCGGTCTTAGATATGCATTGTCATCAACACCTGTAATAGACATATCTAGTTTAAACATTAAATTAAAATTTCTAATATCAGTATAATTAAATTCACCACATTTCGGGCAATTAATTTTGTTTTCCTTCATATACTCTTCAATTTTAGAAAATTCTCATCCTTCAACTAATTCCCCTGTTTTATCTTCTATTATTTTATCAGCCCTATGTCTTGTCTTACATTTTTTGCAATCAACTAGAGGGTCAGAAAAATTATCCAAGTGTCCAGAAGCTTTTCAAACTTTAGGGGCTAAAATGATTGAAGAGTCCAATCCTTCAATATTAGCATCCTTTTGAACAAATTCCTTTCATCAAAAATTTTTAATATTTCTTTTCATTTCCACACCCAAAGGTCCAAAATCCCACGAGTTAGCCATGCCACCATAAATTTTTGATCCCTGATAAACGAATCCATTCTCTTTCAAAAATACTATTAGTTTTTCCATATTTACCTCTCAAGTAAGTATGATATTACTCCACACAACTCCAAAAGTCAAGACACAATGAGTGTTTTAATTTTTATAAAAACACACATTTCTTTAGCCTCAAAGCAGTACCCATGTTTCTTCATTTACTATCTGGTTTTATTACTAAATGTGTTTCTAAAATTATTTACCCTCTTCTACTTTATCTTTTACTATTTGTTTTAAACAATATTTATTATAAATTTTAAATAGAACCTATTTCCTATCAAAAAAACATTTTATAAAAAAACGGCTTATTCATAGCCGTAAATTTTTATAATATCTTTTCCAGACTTTCACTTTTTTTTAACTTTAACAAATAACTTTAAATAAACATCTTTTTTAAGATGGAATTTAATTTTGTATCTGGAATTTTTTGAAATAGCAGAAATCATTTTACCTGCCCTACCAACAATGATTTTTTTATGAGAATTTCTTTCAACAAAAATTATGCCAGAAATAATTCACAGATCTTTTTTGCGATCAAATTTCATAGTTTCAATCATTGTAGCCACACCATGAGGGACTTCTTGCTCTGTTTTATGCAAGACCTGCTCTCTTATAAACTCAGCTAACAGGAATTCAGTTTCTTGGTCAACAATAGTATCATTATCAAAATACTGTGGCCCTTCAGGAATCATTTTAAGAACTTGTTCAATTAATACATCTATATTTTTACCTGTTTCAGCTGAAATTGGAATAACTTGATCTACTCCTTGTATTGAATTGAATTCGGTAAGTTTTTCTAACAACACTTCAGTCTTTAACAAATCAATTTTATTTACAACAAGAAATACAGGCGTTTTTTTATTTTTAACAATTTCTAAAATTCTTTGGTCTCCTGCACCAAATTTTGAATTAGCTTCCACCATGAAAAGAATTAATTCACAATCTTTTATTGATTCCATCGCAGAAGAATTCATCATTTCTCCAAACTGCTCTTTTGGTTTGTGAATTCCTGGAGTATCAACAAAAACTAGTTGGTGGTCATCACCATTAATTATCCCTCTAATGTTATTTCTTGTAGTTTGCACTTTACTCGATGTAATAGACACCTTAGAACCAATAATTTTATTTAAAAATGTTGATTTTCCTACATTGGATCTACCGACTATAGAAATAAAACCCGACTTAAACATCTAGGTTTTCCTTTCCAAATGCAAATGGTAATAGTTCTGAAATAGTTATTTTAAATTCTTTTGAACCATTTGTAATGATTAAAGGAATATTTCCAGGAATGATTTCTGTTAGAACTTGCCTGCATATTCCACAAGGTGAGCAAAGAGCTTTCTCTTTATTGTAAACAGTTACTGATTTTATATCTTTGGGTTTTAAATCACTAGAAAGTAATGTGCTTATAGCACTTCTTTCTGCACAAGTGGTAGCACCATATGAAGCATTTTCAATATTAGCTCCTTGTACAAAATATCCAGTATTCATTTCGATTGCACAACCTACTTGAAAGTTTGAATATGGTGCATAAGCTTTTAAAGAAGCCTCTTTAGCTTTTTCAATATGTTTTTTCATTCTATCTCCTAATTCCTAGTTCATCCAAAATAAGTTTTTGCAAACCAAACATCTCTTCTTCTTCTTCTTTTGTTTTATGTACATATCCAAGAATATGAAGTAGTCCGTGCAAGAACAGAAAGCACATTTCTCTTCTTTGGCTATGATTATAATCTTTTGCTTGAGATTTCATTTTGTCCACAGAAATTATTATTTCTCCTAAACACAATGATTCTATATTAATTTTTTCAGTTCCTTCATCAAAAGCAAATGAAATTACATCAGTCGGTTTATTTTTAAATCTATATTCTTTGTTAATTTTATTAGAAATATTATTGTCAACAAAAACTACTGATATCTCTCTTGTATTTTGGATGTTTAATTCTTTATACAAACATTGCAAAATTGCACTAAAATCTGATTTAAATCTTGTGTAAGATCAATTCTTGTACAAATTTTTATACTGTATTGTATTTTTCTTCATAGAAAAATTATAACACAATGTTTAATTGATTAATTTTAAGTTCAACATCATGGTCAACAATTAATATGGTTTTATCACGGTATGTTTTTAAAATATATTTATATATTTTGTTTCTTACACCTAATACAACAGAAGACATAGCTTCATCCAGAACCAAAGCTTCAAAGTTTGTTTCTAAAGCTAACAAAACATTTCTTATTTGTCTTTGGCCATCAGAAACTTCTTTTTGACTTAAATTATATTTTTTAAGATTTATAAGATCAAAACTTTTATCTTTAGGTTTTTTAATTACATTTGTGGTAGAAGAAATATAAATTTTTCCTGGGTTTGTTTTTGAAAATAATCCACAAAATATTTTCAAATAAGTCGATTTACCAGATCCATTGTCTCCTGTTAATTGAAAATGACCTTTAATACCTTCTAATTTATTAGTGTATTCATTTTTTCCGTCATAACTAATAGTGTTGTTATTTTCCTCAAAATATACAACAAAATCTATAAATTTATTGTAAGAATCAATTTCAAGTTTGTAATTAAAGATATAACCTCATATTTTTACTAAATTTGTATATAGCATTGTTGCGATTGTAATAAGATAAATCCCACTAGATATAGATATTTCCTTATGAATTATTCATATGAAAATATATGCAGATACTATCATGTTAAAAATATATGAAACAAATCCAAAACTTAATAAAACCCAGTTATTAAATCTCCCTTTTTTATAATTCAAACTAATATTACGGTTTAAATTAGCACTCATAATCTTTTCATATGAAGATTTTTCAAAACCTGAAGAAGTCTCTATGTTGTCAAATAATTGTAAAAAATTATTTGCAATAGAAATTTCGTTTGTCCTAACTTTTTCATTAGTTTTGAATGTTTTATCTCTAAACATAACTGTTAAAATACTTGAGAAAACAAATAATGATATTACCGGTATTATCACAATTTTATATTCTGAAACTAATATTATGATCGCTGCAATAGATAGCATAATTGCATGTGCAAAATCTGTTTTAGATATTAAATTAAACTGTATAAAATTAACACCTTGCTCCAAAGCGTTGAAAACATGCATTTTAGTGAAATGGCATTTTAATTTTGAGTTTTGATCAAGTAAGTAATTAAAAAAATATTGATAAATATCCGAAATTTTCTTCCACAATCTTTTATTTATAAAAATATTTTTTAAATAAGTCACCACTAAAGTTATAAGACCAATGATAGCAAATATTAAAACTATTTCTTTTAATATAAAAATATTCTTACTTTCTACAGCAAATAATGCATATTTAAAGTAAAAACTAATTGCAAATATTAAAGATACCTCTAATATGTTCAATCCCATTAAAGAAATAAATTCCTTCTTATTGCTTTTAAATGGGAAGTTATTTTTTCATTCAAATGGTTCCGTATACTCTATGTCAATTAATATAATTTCAGTATCAAGCTTATAATTCTTGATCTTACCTTTTGCAGGGTCAAAACATACAAAGTTATTACCAATTCTTTTAATAACTATATAATGTAATCCATAATTTGCTTGAACCATTAAAATAAATAATTTATTTTCAGGTATTTCATTTTTTTGGGCATAGTATATTTTGCTTTTCCAACCTAATTTATCTAACCCTGATTTAACTGCTTTTAGTGAGACCCCGTTATTATTAAAGTAAAAATAATCTTTAATTATTTTATCTGGAATATATTTTTTATATTTTTGATAATAAAAATATTGAAAAGCTCCAATAAAACATTCGTTCTTCATCTTTTTAATTGCTGATAACATAATTACTTCCTCCTATTTCGTATATAGGCATAAAAACAAAATTTATTAAAAAAAAAGATCTTACTATCTTATTTTTTATTAATATCTTTATATTTAATATAATTAAATATCCACAAGAAGAATCTTAAGTGTTCAAAAATAACATTAGCAAAAGGCCAAATTCAAAACCATGCAGCAAATCACCTTATTTTTATGCTATCTTTCTTTGTAATTTTAGAATTGCTAGATAAATAATTAACAATTTTTTGATGAATATATGTAGTTGTTATTGCTCCAAAAAAGAAAACTCAAAGAAACATTACAAAAACAATCCCCAAGTATTCAACTTTTTGAAACTCTTTCAAACCAATATATCAAAATAACATAACATAAACCATTGCAAACGCCATGGAGTTTGATATAAATCTTAAGCCTAAAACGAAATTAGGTATAACTCATTTCTTATCTTTTTTTCAAAGTGTATATTCTGCTCATCAAAATGCTTCCAAAATAGAATACATATTATATCTATCTAGTAAATAATACGGAATAATTTGTTTGTGCTTTTTTGTAATTGGAATATAAGGAGTTATAACAAAAAATGCAGGTTTAATTTTTTTTGTAATAATTTTATTAGATTTGTTAATGTCTACAACAAGTTCTTGGGAACTAATAGACTTTATTCTAGTTATCAACATAATTAAAAATGAAAAAATAGTAAAAGTAATGCAGAAAATAATACCTATTTGGTATTCTTTGGGTAATTCAATAAAATTAATTTTTAAAATATTATTTATCATTTTCATAGTTTTCATATTATATTAGAGTTTTGATAGCTTTTCAACAATTATTGAACATAAATGTTGAGAGGCTTCCTTTTTGTTTTGCTGATACTGCTCAATATTAACATGATTCTTTACGTTGTCTGAAATTACTCTTAAAACATCTCATTTAATATTTAGTTTTGAAGCTACTTGACCAAAAGAAGCAGATTCCATATCTACGGCAACAGCCATAGGGAAATCTTTTTTAATTTTTTCTATATCACATGATGTTACAAATTTATCTCCAGAGACAATTTGCCCATGTATTATGTCATTAAATATATTTAAATTTGGAATAAAAGATAAATCACAACCTGGTACTTGCCCAATGTTATAACCAAATTCTTTTAGGTTAAAATCATGGTGTATTACTTCGCTTGCTAATAAAATATCTAAGGGTTTTATTTTTTCTGACAATGATCCTGCCACGCCGATATTGATTGCATTATTTATATTAAATTTTAAATGTAAATAAGTAATAGCATAAGCAATATTTGTTTTACCAATACCTGAAACCATAATAAAAATTTCTATATCGTTAATTTTAGAAAATCAAATTTTTTCTACTAACAACTCAGCACTAAGTATGTTGATTAGTGGTTTTATTTCTAATTCCATAGCTGATATTATAGCGATTTTTTTCATTACAACTCTCTTTCTGAAATATACTTTAGCAAATAAAAAGTGGGTATACCACTTTTAAAAATTGTTAGGCATTAAATGTGTCTGTAGCTTTTTCGGCTGCTGCTGAAATCTTAGAATCTTCTTTAGCAAACTCATATTCACTATTTGCCATTTTGTTATCACCTGAGTTTGCAAGACCTAGTAGTTCATTAGCCATTGTGCCCTCTGTTACTTTTCCAAGTCCGTAATCTTTGTCTTCTTTATCTCCAAGAATAACTTGGATAGCATTGTAAGATGCTATATCCATTTTTTTAAGAATTGATGTAAAGAATCTATCTTCATGACCTTTGTATTGTGTAACTTGGTCAGTGTCAACACCAATAACAAGAGTTATTGCACCTTTTTCTTCAACAACCTTTAGAGTATCTAGCGTTTGAGGACCAGCAACCGGAAGGATCATATCTGCACCTTTGTTAACTAATTTTTCTGAGATAGCTTTACCTCCACCAGCTCTGAAGTTTCCTGAGAAATATGATTCTGCCGAACTTCCTAATTTAATAAACTCAACTTTTGATTGGTCATCTTTAATATTGGCATTTCAGAATTCTACACCTTGTTGGAATCCCCCCATAAATGCTGTAACAGGCTGAATATCCATCCCCCCATATGTACCTACCTTAAGTCCTTCTGAGCCTTTAACATCAAAATCTGTTTTGTTATCTGATAGGTATTTTGCTGACAGATATCCTGCATAGAATGCAGCTTCTTGAGTTTTGAATGTAATTGAGTTTATATTTCCTGACTCAACAATACCGTCAATATAAACAATACCTCTATTTGCTTCAATAGATCCACAGAATGCTTCTAGAGCATCCTTGTGTTGGTAACCCCCAAGAACTAGAAGTTGAGTATCGCTAAGAGCTTTTTTATAAACTGTTTGACGATCTTTAGCGTTTGAAGCTGTCGGTATTATGTAGTTATTTGATCCAGTTCCAACATATTTTTTAACACCATCTCAAATTGAGTTGTTGAATGATTTATCATCTATTGATCCACCATCAGTAATCATTTTAGCTGATTTTAGGTTCGTATCTCTTTTGATTATGACAGTTGATGTTGGGCAAATTGCTGTTGTTTTTTGTGTTGGAGTTTCTTTTTTAGTTCCACCACATGCTGCTATAAGTCCTGAAGCAGCAAATACTGTAAGTAATTTTTTCATTATATCTCCTAATTAATTTGTTACTCTTTAATTATAGTTATATATAACTATAAAAGCAAATGTTTACATTTTTTCTATCTTTAATAAAACCTTTTCTTCTTCAGTAGCAAAAGATTTTTCTACAGAGTCGTTATATATTTTTAGGTACTCATCTTTTGTAAGTCCAAACACTTCAAAGGCATGCTGCACTTCTGAGTTCATGTTTGTGTTTGATAATGTTCTATTATCTGTGTTTAAGGATAATTTTATTCCTAAATCAAAAAATTTTTTAAAAGGATGTCTGGAATAATCATACTCTAAACGCTTAACATTAGATGTAAGGCAAATTTCGATAGAAATATCATGCTTGATAATTAGGTCAATCTGCTCTTTATCACCGTCTATCATGAATCCATGGCCTATTCTTTCAGTTTTTAGTAGTTCTATGGCTTTTTTTACATTTTTAGAAATCAACATTTCACCAGAGTGTATAGTAGTTTTAAATCCGAGTTTTTGAGCATATGCAATTTGCTTGATTCACTTATTAGCAAACCCATCTTCTTCAATACCAACTAGATCAACAGCTACTATTCTTTTATCTAAAAACTCAGATGCAATGTCCAAAACCTCTTTTACATCACTATTATCATATGAAGCCCTAAAGCAAATTATCCCATTTGCAACTATATCTAATTTTTTATTCGCATCTATTAAAGCGCTAGAAAATGCATCTAGTACATCTTTTAACACAAATGATTCTGTCACATGCAATCTAGGAGCAAATCTAATTTCCATATATTTAACATTTTCTAAAACTGCATCTTCAAGAAGTTCATGTACTGCTCTTTTTAGGTTTTCAGGGTACTTCATTATATCAATAGCCATTTGAAATTTTTGTTTATGTCATTTTTCAGTATTTTTAACAATGCTAATTTCTTTATAAAAATCACCCAATTTTTTAGGGTTATAAGTAGGCATATCGACATTATATTTCTTACCTAACTCACACATAGTTTCAAGCCTCATTGAACCATCTAAATGACAATGCAATTCCACTTTTGGTAATTTTGCATAGTTCATATTATTCTATTTTCTTCCCTACAGCTTTTGGTACTTGGGTGTTTTTTGAGAATAAAATAAGTGCTATTAATGAAATAACATACGGCATTGCCACTTGGATTGATCTTGGGATGAATTGCAGAGCTTCCAAATCATAATAAGCTACAGCGTTAAATCCTGAGAAAATAAATGAAGCAAAAATTATTGATTTAATTCTTCACTTACCAAATATCAGAACAGCCAAAGCCACAAACCCAGTACCATAAACAGAACCTCTGTAAATATGCGAAATGTTTGCTGTAAAGAATGCTCCGGCTAAGGCAGCGAATATACCAGAAAGAATTAATCCAATTCACCTCTGTTTATTAGCAGAAATACCAGCAGCTTGTAATGCTGAAGGATTTTCACCAGTAGTTACAAATCGCAAACCAATTGTTGTTTTATTAATTATGAAGTGCGCAATATAAAGTATAATTATTGCAACAACAAAATATCAGTTTATAGCTGAAAGAATTCCACTTTTTGCAAATTTAAGTGTTGAATAACCTGTAGATATGTACCCAAAACCTTTTGAGGCCACTTTAACTACAAAAGGAGCTGCTCCTCCCACCAACAAGTTCAATGCAACACCAGAAACAATATGGCTCGATTTCATTTTGATAGTTGTAAAAGCATGAACCAAAGAAAGCAAAATTCCAGCAATCATAGCTGCTACAAAAGAAAGATACATAGGCAGTTTTATCATTCCTGCTAAAGCAAACACAAGAGCACCTATAGACATTTGTGATTCAATTGCAATGTTTACAATACCTACACGTTCAGATACTAAGCCCGCAAGTGCTCCAAGAGATAAAATAGAAAATAATAACAACATCTGGCTAATTAAATCAAAATATGTTTGTGAGTTCATTATTTCTTACCTCCCTTACCCTTTTCTTTGTAATTTCAGTTGTCTGTTATGGCTATCATATACATCATAAGACCGAATGCTAAGGAAATTAATTCTGTAGATGATTGCATACCTACAGCTGCAATATAACCTCCAAAATGAATAGCTGCAAATATTGTGGCAATTGGTGCAATTAGTAATGGGTTTTTAAATGATACCAATGATACAACGATGGCGTTAAACCCAATAGCATCAAGCTTATCAAATATAGGCACAAGATATTGCCCTGTATATGATCCATAATACATTACACCTGCTAATCCTGCAAGACCACCAGAAATTGCCATTGTAAGAGTTTGAATTTTTTGTGTTGAGTATCCAGCATAATCTGACACACTCGGCTGATTGCCCACCAGCGATATTTTGTATCCTAACTTTGTTTTTTTAAATAAGTACCAAATTACATAAATTAAAATAAATGAAATAAATATTGAAATTATAGTATTAATTTGATGGTAATTTTGCCAAACTTTCGATCCAAGCCCGGCAGTAGTTTTGTAGGTTTCTTTTGAAAATATTGCTTTACCGATATAAAATATAATTCAGTTCATCATAATAGTACCAATAACTTCATGAACATTAAATTTAGCTTTCAAAAAACCAGCCAAACCTCCTACAAATGCCCCTGCAAAAAAACCAATCACCAAAAATATGAAAGGCAGACCAGGTATGTTATTGCTAAATCTTAAAGTATGTGCTGCAAGCATTGAAGGGATTATTGCTCCTGCAAGCATTTGCCCTGGCACTCCAATGTTAAATAATTGAGCTTTAAAAGATGTAGATACAGCCAATGCTACAATTATATATATAGAAATTAATTTCCCTAACTCAAATACGTGTTGTGAACCAAATGGTTCTATAAATATAGCTTTTGATAATAAAGTTAAAGCGGAAGGTTGGACTAATGTTGCAACCAGAAAAGCGGTTGCAAAACCAAATGCTACAGCAATTGTAGATTTTCTTAAATTAAATAAATCTCTTTTGTGCATTATTTTTTACCTCCTTTTTTCGCAGTTAATAATTTCCCTATTTTATTTTTAGTAATTTGATTTTTGGTTAATTCACCAATAATTTCACCAGAGTTCATAACTAAAACTCTATCTGCAAGAGTGATAACTTCTGGCAATTCATATGACACCATAAGAATACCTTGCTTACTTGCTTTTGCTTTGAGAATTTGTTCATGAATATATCTTATAGATCCAATATCCAAACCTCTAGTAGGTTGGGTAATCATAAGCATTTTTGTTTCTTTTCTTGTAATTTCCCTACCCACCACAAATTTTTGTTGATTACCACCAGAAAGGCTTGAACAAAATATTTCTGGATTTTTAGCCCCGCGAACATCATATTTTTTGATTATTTCTTTTGCCCTAGTTATAAAAGCGCTTCTATTTATATTTACTCCTTTTGAATAAGGGGGGATATCAATGTCTTGAATAACGGCATTATCTACAAGTGGCATTTGCATTAGAATGCCGTGCTTTTGTCTATCTTCTGGTATATGAGACATACCCATTCTATATCGAGATTGGGCTCCCATTTTTGTAACATTTTCACCTTGGAATCAAATTTCTCCAGAGTTAATAGGCGTCATTCCTGAAACAGCTAAAGCAAGTTCTTTTTGACCATTTCCTTCAACTCCAGCGACAGCTACAATCTCACCTTCTTTAATTTTTAATGAAACATTTTTAAGAGCTGGTATTTTTTTAAATCCAATTTTATCAACATTAATCTTTTTCATTTCAAAAATAATTTTACCTGTTTTTGTCGTTTTCTTTTTAATTTTAGAAATTGTTTTCCCGACAATTGCCTTGGTTAATCTTGTTTCTGTTAACTGTTTCTTAGTAAAATTATCTACAACCTTACCATGTCTAAGAACAGTAATTTCGTCAGCAAGTTTTTTAATTTCATCAAGTTTATGCGTAATAACAATAATAGTTTTACCTTTTTTCTTAAATTCTTTTACAGTTTTGATCAAACTTTCTATTTCACTAGGCGTTAAAACAGCTGATGGTTCGTCTAAAATAAGAATCTCAGATTCTCTATAAAGTAATTTAATGATTTCTAATTTTTGTTGTTGCCCTACAGTTAGTTTTTCTACTGGTAAATCAATTGGAATATGAAGATTAAATTCTTTCATATTTTTATTAATTATTTCTTCAGCAGCTTCTCTATCTATTACATATTTGCCTTTAGTAGGTTCGCTTCCTAATATAATATTTTCTAATCCAGTAAATATATCAACAAGTTTAAAATGCTGATGAACCATTCCTATTTTTAAATCATTTGCATGTTTTGAATTTTTAATTTTAATTTCTTTACCGTTCAAAATTATTTTTCCAGAATTAGGTTGATAAAGACCAAAAATCATATTCATAAGAGTTGATTTACCAGCTCCGTTTTCTCCAGCAATAGCATGAATAGTGCCCTTTTTAACTTTTATTGAAACATTGTCATTGGCTGTAATGTCACCAAATGTTTTAGTAATATTTTTTACTTCTAAAATAATGTTATTTTTTGTCATTCTCTCTCTCATATCTTATTGCTGCTTCTAATCCCAGTTTAATCATTGTCTCTAATTGCGTTTGTCTTTCGATCGGAGACATGTTTTCTCCGGTAATTATATTGTCTGAAATAGTCATAATAGCTAGCGCTCTTTTACCAAGTTTTTTAGCGTTAGTATAAATTGCAAATGCTTCCATTTCAACTACATCAATACCCATAGCTTTATATTCATTTTGATCGCTATCTCCATAAAATGCATCAGATGTGTGAATCAATCCTTTTTTATAGTCTATTCCTAGGTCTTTTGCTGTTTCTACAACTAGTTTTAATAATTTGGGACATGCATTCATGATTTTTGGTTTATCTGTTTCAACCTTCATCATCATTGCATATGTAGATTCAGAATATGCAGAAGAACCAATTATTAACCCCCCAACTGACAGTTCTGATTTATAGCCACCACAAGTACCAATTCTTATAATGTTATCTACATCATAAAAATCAAAAAGTTCATAAGAATAAATTCCAGCAGATGGTATACCCATTCCAGAAGCCATAACTCCAATTTCAACTCCTTTATAAACACCAATATAACCTAACATCCCTCTAATCTCTGTAATTTTTTTTGTGTTTTCAAGAAATGTTTCAGCGATTCATTTTGCTCTTAGAGGATCCCCAGGAAAAAGAATAGTTTTAGGAAATTCCCCCTTTTTTGCGCCTATGTGCGGCGTGCCGATATAATTATTTTTAGCCATTTTAAACTCCTTTGTAAATAGTTAACAATATGATAACATAATTAGAAATTAAATATTATTCATTTATACTATTTGTTATAATTAGCATAGTGGGAGAAAATTATGGATTACAAAAATAATTTAGACTTATGATTAAATTCATCAATTGATGAAAAATATAAAAAACAAATACGAAATATGAGTGATTCTGAAAAAGAAGATTCATTTTATAAATTTTTGGAATTTGGTACGGCAGGCATTAGAGGGCCTAGAGGTTTAGGAACAAATCGTCTTAATATTTTTAATATAAGAATGTATTCTTTGGCATATGCAAGATATATGATTGAAAATACAAATGTTTTAGAAAATGGTGTTGCAATTGCATATGATAACAGACATATGTCAAAAGAGTTTTCTATAGAATCAGCTAAAGTCTTTGGCAAGTTAGGTATTAAAACATATCTTTTTACAGAACCAAGACCTACCCCGCAACTATCTTGAATAATCAGAGAGATGAACTTATCAGGAGGGTTAGTTTTAACAGCGTCGCATAATCCGCCACAAGATAATGGTTATAAAATTTATGATGATGAAGGTTGTCAAATTGCTCAAGAAAAATTTGAAATCTTTGAAAAACACCTAAAAAATCTTGGATATAATTTTGAAATTCCAATATTATCAGAAGAAGAATTAAAATCCCAAGGTTTATTAGAAAACATAGGAATTGAATGGGATAAAAAATACACAGATGCTGTAGCATCTATTGGAATAAATCCTGTGCAAAATCAAAAAATAGATTTTGTATATTCATCTCAACACGGTGCCGCATGTGTTGTTACTGAAAATATGTTTAAAGATTTAGGTATCAAAATAAATGTTGTAGAGGACCATAGAAAAGTAGATCCAGATTTTACAAATGCTCCTTTTCCAAATCCAGAAGACCCAAGAGCCTATGATTTATTGATTAGAGATGCTAAAGAAACAGGCTCAAAACTCATTATATCTACTGATCCAGATGGTGACAGATTCGGCTTTGGATACCTGCATAATGGCGAATATAAATTATTCACTGGAAATGAAACCGCAGCAATTATTCTAGAATATATTCTATCTAATAAAAAATCATCAAATACTTTAGGGCATAACCCATATGCTATTTTCACAAATGTAACTGGTATGTTAGGGAAAGATATTTGTGAAGCTTATGGAGTTAAAATGCATGAAACTTTGACTGGATTTAAATGAATAGGATCTGTCTACAATAACGAACTACAAAAAGGAAATCATAATTTTATCATAGGTTATGAAGAGTCTTTTGGTTTTCTACTTTCAGATGTGGGAAGAGATAAAGATTCTCTTCAAGCAGCGCTTTTCATTCATGAAATCGCGGAATTTTATGAAAAAAAAGGATTATCTTTGGTAGATCAATTAGAAAATATCTACAAAAAATACGGGTATCGTATTGAGTACACAAAATCAATAATCTTAGAAGGATCAGAAGGATTCCAAAAAATACAATCCGCAGTAGATTATTTCTCAGAAGTTAATTTTGAACAAGTAGCTAAAGACGGTATTATTGAAATGATTGATTACAGCAAACAAGAAGTTTATACAAAAAATAACAAAAGTAATATTGATATCCCAAAACATAAATGCATTAAGTTATTTTTTGACAAGAAAAATTGGTTGGCTATCAGGCCTTCAGGAACAGAGCCCAAACTTAAGTTTTACCTTTCTCTAACTGCTCCTAATAAAAAAGAATTAGAAAAAATTAATGTTCAAGTTTTAAACTACATTAAAAACCATTTAAACAAATTTGATATTTAAAAACCAGTGTTTATCTGTTTTTATAAAATATTTTTAATGATGTCATCAATATTTTCTCATTGTTTTTTATCTATAAAAATAAAACCCCCTTCTTTTATAAGTTTCCCTTGACTAACTAATAAATCTAATTCATTTTTATAATTTTGATAAGAGTAATTATGGAGTTCTAATGACAAGTCTAATCCAGTTTTATAATGCAGCGCCATCATTATAACTTGCTGAGCTAATTCTTTTCCAATTAATTCATTACCATTATAATTTGTATCAACAAAAGAATAAGCTCCTGAACCTATTCCTAATCAATTTTTAGATTTTCAATATGCCATTGATTGTTGTGATTCAAAACCAGGTTTAGCAAAGCCAGTTAATTCATATC
The DNA here is from genome assembly GCA_965214965.1 of Mycoplasmatales bacterium. Lineage (GTDB taxonomy): Bacteria > Bacillota_I > Bacilli_A > CBDATW01 > CBDATW01 > CBDATW01. The sequence continues at coordinate 331,806 of OZ244030.1, forward strand.
TATAATATGAATTTGATTCCATTTTTTTTGAAATAAATTTTAAATCTGCAATATCGCCTTGCATAGAGTGAGAGTATCAATGTATAGATTCAGGTGCTAATTTGAGCACGCATTCAATGTCTTTTTGCAATACCCCTTTATTAAAACCAAAATTCATATCTATTGATATGTTGTTAAAACCAACACTTCTTATAACTTCAAAAATTTTTGAAGTTTCATTTTTTAGAGATCATTTATTTAATATGGTTTCAGAAAAAGTCTTAACCTTTAAAACCACTCTATTAACTCCACTTCTTTTTAAAAAATGAATTTTTTCTTTAGTAAGACTTTCTGGATAAGTTTCAAATGTAAACTCGTCAATTGAAGAAAAACGCTTAGAAATAGCTAAAAACAACCTTTTCAAACTGTTTTTATTTAAATCCCCAGGATTTAATCCGCCAATATAAAGTGTTTTAAGTTTTTTATCTAATTTTTTATTTCCCATTTCTTCTATTATTGGTTCTAATGAAAAATGTTCAATTTTATTAATATCACAAATTTCACAATTACTTTTTGAAATCGGAATATGTATATATAGATGTCGTATCTTATTCATTAAAAATTCTCACCCTCTTTACTAATTCAAATAATTGTAAATAACAAAATGAAAAAATAATAGGCTCCAAAATCAACACTAAAGCAATTATAGATTTGTTGGAAAATCTTGTGCCAGTAATTTGATATACCACTTTGGCAAACTCTAATCCGTAAATATAGTGAGAAATAATTACTAAAGCCCCAAAATAACTAATTATATAAACAAAACTGACCACTGTAATGGAACTTAAACTAATTTTTCCGCGGAAATAATATACAACTTCTGCAATTAAATAATATGAAAATACAAAAAAACCAAGATAAAATTTATAACCTGATAAAAGAATGCAAGCCACTATTGCAGAGGCAAACATTGGCATTGTTTTTCTTTTGTTTTTAAAACCTAAAAAAATCAGAGGTATTAAAATTTGGTCTCATAAATACCCCAATCTAATTATGTTCCCAATAAAAGAAGCAAAACCAATTGTTGCTCCTGCAATAGCAGCATATGAAATATCTTTATTTTTCAACATTATTTCAGCACACCCTTATTTCTTCCTCAACGATATAGAAGGTATGGAACAATAAAGATTATTAATGCAGCAATAATTAATCCCCTTCTTCACCTTGCATGCCTTGTTTTGATCAAACCATCTTGTTCTATTCTTGGAACAATTTCGTGTTCATAGAAGGCATTGATAACATTAATCCTATGCTTTGTTCACAATAGATATAGTGCGTGCACAATCATCATAACTACAATAGTGTACTTTACAATGTTATAAACACTAAATGGCTGATCAATTCCGGTGAAGTTAAAATCTATTTTTTTAAAAAGTAAAATTGATTTTCCATGTAATAACTTAGGTATTCAAAGATAAAGCCCACCAAATATATAATATAGAAAACCAAATCAATTAATATCAACTCTTTTCAAAATAAGTTGACGATAAATTTGTGTGATAAAAATGGGGACATTTTTATAATTACCAGTTTTATTGTTTCTAATTTTTTTTGTAGTGCTATAAACTTGAGAAAGAATCATCAAAGATTGAAAAATTTTGTAAATTGATAATACCGCAATCATTATCGGAAAAATCATTTGGAAAAAGTTGTTTAAGTTTTCCTTGATTTGCTTGAACGATCAAAGAGTTGCAATACCAAATCCTAAAATATTAAAATATGCATTAATCCTTGCAAGAGAAAACTCTTTTACAAGAAATATCGGAACTTCAGTTGCAGCTATTCCTAATGTGGAAGTTTTTTCAAAAAACTTATCAGCAACTGACATTTTTCTGTTTTTTCTTTGTTTAATATTTAGTTCTCTAGTTTCGTTTAACATCCCTGGAGCCACAATGCCTTCAACTGAGTTTTTAAGTCTGCTCATTATTTTTTATAACCTTTCTTAAGTTTGTCTAAGCTATCTTCAAAAAGTGATATTTTACTATCTAAGTTAGCAAAGTCACTTATTATATTAGTAGATTTTTTCTCATTTGTAAAATTAGTTTTAATAATTTTGACTTTAGACCTCCCTTTATTCATTTTTCTTTTAGCAGCAGTTAACTCTTTTTTCTTTGTGTTCACATCGACCAATTCTTTACTTAGTTTTGCTTCTAACTCATTTATTCTTTTAGACTCTAATTTAATTTGTTCCGAAATAACTTCTTCTAACTCAAAAATGTATTTATTTTTTCTATTTAAAACAAACATCATAACCATTATGATTATGATTAAAATTATTAATATGTAAATTAAGTTGCTCATAATATACCTCTATTCATCAATGGAAAGAATTGACATAAACGCTTCTTGCGGAACTTCTACTGATCCTATAGCCTTCATTCGTTTTTTACCTTCTTTTTGTTTTTTAAGTAGTTTTTTCTTACGAGAAACATCCCCACCATAGCATTTTGCTGTAACATTTTTTCTCAAAGCTTTTATAGTTTCTCTTGCCAACACTCTTGATCCCACAACAGCTTGTATTGGAACTTCAAAGTTTTGTCTAGGAATAATTTCTTTTAGTTTTTGGCAAATAGCTCTACCTCTATAATATGCAAAGTCCTTGTGGATAATCACTGAGAAAGCATCAATTTTATCTCCATTTAGTAAGAAATCAACTTTTGAAAGTGCAGACTCTCTATAATCTAAAATTTCATAGTCCATTGTAGCATAACCTTTTGAAATGGATTTTAATGTATCAAAAAATTGGAAAATAATTTCTCCTAAAGGCAATTCATACTGAATTAATACTCTTGTCATGTCAATATTATCCATTTTTATGAAAACACCACGTTTTTTCTGACATAAATCCATAATTGGGCCTATATAATCTGTTGGAGTAGAAATTTTCATTAAACAGTAAGGTTCTTTAATTATTTTGGTTGGTTTTGTTTCATCTAGTTTTGACGGAGAATCAATTGTGTCCGTATCTCCGTTTTCATATTCTATTTTATATTGCACAGAAGGTGCAGATGTAATTAATTCAAGATCAAATTCTCTTTCAAGTCTTTCCTGAATAACTTCCATATGTAGAAGCCCAAGGAAGCCACATCTATATCCAAATCCTAATGCCTGTGAGGTTTCGGGTTCAAAATTAATTGAAGAATCTGAAAGTTGAATCTTTTCCAATGCTTCTCTTAAATCAGTGTATCTTGCAGAATCTATTGTATAAAGACCGCAATAAACCATTGGAACCATTTTTTTATAACCTTCATATGGTTCTGTTGTTGTTTTTTCAACTAATGTAACTGTGTCACCAACTTCGACATCATTAATAGATTTAATTGCAGCAGAGAATCAACCTACTTCTCCAGCAACTAATTTATCTTTTTTGATTTCTTGTGGATTTCTTACACCAACTTCCACAACTTCATGAATTGTATTTGTTCCAATCATTTTTACTTTGTCTCTTGGTTTAATGGAACCGTGCTTTAATCTTATAAAAACAATAATACCTCTATATTTATCATAGTGTGAATCAAAAATAAGTGCTGAAAGAGGTTTAGACTCATCGGCATCAATAGGTGCAGGCACTTTATCTACAATTGCTGAAAAAACATCTCTAATGTTCAATCCTGTTTTAGCAGAAATTAACGGAATGTTTTCAGTGGGAATGGAAATAACATCTTCAATTTGAACTTTAACTTTATTTGCATCAGCAGCTGGAAGATCAATTTTGTTAATAATAGGAATAATTTCTAGATTATTTTCTAATGCTAAATAAACATTTGCTAATGTTTGTGCTTCTACTCCTTGTGCTGCATCAACCACTAAAAGAGCACCTTCACAAGCTGCTAGTGATCTAGATACTTCGTATGTAAAATCAATATGACCAGGTGTATCAATTAAGTGGAATATATACTCCTCCCCATCTATGTGTTTATAAGGTATTTGCACTGCATTTAACTTAATAGTTATTCCTCTTTCCCTTTCAATGTCCATTGAATCTAGGATCTGTTCTTCCATATCACGATCAGCAACTGTACCTGATATTGACAACAATCTATCTGCTAAAGTTGATTTTCCATGGTCAATGTGAGCTATAATTGAAAAGTTTCTTATATTTTTTTTATTACTCAAATCCATGCTATCAACTTTCTATATTTTTCTTACAAGATTATACCATATTAAACATATCAGTATTTGTAATATTGTATTTCAAGATTTTGTAAACTCGGCTATTCAAAAAAAAATATTGTAATAATAAAGATTACAGAAATGATCAGAAAATTTTATTTGATTTAACGAGTTCTCCTTTTCTGTATACTCTTTTTAGTAATTTATAATGCTTATAAAACCCTTTATCTTCTTTGTAAAGTTTCAGCAAGAATTTTTTTTGTTTTTTTGAATCACATTAATATATTATATAAATAATTATTTACATTTATTTAGTGATTATGTATAATAGGTTAGCATTAAAAATTATTACATAATAAAAAAAATATGAAAGGGAAAAAGATGGCAAACATTAAATCAAATGCAAAAAGAGTTCTAACTAACAAAAAGGCTGAAATTAGAAACAAGGCACACAAGTCACAACTAAAGACAGAACTTAAAAAACTTAAAGTGGCTGTTGAAGCAAAAGATAAATCTGCATCAACAATCCTTTCGAAAGTTTATAAACTCGTTGATTCAGGTGTTACAAAAAACATTTGACACAAAAATAACGGGGATAGAAAAAAAGCTGCCGCTGCAAAACTAGTTAAATAAAAAAATATAGCTCATGGCTATATTTTTATTGTAAAAATTTATTAAATTTCCTTGTAAATATATCAAATATAACAATTGATACAATACCTTGTATTAAGTTCCCTAAAATATGTGCCCAAACAAATCCGTTTCCACCAATAATTCAATCATGCATTATATATGTAAATACCATATATAACATTGCAATTGAGGCTAGCATTACTCTATTTGCATGACTTTCTATAAGAATAGACTTGTATTTACCAATAATATAACCTGTAAAGCATTTTGTCATAATTGTAAATGGAATATAACTTGCATATCCTAAATGAAAATCTGCTATACCTGCTCCTAATGCAGCAATAGCCCCTACTGCCCCTCCATAAACTATAGCAATAATCATAATAACTGCATCAGAAAAGTTGAAGTATCCAGGCCCTATTTTAATAGGCGGAATAAACGCAGTAATACCAAAAACTAATGATATACCTGCGGCAGATCTGGCTAAATCTCTAAGTTTAATCATTTTCCCCCTTTATTAACTCTAGAATTAAAAATTGTATGAAAATATCTTGTGATATTTTCCCTGTTTTAAATTCAAACTCGAGTTTTGAAATTTTTTTATTTATATTAATAATCTCACACCTATTATATTTTATCATTTTCTTTTTCGCTTTTGAAATAACAAATGCAGGTTTTTTAAATAATTCTGCTATTTCTTGAGATGAAGTATTTCAAAAATCACTTTCAATAATTGCACTCATGATGGCTATTTCATTTCCTACCAAAGTTAATATAGCAAGTGGTGATGTGCCAGAATTAACCAAATCTTCGTATTTTTTTATTGATTCTTCATAGTTTTTATTCAATATTGTATCTACTAAAGAAAAAACATTATTTTCTATGCAAGGATATATTAATTCGTCAATATTGCTTTCAGAAATTCTTTTATAAGTTAATGCTATCTTATCCACTTCAAGAATCAAACCTCTTATTGACATCCCAGATCTTTTAATAAAGTAATCTATTAATTGAGGTGTTATCTCCACACCTCTATTTTCAAAGGCTTTAGAAATCATTTGCCTTTTATTGCCTATGCCTAATTTCGCACATTCTATTATTTCTGAAAATTCACCCAATTTTTTTTGAAAATCATTTTTAGGTATTTTATCTTTATTACAAACCAAAACTAATATTGAATCATTTTTTTGGTTTGAAAAATTAATTAATTTCGAAATTTGCCCAGTTTTATAAGGTTGTTTTTTAGAAATAAATAAATCAAAATCATCTGCTATCACAAAAGTATTTGAAGAAAACAAGTTAGATTGTTCAACTTGATTTACAACTTCTGACAAACTTTGGTTATTTAAATTCAATCTAATCACTTCATTCTTATTAAAACCCTTAGCTTTTCACAAAGCCTCTATTTTTTTCTTTATTATGAATTCTTCTATTCCATAAAATATATAAAGCATTTTTTATCCTCTATGAAATTATAACATTATTTTTAGGTGTCCTGACTTCTTAGTTTCATGAATAATTACATTATTTTCTTTTAATATATCTAATACTTCTTGATGTGGGTGTCCATAATTATTATTTCCATATGAAATAATTGCTTTAATTGGTTTAATTGTAGTAATAAAGTATTTAGATGTAGATGCATTAGAACCATGATGCGAAACTTTTAAAAAATCTACTTTTTTATTAATTTTACCAGATATATAATTTTCTACTTTTTTTGATATATCACCTGTGAATAAAAAAGATTTATTTTTGTGTTGAAAAAGTAAAACTTGGCTATTATCGTTTTCGTTCCCCCACTTTAAATCATTTAAATTTACAATATTGGGATTTGGCTTGTCTTTTACTTTGATTCAACCAAAATCATCCTTCAAACCTCCTGAGTGATCAAAGTGGTCATGTGAAATATAAATATAATCTAATCTATTAATTCCGTGCCTCAACAAATAAGGTTTAATCACTTTTTGAAATTGCCCTTTTTTACCTACATCAATTAAATAAGTTTTATGTTTTATTTTTATAATTGCAGCATCACCTTGCCCAACACTTAAAAAAGCAACAAAAGATAAATTTATAAAATAAATTTTAAAAATTATTAAAAGTAATATTAATTTGTATCAAATATATTGAGCAGCTTTGTGGAATAAAACAATATTTCTTATTAATAATATTAGTATTATTAATAATGTTATTTGCATTAATATATTTTGCCCAATCACTATTGGAAAATTTATTTTGTTTAAATTGATAAATGAATATTCAATAAATCTTAGTAATCATTCAATTCTTAAAAGAACTCCTGCGTATATTATAAAAATTACTGGAGACAAAAATATTGTTATAAAATTTAATAAATATATTGAAGATGTTCACAACCAAGTAATATAAAAACTTATTAACCTTAATGACAGCAATTTTTCTCATTTATTTGTATTTGTGCAAAATAATAAAATTACTGAACTAAATACCATTGTAAGAATAAAAGAGCCATTGCTTGCAATAAAAGGTTGTAACAACAACATAATATAACCAGATATAGCTAAAGAAGTTAATTTACTTATATTTTGTGCAAAAGTAACTACAAAAAGAAATATCAATGCTTTTTGTGCAGATATTGGAAAACCAATATATCAACAAAATAATGTCAAAACCATTAATCTAATAGGTTTTTTAAATCAAATAAGTAAATAAAATAAAAATGATAAATGAAAAGAAGAAATGACAATAATATGAGCTAATCCTAATTGCTGCAAAGCTTTGTAAATTTTGTCTGTTTTTTCATCTTTTTGGTTTTTAAAGACTAATTTAAATCATGAATAAACATAATCATTAGGCTCATTACTTTTGATAATTTGTTGGAATTTCGGGTTTAAAACTTTATACGAAATTCCTTTTGAATTTCAAAAATACCTCTCATTAAAAAACTCCCCATCACTCCCATTACTTTTAAAATGAGCACTATTACCTATTAGTCTAATAACACTATTTTTTTTCGGTTTTGCTTTTGATCAAACTAAAATTTTATCTGATTCAGTTTTTACAACAAAAAAATTGTCTCTAACTTCCACAATTGAACCAACAACTTTATTACTAAATTTTTGCGGTTGTATATTTGGATTCAAAATTAATCCTGCCCAAACACCTAGAAACAGCGCGCTTTTCAAAGATTTTTTTATCATTAAAATAAAAAATAGAAAAAATATAATCAATATTATTCAACTAAATTTTATTTTCATAATCAATATTGTTAATGTAATAAAAAAGGAATATATTAAGTAGTTCATACTTAATATATATCCAAATTTTCAACATACTTTATTTTTCAGTTAATTTAGCAATTTCTGTTTTTATAATATTTTCTTGTTTTTCTATTGAATTAAATTGATTTTTGAATTTTTCCACAACTGGTTCAGGGGCGTTTTTAACAAATTCTTTATTATCTAATTTTATTTTCAAACTTGCTTTTTCACTTGCCAATTTCTCTAGTTTTTTATTAAGAACATCAGTTTGTTTTTTTAAATTAATGTAATCTGATATTTTAATTTGAATGAATCCACCATCAAATGGAATCTTGTCATCACCACTATTTCCAGCATGATTTAATTTTAGATTGACTAGTTTTTTTAGATATCCTGAGATATCAAAAGATCATAAGAAATCTTCAAATTCTACTGATGCATTAATTTCTACTGATAATTTAATATTGTTATCTGCTCTAATTTGTCTAACCCCTAAAATTAGATTGTTTAATTTAGCAATATCATCATTTGCTACAATACCTTTGATTTCTGGATATTGAGCTTCCATAATAGTTTTTCTTGGGAAAAACTCTTGATAAATGTGCTCTGTTACAAAAGGAATGTATGGATGTAGCATTACAAGAGTATTAGAAACAACATAAAGAAGAGTTTCTTTAATTTGCTTATTTCCTAGTTCTATGTCAACTTTAGACAACTCGATAAATACTGATGCCAATTCATTATAAACAAAATTGTATATTTCTTGGTTTGCAATACCAAATTCATATGATTCCATTGCTTTTTTAATGTTTTTCAATCTTGAATCCAGACTGGAAAGAATTCATGATTCTATTGGTAAAAGATCATCATTTATTTTCGGTTCTATCATTTCTCCATCAATAACCATAAGTGTGTATCTAGAAATATTTCAAATTTTATTAATAAAATTTCATGAAGATTCCACTTTTGTTTCATCATATCTCAAATCTAATCCTGGAGCTGAGTTTGTTGAAAGGAAATATCTTAAGGAGTCAGCACCATACTTTGCGACAACATCATATGGGTCAACACCATTTCCAAGCGATTTTGACATTTTCTTACCATCACTTGCTCTCACAAGTCCGTGAATCATAACTGAGTCAAAAGGTTTTTTACCAGTGAATTGTTGTGACTGAAACATCATTCTACACACTCAAAAGAATATAATATCATATCCAGTTACTAAAAGATTTGCCGGAAAGTATTTTTGATACAATTCAGAGTCTTTATTAGGTCAACCTAGAATTGAGAAGGGTCATAGTCCTGATGAAAATCATGTATCTAGAACATCTGTCTCTCTTGTATAATTTTCTACATCATCTGGACCTTCAATTCCTACATAAATTTTACCAGTTTCATTATGAATCCACGCAGGTATTCTATGCCCTCATTTAGTTTGTCTGGAAATACATCAGTCATATGCATTTTCCATTCATTGGAAATATGTTTTTTCAAATCTATTGGGGAAAAAAACAACTTTGCCTTCTTTTGATCTCTGGAACTCCAATACTTCTTCTGAAATCTTTTTCATATTCACAAATCATTGATTAGAAAGATAAGGCTCAATGATTGCACCAGATCTTTCAGAATGTCCAACTTGTTGTTCTTTTTCTTCAATTTTAATAAGATTTCTTTCTGATTTAATTTTTTCGACAATATTTTTTCTAGCTTTAAATCTATCTTGCCCTTCAAATTTCCCAGCAAGCTTATTCATAGTTCCATTTTGATTCATACAAACCGGCATGTCCATATTATGTTTTTTACCAAGTTCAAAATCATTAAAATCATGTGCGGGGGTACATTTCATGGCTCCAGAACCAAAATCCATATCAACATACTCATCTGCAATAATTTTTAATTCCATACCGTTGGCAGGGTTAATAGCTATTTGACCTACCAAGTGTTTATATCTTTCATCTTCTGGGTGAACAATAATTGCTGTATCAGCAAACATTGTTTCAGGTCTTGTGGTTGCTACTTCAAATGATTCATCTAAACCTTTAATTTTATAGTTAAAATAATAAAAAACTCCTTTTTTATCTTTATACACAACCTCCATATTAGAAACCGCGGTTTCTTGAACAGGGTCTCAGTTTACAACTTTTTTACCTCTATAAATAATTCCTGATTCATACATTTTAACAAAAGCTGTATATACAGCATGGTTCATGTCGACATCCATTGTGTATTTTTCTTTTGAAAAATCCAAAGCAAAACCCATTACAGCTCATTGATTTCTAATGATTTGTTCATGTTCTTTTTTTCAGTCCATAGCAGTAGCCATAAAATCTTTTTCAGATAATTTAGTTGTGTCAATACCTTCATTTCTTAAACGTTGCTCAACTTTTCTTTGCATAGAAATTCCTGCGTGATCCATCCCAGGAATTCAAAGCACATTAAAACCATTTAATTTTTTATATCTAGCAACAATATCTTGTAAAGTGCCGTTTCATGCATGCCCTAAGTGTAGTTTACCAGTAATGTTAGGAGGTGGAATCGGTATAGTGAAAGATGGCTTAGAACTTTTATCATCAGCGTTAAATAAACCTCTTTCTAATCATTTTTTATATTTACCTTTTTCAACAATTTGAGAATCATATTTCTTATCTAACATTCCACACCTCTATGTAATTAATTTTTAAAATTATACCATAAATACATTTTTTTTATTTTTGAAAAAACAATATAATTAAGACTGTTTTTATTTAATTGCTGCAAAGTTTTTATGAACCTTTCACACTTTGGTAGTGTAGAAAAAGTTATCAATTTTTTCATCTTTAAGCATCTTGATAAGATCTTTCGATTCATAAAAACTCAAAGCTATATCTATAGCCATTCTTTCTTTGCCTCCTTTTCCTACTACTTTATATACAGAATAGCCCTTGTGCGGAAATTTTGTGTCAATAAGATCAATCAGTTTGAAATGTTCTTTTGAAATTATTGTGCAAAGCATATTTTTATGCCTTTGATACATCATATTTGCAACTAAGGTAACCATAAACCTGAATATTATTGAGTATATAAGGACATTGTTTACAAAAGGGGTCCCAAATTTTTGATTAAAAGCATATTGATAAAAAATAAATAATACATATGTATGTATTGAATTTAAGTTGTTAACTGAAAAATTTTTTTTCACTTTTGTAATATGAATAGAAATAAGATCTAGGCCACCTGTGGAACCGTTCCCTTTATAAATTAATGCAGAAGATATACCAAATAACCAAGCACCTACAATAACTGCGGTTAGGGCATCTTGTGTAATTTTAAAATCAGCTATATCAGGTAGAAATTTGACAAATATTGAAAAAGCAAAAATATTCAGCAAAGTATATGTAATTATTTTTTTCCCCAATTTAAAGTATCCCCACAAAATCAAAGGTATGTTTAATCAAAAATATATATTGGCAAAGTATGCAGCATCAAAAAGAGTGTTTAATGATGGTTCTTTAATTCTTGTTAGTAAAAGAGATAAGCCATAAATCCCACCAGATAAAATTTTCAAGGGAGCGATAATATATTTTGTAGAAATTGCCCCTACTAAAGCTCCTGATAAAATAAAAAGTAGCTCTTTTATAAGTTTTTGTGTTTTCATTTGATTAAAATTATATATTTAATTTTAAAAAAAACAATACATATTTTATAGAAAATTTAAATTATTAAAAAATAAGCCATAAAAACAAAAACACAAGTTATTTGTATATTATGTGCTAGTTTCTTTTTATTATATAATACCAAATAATATTGGTTGCAAAAGTTAATAAATTAGTATTAATCACTGCATTTTTCTAAAATTAGTTGCATAAGCAAAATCATCTCAATTCTTAGCTTATAGCAGTATAAAATATGTTTTTTGGCAAAATTATAAAAACTAAAATAATTTCCAAAAAGAATGTTAGAAAGTAAAATCGTTTTCCACTCATTACATTTTATTGAAAATTATTAGCAGTAATAGAGTTTAGAAACAAAAATAGGCCATTAAGCCTATTTTTTAACTACTAATGCATGTTTTAATACTTCATCCATTGTTTTCACAGCCACAATTTCCAACCCTTTTTTAACTTCTTTTGGAATTTTGTCTAGATCTACCTTGTTTTTCCAAGGTATTAAAATTTTTTTAATCCCAGATCTATGAGCTGAAATGGATTTTTCTTTTAAACCACCAATTGGCATTACATGACCTCTTAAGTTAACTTCACCAGTCATTGCTACCAGTGAATTGACTGGTTTGTTAGTTAGTGCAGAAATTATAGCTGTTGACATTGTAATACCTGCCGAAGGACCATCTTTTGGTGTTGCTCCTTCAGGAACATGAATATGTATGTCTTCTTTTTCAAATATTTCATTTGAAATACCATATTTTTTAGCATTAGATCTCACAAATGAAATTGCGATTTTTGCTGATTCTTGCATAACTTCTCCAAGTGAACCAGTTATAACCAAATCCCCTTTTCCTTTAAAGTGGTTAACTTCAACTGGCAAAATATCTCCTCCGAATTGTGTTCATGCAAGTCCTGTAACAACACCTACCTGAGGTCTTTTCTCTTTATCTGTATGATCAAATTTTTCTTTTCCTAAGAATTCAGTAATTGTTTTTTTAGATATTATTGCAGTTGATTTTCTCTTGTTTATTGTCATTTTCACAACAATTTTACGAGCAATTTTATCCAATATTCTTCCTAATTCTCTTACTCCTGATTCTCTAGTGTAGTGTCTAATTATTCAAATTAGAACTTCATCTGAGATTTTAATTTGTGTGGCATTAATTTTATGTTTCTCTATTGTGTTAGGTATTAAATATTTTGAAGCAATTTTCACTTTCTCTTGCTCTGTATAAGAAGAAAGTTCTATAACTTCCAACCTATCTCTTAATGCTGCAGGAATATTTCAGAAATAGTTTGCCGTAGCAATAAACATTACTTTTGATAAGTCATAATCTTCATCTACATAATGATCTGAAAATGATTTGTTTTGTTCTGGATCCAATACTTCAAGCATAGCAGAAGAAGGGTCTCCTTTATAATCTGAAGCCATTTTATCAATTTCATCCAAAAGAAACACCGGGTTTGTAACTCCTGATTTAATCATTCCTTTAATAATTCTTCCAGGCATTGAACCTAAATAAGTCTTTCTGTGACCTCTAATTTCAGATTCATCCCTAACTCCTCCAAGAGCTGCTTTGGCAAATTTTCTACCAAGACCTTCAGCAATCGAATATGCCAAAGAAGTTTTACCCACTCCTGGCGGTCCTACAAGGCAAAGAATTGGTGATTTTAATGATTTTGTGTGTTCTTTAACAGCTATGTACTCAATAATTCTCTCTTTAACTTTTTCCAATCCAAAGTGTTTTTTGTTTAATGCTTTTTTAATAGTTACCAATGATGATTTATCCTGTGTTTCATTGCTTCATGGTATTGATAGCATTACCTCTATATAAGTTCTTATAACTGAGTATTCTGCAGAAGAAGAAGGTATCTTTTCAAGTTTTCTAATTTCACCTTCAATTTTAACTTTTATATTATCCGGCATTTTTATTCCTGAAACTTTTTGCTTAAACATTTCTGTTTCACTAATTCCATTTTCCATTTCACCTAATTCGGCTTGAATAGATTTAATTCTTTCTCTCAAGTAATATTCTCTTTGGTTTTCGTTGATTTTGCCTTTTATATCTTCATTGATTTTGTCTTCCATAGTGCTTACTTGCATTTCGAAGTCAACAGCTTTTAAAAGTTTTTCTAATCTTTTGTTCAAATTATTTTCTCTCAAAAGTTTATACTTTTTCTCAACTGGCATTGGTAAATAGTTAGCAATAGAATTAATTAAATCAAAAGCATCAATGTTATTAGTCATTGAGTTAATTAAACCATCTGGCATCTTTTGCTCCGGACCTAATTCTTCTAGCAACCCCACAATCTTTCTTACATAAGCAAGTTCTGTGGATTTTTTACCTTTTTTATCAATAAGTTCTGTTGCAGTTGCGTATCATAAACCCGGCTCTCGTATAATCATTGAATTTAGTTTCACTCTTTTAATACCTTTGATGGTTACAGAGTAGGAATTTTGATTTTTAACTACTACTTTAATTTGACAAAGTGTACCTACATCAAAAACATCATTTATGTCCGGTTTGTTAACACTTGGTACTTTTTGAGCTATGCATATCAAAAACCCATTGTATTCATTCCTTGAAACTTCAAGAGCAAAAACTGATTTTGGACGACCTACTTCAATAACATGAGTTTGATCTGGAAAGATGAATAAACCTCTTGTAATAAGAGCGGGAAAATTAATTTTATCTGACATATTACTTCTTTCTATTATTTATATATTTTTATTTTGTGATAACTTCAAAGATTTTTTTCATTCTTAATTTGTAAGCTAACCTGCCTGCTGGTATTTGTTTCTCAACTTCTGCAACTTTAACTTTTCTATCTTCAGCAATTTTTTTGTATTCTGCATCTACATCTTCTTTTTTAATATCGATGTTTTCTTTTTTGGCAATGTGCTCAAAAATTAGAGAAACTCTGCATCTTTTTTCAGCTTGTGTTGCAAAATCAGCAGCAATGGTTTGATCATCTTTCCCCGTCATTTCTTTAAACTTAGGAATATCTAGCCCTTGTTGTGCTAATTTGTCTTCGAATTCTTTTATCAGAGTATTTGTTTCCAATTCTATGAATCTAACAGGAACATCAAACTTAGCGTTTTGAATCAGTTTTTCAATAATTGCATCTTCATAAACTCTAGAAGCTTGCATTTCTTTTTGTTTTTTCATTGCCTCTTTTAATTTTTCTTCAAATTCAGCAGCTGTTTTTACTCCTGGAAATTTATTTTCTTTAACAAAATCATCAGTTAGTTTAGGAGTTGTTTTTTTTAGCACTTTATGAACTTTGCATTTAAATATGGCTTTTTTATTTGCTAAATTTTTTGAATGATATTCTTTGGGAAATGTTACTTCCACATCTTTTTTCTCCCCAGATTTAGAACCAATTAGTTGATCTTCAAAACCTGGAATAAATTGTCCTGAGCCTATTTCAAGAGAATAACCCTCTGCTTTCCCCCCTTCAAAAGACTTTCCCCCTACAAAACCTTCAAAATCGATAACAACAACATCACCTTTTGTAGCGACTCCTGTTTTATCTTTTAATTTTGCATATCTTGAAAGTAATGATTCCATATCTTTTTTAACTTCTGCTTTTGTAAATTTAGCCGATTCTTTTTTAATGCCCAACTTAGTATATTTATCTAATTTAATTTCTGGTAAGTTTTGCACCAAAAAAGAAAGCACAGCCTTCTTTTGATCTACTTCATCAATTAGTAAAACTGGCTGCATTATTAGTTCAGGGCTTTTTTCTTTTATAACGTACTTAAAAGCCATATCTGAAGCAAATGATGCTGATTCTTGTATGATATCTTCATCTGATACTTTGCCTTTTACAACATCCATTGGTACTTTGCCCTTTCTAAAACCTGGTACTTGAATGTTTTTTGTGATTTTTTCCAAACCTTTTCTTAGGCAATCTTGTCATTCTTTGCCTTCAATTGTAACTGTGTATTTTGTTTGTGATTGTTCTTTAATTTGAGATTCTTTAATCTTCATAATAGCTCCTCTTTCTATATTTATTGTAATATTTCAAATATATAAATATTTGCCTATATATTATATTAAAAAAAATGCTAATTAGCAATTCATTATATGTTTTTTAAGCAAATGATTTTTTAACTTCTTCAACAACATCGAAAGCTAAATTTTTAGCTTCTTCTAATTTTATTTGTCTAGGACACAATGCAAAAAACTTTGTAAATATTAAATAATTTGCGATTTCTTGCTTAGATACCTCTTGAAAAAAAGATTGATCTATTATTTTTTTTGCGACTATAAAAGATGATAATTCATTTGTATTCACTAAATCTAAAGGAATAAATTTATGTTTTATACCTTCTTTTTCCACTTCAAATTCTCCTGCTATATTGCCATACTTTAATGTAAACATAATAATACTTTTTATATTATTATCGCCTTCTTTTCAAAGTAAATACTTTGAAAATATATTTAAATAAAGTTTTAAATTAAATTTGGAAGCTTTTTCTATTAAATTTAAACCTTTATCAATATCTCCACTTTTAAAAAGAGCTTCTTCTAACTCTGATTCACTCACTATAACAACTTTATCTTCTTTGGGTTCCAAAGAAATAACCTCGATTTCTAATTCTTTTAAAGTTTTTTCAAAACCTCTTGGAATATAAGGCATAGATAGTTCCGCGTTAATTAGCACTTTTGCCTCCTCAAAAGATCCAGATTTTATTAGCGCTTTTATTTTTAACGCAACTATTTCATAATAGTTATTTTGACTATCATCAATATTAGCGAGTTGCGTTAAAAGTTCGTCATATTTCTGATTTTCAAAAAGTTTTAATAATTTCTTCATATAAAAATTATAACATAGTAAATCCATGAATTTTTTCAATAAAAGGAACTAAAAATATGTTTATACATACTTTTTATCAATCCTCTAATTACTAAAACTACAAAGGTAATTCCTAAATTAGCTGATGTTTAACTTGTGATATCATTTGTTTTTTAGTCAATAATAAAATAGCATGCTATTTAAACAAAGACAAATAATACTTTTCAATATAAAAAAAACGACAATATATCGTTTTTAAGTTTCAATGGCGATCTAGGTAGGACTCGAACCTACGACCTACTGCTTAGAAGGCAGTTGCTCTATCCAACTGAGCTACTAGACCATGTATACTGTTTATATATTATAAATAATTTTGAATCAATAATAAAGTTTTTTTAATTATTTCGCATTTCTTTAATTTTAATTATTTTATTTTCAAGCAATCTCTGATAATAAGTTTCGATTAAAACATACATAAATACTTCTTCATATTCTTTTTTTGAATATATATATATATATATCATTGCAAGCTATTTGTTTTGCACACTACAACTACCACTTATTTTTTTTATTTTTAAAAGAATTTTCACTTTGTATTAAAGTTCAACATAAAATCAAAAACTCCTTCTAAAACTTTATCAATTATCTCAAGATTTTTGTATATTCAATTTTATTATATAACTTAATTTGTTAAGTACTTTTATTTAATAGTTTTTTATGAATTACCGTATAATAAAATATAAAAAACTATACAAATCATAAGGAAGATTATATAGTTAAAGTTGTAGATTGTTTATAGAGTCTTTTGTGAATTGCTCTTATGTAATTTATTTATAACCATTTTTGACATATCTAAGTATTGATATTAGTAAACCAAAAATTGAAATAATAAGAATTATAGCAGTAGGCAAACCCAGTATAATAATAGTTTTTTGTAAATAAACAAGGATTGATTTACCCCCAACTATCAACATTGATAAAGCAACAAGACCCTCTAAACTTGCTCAAAAAACTTTTTGAATATTTGAATGTTTTTTATCTCCAGCTGCTGCTAACCTATCAACAATTAGTGAGCCAGAGTCACTGGATGTGACAAAGAATGAAAATATTAAAACCACAGTTATTATATTCATTAATATTATTATAAATTTATTTTTGTAAATGATACTTATTAACTTAAATAATGCTGATTCTGGACTTGTAAATATTGTGTGTGCTGCATTTCCTGTGACTACACCAGCATATTCTCCAGCTGTACCTAGTACACCAAATCAAATTAATGAAATTATTGAAGGCAGGACAAGTGTAGCAAATACATATTCTCTAATGCTTCTGCCTTTTGAAATTTCAGCAATGAATACCCCCACAAATATTGCTCATGAGCATCATCAAGCTCAGTAGAAAACAGTTCATCCATGAACAAATGCTGGGTCAAAAGTATTAAGTTTAAAAGAGGCGGCTGCAAATCCTTTAACAAAAAGAATTAATGATTTTCCAATGTTTGTTGCGATTAACATTGTTGGCACCACAAGCAAGACAGAAAAAATTAAAAACCCTGCAATTAACATGTTGGCCTCACTTAGTATCCTAACACCTTTTTTAATTCCAGATACCACAGATAATGTGGCAATTATTGTAATAAATATTATTATCAATGACTGAACTAGAGTAGATTGCTGTAATCCAAATAAATACCCAAGTCCTGAGTTTATTTGAATGGAACCTAAACCAAGTGAGGAAGCCAAACCAACTAAAGAAGATATAATTGTTATTGAGTCAAAAATATCCCCTATTCTTCCAAAAATTTTATCTTTTATAAAAGGGTATAGCAGTGACCTTGGGGCAAGAGGTAAATTTCTGTTGTAAGAAAGAAATGCCATTGCCAAACCAGCAGTTGCATATGTTGCTCAAGGGCCTAGAGATCAATGGAAAAAGGCAATTGTAATACCTTTAATTCCAGTTGAATATCCTGGATTGTTAAATATAGGAGCGTTGTGATGGGCTGCTGGCTCATAAACCCCATAAAAAACCATAGCTATTGCAACACCAGCACTAAACAGCATTGAGTAGTAAGCAACCCTGCTATATTTAGGTTTTGCATCCTTACCTCCAAGTATTATTTTTCCTGACTTATTTCATAACCCTAAAAATAATATTGCAAACATTGAAGCATTTAGAGTGAAAATAAAAATGCTCCCCATATTCTGAACAATATAGTTTCTAATAGCAGTTACTTTGCTTTCCATATAAACCCTGTTTCCAAGAGAAATAAAAATATAAATTGCTAAGGTTATTAAGGAAAATAGTGTAGTGGAAAGGCGAATATTTAGCCCTCACTTTTTGAAATTATCCTTGTAAAGCTTTTCTTTTAAATCTATGTTTTTTTTCATTTTTTATCCTTTTTTTCTTTAAAAATTCTCAATGGTTATTACTTACCAAAATGATTATATCATATTTAATTAAAAAACTATTGCTATTTTACAAAACTATTTGTATACTTAGAACGTAAATATTTTTATATTTACATACAACAAAAAATAATCTTTTATAAAGCGAGTATAATAAAATATATATATATATATATTTTATTATGTCTAAGTTGTAAATGATTAAATTAAAATTAAAGGAGAAATATGAAAATATTAAAAAAGTATAAAAAAGCAGTACTTTTTGCTGTGGCAATTCTTGCTGTAGCTGACCTTATGTCAATGGCTGCACCATATTACTTAAAATACATAATTCCAAATATTTATAAATACTTAAAAATTACTCAAGATCAATATGATGTACTTAATTCATTACTTGGTTACGGAATTATCCCTGCACAATTTGTGGGTGGATGACTATGCACAAGATATAGTTCGCGCAAAATGCTATCTATTTCCTTATTTATAACAGGTGCACTATCAATTTGATGAACTAGAATCATCGCAAGCACAACAATTGATCCTGCATCTGCATATAACCAACTTAAAATTATTTATTTGGGGTGAGCATTCTCCACATCAGGACTAATGTGAGCACAAACATTTAAATTAACTTCACAACTTGCTAGCAAAGAAGATCAAGCTGAAATGTTTGGTTTTCAAGGAGCACTAGTTGGGTTCTTTGGGTTGTTCTTCATTACTCTAATGGGAGCATGAGCATCTAAGGCTGGTGCGGATGGAAATCACCAACCATTTTACATTTTCTCATACACCCTTGCTGCAACTCTTATTGTTTCAGGATTTCTTGCATGAAAATATGTACCAGAAAAACCAATGGAATTTACAAAAGGTGTTGGAATAGCTAAGGCTGTTAAAAAGGCTCTAGCACCATTATTTAATATCAAAGTCATACTAATGGGAGTTTTTGTTATGGGTACATATGTGTTCTCTTCAATATTTGCATATTACATGAAATCAACACTGGCAAAAATAGGTATTGCAGCAACGGTTATTGCTACTGCATCTGGATTCAGAGCATATGGAATAAGAACGCTTATTTCATCAAAATTTGGTCAATGAGCTGACAAGCAAAAATCTTATATTTTATTAATTAATATATTGCTGGCTATTGGATTAGCAATTGCCTCTGTCTTTATATTCCTTCCAGGATGAAATGGAGTATTCCTTGCAAAATCTGTTGTATACAAAAATATAGCAATGTGAGCTATGTTTGCTGTATTTATAATTGCTGGTTTTTTTACATGATTCTTTGTCGTACTTAGATATGCACAAATTGCAGAAATTGAAGTTGAACCTGGACAATATGGTAACATCATTGCTATTGTTTCAGTAATTGCTTACTCTCCAGATGCATGATTCTACCACATGACTTCAATATTAGGAAAAAATTATATTGGAGCTGATGGAGGTTACACTATTGAAGGACTACAAATTTTTCTTTCAATTGCTGTACTAACTGGTATTGTGGGTCTAATTTGCGGAATTGTTCTATTTAGAATGGCCACTGCAGATATGAAACGAAACGGTAAAACAGTATATCGTTGAAGAGAGTTAGAAAACTCATAAAAATATAATTATAAAAAAGACCTATGGTCTTTTTTATAAAAGAAAAAAATATGAAAACAAAAAAATATTTAATCGCCCATAGGGGCTACTCAGGAGCCGCACCTGAAAATACAAAGCTTGCATTTGATATAGCTAAAGAATTTGGTTTTGACGGGATGGAAATAGACATCCACATGACTAAAGATAAAAAGATTATTGTTATACATGATGAGACAATTGATCGCACATCAAATGGTAAGGGAGCAATTGAGAATATGACGCTAAGTCAATTGCAAAAATTTGATTATGGTAGGCAATTTAAAATTAATGAATTGCCATTCCAAAAATTACTAACTCTAGAAGAATTTTTAAAATTATACATTGACAAATTTAAAATACTTAATATCGAAGTTAAAACAGATGAGTGTGAATACCTTGGTATTGAAAAAGAAGTAGATAAAATAATGAAAAAAATGAAAATAGATTATAATAAAATTTTGTTTTCTTCATTTAACTTTGAAACTTTGGAAAGGTTATATGAGTTAGATAATAATTATGTTCTTGGATTCTTGTGGTGAAAGCATAGAGAATATAAAAAAATTGGTAAAAAAAGAATTAGTAAAATATGCAAGTTTTTACATCCATGAACAAAACTTTACGATCAAGAGCACTTTAAAAAAGAATATGACAAACTAAAACTTCCGTACTCACTTTGAACTATAAGATCTAAAAATAAATACCTAAAGTATTTAAAAGACAAAAAAGTTATGTGCATTATTTCTGATTACAAATATTAAATAAAAGACCATTATGGTCTTTTATTTAACAGATAAAGACAATATATAAATTTTTACTAATAAAATTATTAAGAAAATTATTTCAATATTTCTTTAATTTTATCAAACCCAATTTTATTCACGGTTGAAGTTTGTATAAAATCGTTTTTTTCCAAACCAAATTCATCTTGGAAATTTTTAAAAGCCTCTACTCTGCCTTTTTGGTTTAATTTATCTCATTTAGTGGCTACAATAATAATATTTAGATTATGTCTCAGTAATGAATTAATTATTTCTTTGTCTTGTTTTGTAGGCTTACGCCTTGAATCCAAGAGCATTATAACTAATTTTAATTGTTCTCTTTCTTTAGCGTATTCATGTATGAAGTTCAAAAAATGCATTTGCATTTTCTTTGAAACAGAGGCATAACCATAACCTGGAACATCCACTAGCATAATTTTATTATCAACATCAAAAAAATTAATGGTTTTAGTTTTGCCCGGCTTAGAAGACACTTTTGAAATACCATTAACTCCAGTTAATGTATTTATAAATGAAGACTTTCCAACATTGGACTTACCCCATATCATAATTTCATCTAGATGTGATTCAGGATAATTATTTTTATCTACAGCTGATGTAATAAATTTTACATTTTGAAAATTCATGATTACTCCTTTGTAAAAAAAATTATAACATATATAATATATTTGATAAGGTAAACATATGAATAAAACATTTATTTTTGATATTGACGGAACATTGCTCTCTGATAAGTGAGAAATATTACCAGAATCAATAAAAGCATTGCAAGAAATTGTTAAAACAGGTAATCAATTTATTTTGGCTTCTGGTAGGCCTGTAAATTCTTTAAGGACCATTGCAGAAAAATTACCTGTGAAGCCGATTTTTTTAATTGGATCTAATGGATCATCAACTTATGATTTTGCAAATAAAAAAATTTATAGAGAAAGAAAAATTCCTCAAGAATTTATTAATTCACTTATTAATCATGATGATATTTCAGAAGAAAAATTAATTTTTCAAAAACACGAAATAACATTTGGGTACAACTTAGAATCCAATGATTATAATAATTTAAAGAAGTTCTCTATAAGTTCAACAACAGCAATATCAAAAAATGAAATTAATAATTTAGGTGGAGTTTCTATGATTGGTCTTATGGGCTGATCCTCTATAGCCTGGCCAAAATATAAAAAATTTATTAATAAATTAGTGAAAAAACATAGAGTAGAATTAACAAAGATGGAAACGTATGATTTTATCAATATATTTCCAGGTTCTGGGTCAAAAGGTCAGGCACTATCATTACTCTCTATTGAAGGTATTATTAATAGAAAAACATGTTATGCTTTTGGAGATGGATTAAATGATATCGAAATGTTTAAATTCGCTGAGTATAGTTATGCAATGGGACAGTCATCACCAGAAGTAAAATACAATGCTAAATTTGTAATTAGTAATAATAACGAAGCTTCAATTGCTAATAAAGTTTTTGAAATATTAAAAAAATAAGCTTTGCTTATTTTTTTAATAATTTTTGCTTTCTTTTTGATCTGTGATACACAATTGCTGTTTTATGAACTTGCTCTTGCATTTTTATCAAAAGGTTTTTGAAAACAAGATTTTTAATTAAGTGCTTTTTACCTTTGTGATCAATTAATTCTTTAGTTTTATGTTTTGAGTTTTTAACCAAACCCAAAACTTTACAATTTATATCCATTTTATATAAAGTGCGTTTTGCAGAGTTTATTTGTGCCACAGAACCATCAACAATTATAATGTTTGGGACTTCTCTATTATTTCTAAATCTTTTTTCTAACATAATTTCTATACTTTTTACATCATTTGACGAACTAAGTCTTGATAAATTATATCTTCTGGTTTTTGCAGGATTATATTTTCCATATTCAAACTCCACCTTAGCACCTGTATAACTATCACCAGAAATATGTGAAGCATCATAAATTTCAATATTATGCAAAGAAGCTATTCCAAGAAAATTACCCAATATAGACCAATCATATTCAAAATTATCACTTTTATTTTGCGCTTGAATAACAGAACTAATAAGTTTGCCTGCATTTGCATTAGCCATATCTAAAAGCTTTCTTTTTTGACCAATTTTTGGAATTTTATTTTTTGCTCTTATTGTGTTTTTTATTGTTTTATCTATATAAACAAACTCAGGTTCGGGATTAGCTTGGTAAAAAGATAGTAAAAAATTAAATAAAGCTTCTGACTCTCCACCAACAACATCATATTTTTTAGAAAATGTATTTATAATTTTACCTTCTCTAACATGAATAATGAATATAGCTAATGTATTTTGGAAATATTCATAGCCTATATAGTCTGCGTTTTCAATTTTTTCAGAATATATTGTTTGTTGTTCTTGGAAAATTTCAAAACGTTTTAACATTTCTTTATATTTAGCTGCGATTTCATATTCTTGCAAATTAGAAAAATGATTCATTTTATTAATGACAAAGTCACGAACTCCTTCATCTTTACCCTTAAAAAAATTAATTATGTTTTTTTTAGTTGTTTTATTATGTTCTTGTAAATTTTTGCCGGTCAAATGAACACATTGATCCAACTGAGTATAAACACATCGAGATTCATCTTTTATTTTGCATTTTTTAATTTTATACAACTCTTGCATCATTCTTGTAGTTTGGAAAGGTTTAGATCCAGCAGCAAATGGCCCAAAACAATTTTTTAATCTTGCTAATTTAGCTCTTCTTGTTTCTAGTTTTAAATTATTATCTTTTTCAATCAAACAAATATAAGGATATGTTTTATCATCCTTGAATATAATGTTGAATCTAGGTTTATGTGTTTTGATTAAATTTATTTCTAATAATAAAGCCTCATTTTCGCTTTTTGTAACAATTCATTCAACATCAAAAATAAGCGATTTAAAATACTCGCTTTTATGTGAACCGGTTTTAAAATATTGTGATACTCTTTTTTTGATGTCTTTAGCCTTGCCAATATATATTATTTGTTTTTTCTTATTAAAAAACTGATAAACACCGGTTTTATTAGGTAATAAATTCAAATCAATCATATTATATATATTATACAAAATAAAAATGAGTAAAATCTTTATTTGTGTAATATTATCTATTTCCAATATAAATATCAAATACTTTAGGTTTGGAATCTTTTGCTGCATGGTCAAAACCAACTCAATGTGTATGAGCTTTATTCTTAACTTTTACTACACCATCTTCGTATTTTGCATCCAATGTAAAATCCTTTGTTTTAAGTTTGAATCTAGCTTTTTTAATCTTATGTTCTTCAACATATTTGGTTATTTCTAACTTTAGTTGTTTAAGGTTTTTTACTCTGACTTTATCTAAAATTTTTGTAATTTCCATAAAACAAGCCCCCTCTTATTAAAAATAACAAAATAATTGCCTATAGGCAATTATTTTTTATTTTATCAAATGTCAATTTTCATTCCTTTTTAAATCAATTATCAGGATCTTTAATATATCCCCTATCCAAAAGAATGAAAGCATTTGTTGGGTTTGTGAATCATTTTTTATTATTTATATGGTTCTGGTCGTGTTTTGAAAAGTCTTCAATTATTTCCACTTGTGATTTAGCTCAAGCCTTTCTGTAGTATTCTAATTTTGATTCCATATTATACATTGTAGCTTCCACAAATTTTTCTAAATATTTAAATGCAGAGTTAAATCCATATTTCTGACATTTTAATTTATTGATTCATTTTTGTTCTATAGTATCTAATTCAAATTCATCAACAGTTTCAGTAATCTCCAATATTTCATATTTAATATCTTCAATGCACAAATCATTTAATTTTGCAGTTATGAAAATTGCAAAATGGAAAAGTGCTTTCTTTTTCACAGGCATTGCATAATTATTTAAAAGTTCACCTGTTAATTTAGATCCGTTAAAATGTTTGGTAATTTCATTCCTATGTTCTTTAATTGAGCCATAAATGTTTTCAGCATATGATACAAAACAAAAATCATGTTTACCAATTTTAGTAAATATCCTATATATGCCTGTAACTTTATTATCCGGGAATTGTTGAGTAATGTTTTTCATATTAATTGAATTATATCATAAATAAAAATACCTCAACGGTATTTTTATTTATTTAATAAGGACATCTCTTGGTTTTGATCCTCTAGCAGGCCCAACTACTCCTTGTGCCTCTAAAGCATCAATTAATCTAGCTGCTCTACCATAACCTATAGAGAATTTTCTTTGCAATAAGGATGAAGATGCTTTTTGGGTTTCTATGACAAATCTTTTAACATCATTAAATAGTGCGTCACTTGAAGCATTTGCCGAGCTACTTATTCCAGAAGAAAATTTTTCTTTTAAGTTTAAGTATAATTCTGAATATGAAGGTTCGGCTTGTGCTTTTGATGCTGAAATTATTGATTCAAGTTCTTCCTCACCAATGAAGGCACCTTGATATCTTTCAGAACCTGTACCTGATGTTTTTACCAGCATATCACCTTTCCCTAGAAGTTTCTCAGCTCCTGGTGAGTCTAATATTGTTCTTGAATCAATCGAAGTAGGAACTGCAAATGAAATTCTAGTTGGTATATTTGACTTGATTAAACCAGTAACAATATCAGTAGATGGCCTTTGAGTAGAAACAATAAGGTGTATCCCTGCAGCTCTAGCTTTTTGTGTTATTCTAGCAATTGAAGTTTCTACTTCTTTTGAAGCAGCCATCATAAGATCTGCTAGTTCATCTATAATTATAATAATGAATGGTAATCTTTGTGATTTTGGCACTTTATCATTGTAATCTTCAATTTTTCTTACGCCAAATTCAGCAAGTAATTTATATCTTGATTGCATATCTTCCACTACCTGAGCAAGCGCAAACATAGCCTCAGTAGGATCTGTGATAATAGGTGCAAGTAGGTGTGGAATACCTTTGAAAGGTGTAAACTCAACCATTTTTGGATCTATCAAAAGTAGCCTTACTTGATAAGGTGTTGCATGTAAGAGAATTGAAGCCAGAATAGTATTAATACACACAGATTTACCTGAGCCTGTAGCCCCAGCAACTAACATGTGAGGCGTTTTGTTGATTTCCAATCATGCTGACTTTCCTTCTATGTTTTTGCCTAGAACTACAGAAAGAGGGTTTTTTGCTTGGTTTTTTGGTTGATCTTTAATAACTGATTTAAAATCAACTAATGAAGTATACCTGTTAGGTATTTCAATACCTATTAATGCTTTACCTGGGATAGGAGCTTGAATTCTTATGCTTCTTGCTTGAAGCATCATTTTAATATTGTCTTCAAGCGATGTTATTTTTGAAACTTTAATATGAGAAGGTATTTTTAATTCATAACGTGTTATAGAGGGCCCCACAATTATGTTTTCAATTTTTGCCGGAATATTGAACTCACTCAAAACCATAATTAAAGGTTCGGAAGTATATTTAGCGCTTGCAATGTTTTTATCATTTTTTTCATTTGAAACAACATCTCTTAATAGTTCTTTAGATGGCACTTTATATTTAACTGAAGGTTTTTGCCCATTTTTTGAAGACTGAGAAATAGAAGGACTAATTGTCTTTCTATTATTTTTTGATGTTTCCAGCGAAGCAGCTTCTTCGATTGGTCCATCATCAATTAAATCAAAAATAGATTTAACTTTTTTAGAATATCCAGTTGGTTTTGCGGATGTATTTGTTTCCTCTACTTCTTTGATAGGTGTGTAGGGCATATTTCCTTCGACTATTACCGTTGCATCTTTTTGCATGGCTTGAGGAGTTTTAGTTTCTTTTTTTATAGAGAGTTTTTTGCCCTTGCTTACTATTTGGATAATTAAATTATAAAAATTAAATAAAAGAGTGAAAGGCGCCTTGAATAACATTAAAGATATAGAAACGGCATATAAAACAACTGATAGCAACTTTCAAAATCAAACTTCGTTTATAATAGTGTTTAACATTTTAAAAGTGTATGTACCTAATAAACCTGACTTAGTGTTAAACATTATTGTGGAAGCTATAACAAAAATTAATATAGAGGAAAGCTTTGAAATCAGAGCTCTATGAACTTTCCTTCTAAAAAATTCCATTATTGCTAAATAAAGAATTGTTCAAAACAATGGTTTAGCTCAAAAACCAAACACTTTAACAAACCAAGTAAGTGGTTGGTACTTACCTCAACTTACTTCTACAATACCTGAAATCGCAAACGCAATAATAATACCTGAAATTATAAAAGTTTCATATCCGATGAAAGCTTTTTTTTCAGTTTTGAATCCTTTACTGTTAAAATTAAACTTTTTCATAAATTACCTCACTTCAATTATCATTGGAACTACTACAGGTTCTTTGTTAAGTTTTCTCCTGCATAAGTTTGTTATTTTCTTTCTCACGAAAGCCTTTGTACTTTTTATATCAAATTTTTTAGCTTCTTGAGTATTCCCAGGCAATATTTCTTCCAATATTGAATTTAATTTGTTGTTGATTATTTCTATATATTCTTGATTCTCAGTTAATCCAACCAACTCTATTGTTGGCGTTGTTGCTAGTTTTTTAGAATTTGCTTTTAACATTATCCCTATAAAAACAGCTCCTGAATCACCCATTCTGATTCTTTCGTCTACAATTGTTTTACCAATGTCTCCTACACCATTCCCGTCAACAATAGAATCTACAATCCCTATTTTCTTTTTACTTTTTTTAATTTTATCAGATGTAATTGTCAATTCTTCACCATTATCTAATAATGTTGTTAAATCTTCTTTTATACCAGAAGAAATCGCTAAATTATTTAAATCATTTAATTCTCTATATTTGCCCTTAATAGCAATAACGGAGTTTGGGGTGAAAGTATCAAGCATATATTTAATATCATTTTTAAAGGGAGATGCTCCTTTGACGAAGTTTTTATCAACATATTTAGCTCTTATACCAAATTTATAAAAAGCATCTATTAACTTATAATAAAATGTTTCTGCCCCTGGGATAGGTCATGCTGCAATATATACTTCCATATCCTTTGCAAGTTTAACAAAAGAATCTTCACCAGAAACAATATTTTTAAGTTTTCTGTATAAGTTATAAGATGTGTGGCATGCAAAAATAACATAGTTGTCATAACTTTCTATTTTTGTAAATGAAAGCAATGATTTTTCATCTAATTTAATTAAATTATTTGATGTCAGATATTTAATAATTTCGTTAAGAGCTCTACCATATATAATGATTCTTTTTTTGTTTTCTTGAGCAAACTCAATCATTTCTTGAATAGATTTTATATCAGAGTAAAAAGCTCCGACAAGAATTTTTTGTTTTTTATTTGGATTAATGATTTTTTTAAAACCATTTATAATTCCTTTGTTATTATGTTTTGAAAAACCTTCTTCTTTTGCTTTTGATGATTCGGAAATAAATGCAATTGTTTTAGCATCCATAGCTATTTCTTTCATCCTCTGGAAATCCGACTTATAAATATTGTTTTCTTCATCGTTATGCATTTGATAATTAGCGGCATAAACAATTTGTTCTTTACCATCACTAATTGCATATCCATAGGATTCTGGAAAATGTGAGCCCACTTGAAATGGCCTTAAAATTAATGATCCAATTTTAATATCTTCTCTATGATTTACAACGTTAATGTTGTATTTATTAATTTTCATTTTTCTAAATTCATTTTCCAAAATAGAGCATGTTGCAGGCGAACCAAAAATGGGAATGTCTTTTACATTCCTAATCAAATAAGAAATCGCACCTATATTTTCTGGATGACCATTAGAAATAAAAAGTCCCTTGATTCTTTCTTGATTTTCTACAAGATAATTTAGGTTGGGTATTATCAAATCGACTCCAAAGTTTTGGAAAGAAGGGTTTTTACTCCCGATGTCAAAAATAAATATATTTTTCTCAACTTCTAAAACATATAAATTTTTACCTTTTTCATCCATTCCACCTATAGGTACAAAGTTAATATTTTTCATATAATAATCTCCTTTTATGATAAATAATAAAATTATTTTAAGTTTTAAAGCAATGCTTTGCTATTAAGATTATACCATATTATTAAAAAAGGGCCTAAGCCCTTTTTTATATTATTATTTTCTTAATCCAAGAGCTTTGATGATTTCTCTATACCTAACAACATCTTTTTTAGCTAGATATGTAAGTAGAGACTTTCTCTTGTTTACTTTTGCAATAAGACCTCTTCTTGAGTGGACATCTTTTTTATGTTCTTTCATGTGTTCGGTTAGAAGTTTAATATCCTCTGTTAGAATAGCAACTTGCCCTTCTATAGAACCTGTGTCTTGTGCATTTTTAGCAAATTGTTGGAATAATTCAGCTTTTCTTGCCTTTGTAATAGCCATTTTTGGTTATCCTTTCTCGAATATAACCAAGAAATAATATATTAATTAAATCCTAGTTGTATTTGTAATCATTATTTAATGCAATGAATATTATACACAAAATTAATTAAGAATGTTTAAATTTTAAAGGTTGGTTTTGCATTATCTAGTGCATATTTTGCAAAAATTTCATCATCTTTGAGTAATCTATATTCCTTGATAGATACTTTATTACCAGAATTTTCTCCAAGCGATATAAAACCATTTTCTACATTTCCTATAAAGTTTGAACCTATACTCATGCCATCATATGAAATATCACCAAAGATTGTGGCAACAGCCTCTTTGAGCACACCTTTAAAATCTTTTGTTACGGATGTGATAAATCTATTATAATGTTCCTCGTATTTAGTAGCAAGATCATTCTCTGTACCTACAAAAAGCATATTATAATTTTTGCTTTTAACATAATCAAGAATATCAATTATTTGACCACGATTTGCAGCCATAACAACATCAATATTTTTATTCACTAATGTAGTAGCCATCTCTTTGCCTTGGCCTATTGTATAACTGCCCGTGTAATGTGTTTGTATTGAATCTCCTAATTTTACAAACTCGACTTTTTTGTTTTGTCCGCTAGCTTTTGAGTTTCAATATTCAACCCCCTGTTGGAATCCACCCATATAAGCCGTTGAGTGTCTATCCAACTCACCACCTATAGTTGTTAATTTTAATCCAGGGCTAGTAGGTGTGTCGAATTCAAAATAAGTATCAGATAAATATTTTGCAGATAAATATCCTGCATAAAAAGATGCTTCTTCGACATTGAATATAATAGATAATACATTATCTGATTTTATGGATTCATCTAATAAAACCAGAACATCATCATTTAATATTTGACCTTTTTTAAAATATTTTTGTAGGAGTTCTTTATTTTTAGAACCTGTGAACAAAAGAATTGACGAGTTATTTAATGCCTCTGAAATATCTGATATTTTTAGATTTTCAGAATTCTTATAAAGCAATTCATTGGCACTTTCAAAGTTCTTCACCACTTCTAAAATAGAGTTATTATAGTGATCTTTTTCAACTTCAACACCATCAGTAAAGAAAAACAATTCGTTTTTACTATGAGTCCTACTAATAGTTTTCTTTTTTGAAGAAGCTAATTTTGTATACCTAGGGAAAGAGATAATTTTCTGATCAGTTTTTGATTTAACTTCTGTTTTGGGTTTTTGCAAGTTTCCGCAAGTTGTAAATATTGAGGAAATTGTAAAAATTGATAATACTTTTTTCATAATTTATTCCTTTACTCTTTTATTATAAACTATTTGAAAAACTTTTTTTACTTCTTCAACATCTTGATGAATTTGTTTGGATAATTCTTTTGGAGAATCAAATTTGATTTCTTTTCTAATAAATTTTGCAAATTCTATTTTGATAGTGTGGTTATATATTTGATCATCAAATTCAAACATAAACACTTCTATAGCTTTTTCATTTCTATTTTCAAAAGTTGGTCTTGTTCCTACGTTAGCAACACCATAATAAGTTTTTTTCGCATGATTAACTCGCACGGCAAATACTCCGTTTAAAAGAATAGTGAAATCATCATTTATATCTATGTTAGCAGTTTTAAAACCTAATTCCCTACCTATTTTATGGCCATGCCGTACTATTCCTCAAACAGCGTAATCTCTACCAAGTATTTTTTTTGCTTCTACTAAATTATTATTTTTTAAACTTAATTTAAGTTTAGTAGAAGAAATTTTAAAACCTTCTTGCAAAACCATTTCTTCTTGTAGTACCTTAATATCGTATTGAGAATATGCAGGAATTTCAGAAGGAATTCCTGCTTTGTTTTTTCCATATCTATAATCAGTTCCGCACACCACTATTTTTGCACCTAACTTCATAAGATAATTTTTAACAAAATCTTCTGGAGAGTTATTTAGAAGATCTTCTTTTTCAAAATTTAAAACAATTAAATGATCAACACCCATTTCTTTCAAAATCTTTTCTTTATCAGAAATTGAAAGAACATTAGTTTTATCATTGCCCTCAATAATATCTTTAGGAGATTTGGTGAAAGTAAGAACGGCAGACTCTAACTTGCTTTTATTTGCCGCATTTATTGTTTTGTTAATAATTTTTTGGTGTCCAATATGAATTGCATCAAAAAAACCTAAGGCTAATGCTATGTTGCCTACTTTTTTAATATCAACACTTGTAAATTTATGGACTTTCATAATATATATTTTACCATTTAACTTTATATCAAATTGAAGTTTCTAATAATTTTCATTACGCCATTATTCATTTCAACAACAGATACTAATTGATTTTGAAAAACTAATGCAATAATACCTGATTTGTTTATAAAGAATCTTTGACCTAGTTTAATTTTTTTATATTGATCATTTGAAATTTCAAATTTCTCTAGTGATATAACATCTAGAATGTTAATAAACTTATTAATTCTGATGTCTTCAACAGAAAATTTCCCCACTTTTGTCCTCCTAAGAGATTTCATAGTTCCAACATTGTTGGATTTTTCTGCAATTTCCTCACAAAGAACTCTGATAAAAGTTCCTTTTGATACTAAAGCTCTAAATTTGATTTCTTTTTCCGATGAGTCAATCAATTCAAGTTCCTTAACCTCTATTTCTACAGGATTTAAATTAAATTCTTTATTACTTCTGGCTAATTCATATGCTCTCTTTCCATTAATTTTTTTTGCTGAATATTTTGGGGGTATTTGTAATTGTCTACCAATAAAAAACTTAAATAAATTTTCTCATTCATTAAAACTTGATACTTCTTTTTTTTCCAGAACTGTACCTGTAATATCACCTGTATTTGTTTTTATACCTAATTTAATTGTGGCTATATATTCCTTATCTTCTGCATTTACAAATCTAATGGCTTTTAAAGCCTCTTTTCCAGAAGCCAATAATAAAAGACCAGTGGCCAAAGGGTCTAAAGTTCCAGTATGACCAAAATCAGAATGATTATATTCTTTTTTAAGGTCTCTGATTATATCAAAAGAACTTTGCCCTTCAGGTTTATCTATTAGTATAAATTTATTCATATTAACAAAATTATATCATAAAAGAAAAACATACTATAAGCATGTTATTTTACTTTATTAATAAGTTCTTCTATTTTATTAGCATTTTCTAATGTAGTATCTAAAACAAATTTTAGTTTCGGTATTTTTCTTATCTTCATTTTTTTAGCAAGAGATGATTTGATGGCGCCTTGAGATTTATTCAGAGCTTGCAACGTGGCATTAGTTTTTACCTCTTGACCTAAAACATTTATGTATATTGTTGCTAAATCTAAATCTTTAGACGTTTTAACCGCAACAATAGTCACAAAACCAATTTTAGGATTATTTAATTCAAATCTGATAATTGATGATATATTTTTGCGAAGGCTATTTTGGATTTTTTCTATTCTCAAGTGGAGATACCTCTATTAATTTAAATCCTTGAAAAACATCGCCAATTTTAATATCATCATATTTAGCAAGTCCAATACCTACTTCATAACCGGACTTTGCTTCTCTAACGTCTTGTGTGGTGATTTTCATAGAGGCAATCTTCCCTTTATAAATTTCCACCCCATCTCTTATAAGTCTAATTGGATTTTTTCTAGATAAAATACCATTTTTAACGATTGAACCGCCAATTGTACCAACTTTTGGAACTTTGAATATAGCGATCACTTCTGATCAGCCTGTAATCTTTTCTTTAAACACTGGTTCTAGCATTCCTGTAAGTACTTGTTCAATTTCTTCTTGCATTTTATATATTATAGTATGCGCCGAGATAATAACTCCTTCTTGTTTTGCTATGTCCATAATCGAGTTGTTTGGCCTAATTGAAAATGCATAAATTTGAGCATTTGAAGCTTTTGCCAGCATAACATCAGATTCTGAAATCACACCTATATTAGCGGCAACAATATTAATCTTGGTGTTAGGTATGTCAATTTTATCCAAAACATATTCAATAGCAGAAATTGAACCAATCACATCTGCTTTAATAATGATATTTAATTGTTTAAAGTCAGCTTCAGCAATTTCTTTTGAAAGGTCTTCCATTGTTCTGCCTTTGGAGTGTTGTCTTTCTTTGTTGATTGAATCTTGCCTTCTTTCTTCAGCAATCTTTTTTGCTTCTTTTTCATTAGCAAACGCCATAAACTTTGCTCCGACTTCTGGCACATCTTTTAGGCCAGTTATTTTAACAGGAGTTGATGGTATAGCTTCTTTTAAAGAATACCCCTCAGCTGTAACCATTTTTCTGATTTTACCAAAATGTGAACCAATAACTAGAGGGTCTGCTAATTTTAGGGTCCCGTTTTGAATAAGGACTGTGGCAACTGGGCCAAGTGCTTTATCTAATTTTGATTCCAATACTGTACCTACAGCATATCTATTTGGGTTTGCTTTGTATTCTTCAACTTCTGCAATTGTTAGAATTGTATCTAGAAGATCATTTAGGCCATCACCTTTAAGAGCTGATATTTGTTTGTAAATTGTATCTCCGCCTCATTCTTCAGGAACTAAACCATTTTCTGATAATTCAGACATAATTGCATCTGCATTTGCATTTGGAAGATCGATTTTGTTAACAGCAACTATTATTGGCTTTCCAGAGGCTAAAGCATGATCTCTTGCTTCAAGAGTTTGCGGTTTAACACCTTCTATAGCTGAAACAACAATAATAACAATGTCAGTAACATTAGATCCACGAGCTCTCATTTTAGTAAAAGCTTCGTGTCCAGGAGTATCTAGAAAAGTAATTTTCTCTTCTTTGTAAGTGATTTGGTATGCACCTATATGCTGTGTAATACCACCGGCTTCTCCTTTGGTAACATTAGTTTTTCTAATAGTATCTAAAAGTGTTGTTTTTCCATGATCAACATGCCCCAAAATAGTTATGATAGGTGGTCTTTTTACCAAATCTTTTTCATCATCATCAATTTCAAGAGCCTCAAGAATATTAGTTGCATCCACTTCTTGCTCTTTTTTAAAATCTAAATCATTTTCTAAGCAAAATTCACCTATTTGCTCCTCATTAAGCATTGTGTTAGGAGTCATAACATTACCTTCAAGAAAAGCTTTTTTAATAATTTCTGTTGAGTTAATATTTACCTTTTTACAAAATTCACCTAAAGAAATCGGGCCAGTGTAAATAAATACGCCATTCTGAACTCCTACATCCACTTTTTTAAGTTTGGATTTAATATCAATTTGTTTTCTTTTTTGTTTTGTCATAGTTAACTCTCCAATTCGTTTTTTATTTTCATTGCTAGATTTTTGTCTAATATACCAACTGCTACAACATTTCTTGAGCCAATAGCTTTTGAAATCTGTTCTTTATCAAATATAGTAATTAATTCAATCTTGTAAAAATTAGTTTTATCTGTGATTTTTTTCTTGTTATTAACAGCTGTATCTTTGGCTAGTAATACTAAATGTGCTTTTTTTGAAGAAATAGAGTTTATTAATTTTTCTCCATATACTAAATTACCTGATGCTTTGCACAAACCTAGAGTAGACAGAATTTTATTCATAGTATTTATCGTAATCACTATCTTCTATTGGCTCTTCTGTGTTGACTGCTTCATCTTCAAAATAATTTTCATCCGCAAAACCTTCAAAATCATCAATTTCAGGTATATCTGCTACTTCTTCAAATCCAAAATTATTATCTTCTTGGACTTCAAATCCTTCATCAAAAATTTCATCTTGTGCAAATTGGTCTTCTTCAATCATGTATTTTGATGCATCTATATCATTTGATCTTCTATTGTTTGTAGGTGGTCTTTGGTCTCCGTATGTAAACCCTGATGGAATTTTAAAATCTACATCCGCCTCTTTTACAACATCAATCTCTATATCTAACAACCTTGAAACGACTTTGGCGTTTGAACCCCCACGACCAATAGCAGAAGAAAAATCTTCTTCTTTAACAACAACTATTGCTTTTGCTTTATCATTTTTATCTTCAGGTTCTTCAATCTTAACATAAATTGGTCTTGCTGGTACAAATGCTCTTGCAATTTGCTTATCTAAATCTTCTCTTACAGGGATTACATCAATGAATTCTCTGCCAACTTCTTCAATAATTCTTTGAATTCTAGAACCTGATGGTCCTACTATTGTGCCTACTGGATCTAGTCCTTCTTGAGAAGATTTAACAATCATTTTAGTTCTAACTCCGCCATATCTAGCAATTTTATCTACAATAATTTTTCCGTCTTTAATTTCTGGTATTTCAGCTTCAAGAATTCTTTTTATGTATTCTACAGAATTCATAGAAAGTATAATTGGTACACCTTTCGAATTAGCATCAATACTTGTTATAACAGCCTTAACTGAGTCCCCTTCAGTTAATTTAAGATCTCTTGGTACTTCGTGTTTATTTAAGAAACCAAATGTTTTATCAAAAGCGACTATATAAAAATGTTCTTTGGCTTTTTCAATATTACCTCTTATCATATCTCCGATTCTATTTGTATATTCATCTAAAATCAAACCTCTTTCAGTTTCTCTGATTTTTTGTCTTAAAATTTGTTTGACCTTTAGTGCGGCTAGTGCGGAAAATTCCTCAGTAAATGGAATTTCTATTTCGTGCTTATCTCCAATTTGGTAATCTGAATTAATTTTCTTTGCCTCTTCTAAAGAAATTTCAGTTAATTCATCATCAACACTTTCTACAATTTTTTTCAAATGGAATAAATTTATAAAACCTTTATCAAGATTTATTTCTACTCTTAGTTCTGCTTCTGGATCAAATTCTGTGTGGTATGTTTTCACAAAAGCCTCTTCCAAAGCTTCTATCATAGCTTTTTTTGGAATGTTTTTGTCTTCATTCAATTGTTCAACAGCTGTAATAAATGATTTTCTATCTAGCATTTTCTTTCTCCTTATATGCTCAATTTGCTGATTTAATATCTTTTAGTCCAAGTGTATATGTTTTTTTAGACTCATCATTTGTTTCTAATACAATCTTATTTCCATCTACATTAATAACTTTTGCAAATATTCTCTTAACATTATCATTTGGTCTTTTAAGAACCACAAAAACAATTTTATTTAATGATTTATCTCAGTGTTTTTTTGTATGTAATTCTCTTTCAATACCAGCAGATAAAACTTCCAAATTATAATTATCTTTTGTTGGTTCGTTTTCATCTAGGTAAGAGGAAATGTGTTTAGAAATCACAATAATTCTATCCATATTAATTCCCATTTCTTGATCGACCACTATTCTTAATACTTTTGTACCAAATTCTTTGTCTCATTCCAAATGATAAAGTTCTACATTTATCAGTTGTAAATGTTTTTCAATATTTTCTATTAGTTTTTTCATATATCTCCATAAATAAAGAAGAGCCAAATAGCTCTTCTTTTTAGCTTTTTGTTGTTTATATTATATCTTAAAAAAAATTATAAATCAAATATTGTAAGCTGATCACTGTTTGGAAGAGTTTTTAAAACTCCAAGGTTTCTAAGTGTTTCTATAGAGGTTTTATTAATTTTAGTTCTGGAAGTAATATCTTTAATTGAAGAAAAAGACTTTTCATTTCTAGCTTCTACAATTGACTGTGCAACTGATGGACCTAGACCATCCACTACAACAAATGGAATAATTATTTTTTGGTTTTCATAATCAATTTTGAAGTTTTTAGCTCCAGAGCTATTAATATCGATTCCTGAGAATCTGTAACCTCTAGCAAACATCTCGATACACATTTCAAGAGTTTTCAATAAATCTGCGTCTTTAACAGTCATTGATCCTTTATTTTTACTATAAATAGATTTTAGCGCATTATATTTTTCTAGAACATAATCTGAACCTTTTGATATGACTTCCATATCAAAAGCATCGCATCTTAATGTGTATAAAGCTGCATAGTATTCTAATGGATAGTAAACTTTAAACCAAGCAACTCTTCATGCCATCATAACATAAGCGGTGGCATGAGCTTTGGGGAAAAGATAATTAATCTTACCACAAGATTCTATTCATCAATTCTCAACACCATGTTCTTGCATTTTTTGAACATAAGTTTGTCATCTAGCTGGTTCGTGTTCAATCATACCTTTTCTAATGAATTCCATAATATCAAAAGCATCTTTATTTGAAAGCCCTTTCCTAATTAAGAAAAGCATAATATCATCCCTACAGCCAATTACATCTTGCATTTTTTTATCTTTTTTTAGAATCAATTCACGAGAGTTTCCTCTATAAACACCTGTGCCGTGAGAAAGGCCAGAAAGTATAATGAGTTCATTGAATGATTTTGGTTTGGTTTCTGCAAGCATTTTTCTAACAAAAGATGTTCCAAACTCAGGAATGCCAATACACCCAGTTGTTTCTGATATCGGCATTTCATATTTTAGATTTAATGATGAAAGACCAGAAAATATTGCTATAGTTTTTTCATCATAAAAAGGTATGTCTTTAGGATCTACACCTGTGATATCTTGCAGCATTCTAATTGCTGTAGGATCCACATGACCTAGAAGATCTAATTTTAATAAATTGTTATGGATTGAGTGATAATCAAAGTGTGTCGTAATTCAATCGGATTTTTCATTAGCTGGGTAATTAACAGGTGTGAAGTCAGTGATATCAAACTTTTTAGGCAAAACCATTATGCCGCCAGGGTGTTGTCCAGTAGTTCTTTTAGTTCCTACCAACCCTGAAACCAATCTATCTGTTTCAGCTTTGGCTACAACATCTTGCATTGTAATTTCTTGATGATTTTTTACAAAACCAAAAGCTGTTCTTGATTGGACTGTAGAAATTGTTCCGGCACGGAATACATTTTTCTCGCCAAATAATTCTTTTGTGTATTCATGAGCATGGTTTTGATAAAGATTTGAAAAGTTAAGATCAATATCAGGTATTTTATCTGCCTCAAAACCTAAGAAAGTTTCAAAAGGAATATCGTGTCCTTCGCCATACATTAACAACCCACACTTTGGGCAATCAATTGGAGCAAGATCAAAACCAGACATTATATTATCATCATTAATATCGAAATTAGAATATGTACATTTACATACATAATGCGGTGGTAAAGGGTTGACTTCGGTAATATTTGATAATGTTGCAACTATTGAAGAACCAACTGAACCACGGGAACCAACTAAATAACCATCTTCTAATGATTTTTTGACAATTAAATGCGAAATATAATAAACAGTGTCAAAGTTCTGGTCACAAATAGGCTTGAGTTCTTTTTCCAATCTTTTTGCCACTATGCCAGGTAAAGGGTTTCCATATTTTTTATATGCATTTTCATAACATATTTTTGTAAGTTTTTCTTTTGAATCCAGAATTTCAGGTACAAACAACCCTTTTTTTAACGGTTCTATATCATTGTCAAAACTTTCTAATAAAGCAGTTGCATTTCTTACAACTATTTCCATAACTGAAGATTGTGGCAAAAAATCAAAATCTAACATTAATTCATTTGTTGTTTTAAAATGTTTGTCAGGCAAGGTTTTAATTCTATTTTGATAATCTTTCAACGGATGAGCAACTCCACCTAAACGTTCAGTTTCAATAAAAATTTCTCAATAAGATTTATCTTCTGGATCTAAATATAAAGGTTCAGAAGAAGCAATAACAATTTTATTTTTTCTTTCAGCCTCTGTAATTATTCTGTTAATAACATCGTGAATAACATCTTTTGACTCCGCTATTTGCTTTTCTACTAAATAATAGTAGTCTTTTGGCGGGCTTATCATTATAAAATCATAAAATTCTATAGCTTTTTGTAATTCGTAATTATTTTTATTTAGAGCTAGTTCAAATAATTCTGAATTTGAAGGAGAAGCACCAACCATTAGATTATCTCTAAGATTAGCAATTTCTTCTTTGGGAATTGCAACAGTTTTATTACCACCCACATAATCAATGTGCGCTTTTGAAATTAATTCATAAATATCTTTTATACCTTGTTGATTTTTTGCATAAAGATTTGTGTTAAAACCAAATTGCTTAACCAATGAATCATTTGTTTGAACTGAAGCAAAATCTGCAACAGTTTTTACATTATGTTCAACTTCCATATTTTTAATCATGCTTAAAAATATTGTTTTGAGAACATCTGCGTCATAATCTGCACGGTGAGCTGCTTTTTCATCATAAAAAACTCCTCATTTAGGGGCAATTTTACCTAATCTATATGATCTTCTAGGAGCCATAATTGCCCACGCTAAATGTAAAGTGTCTATTCACGGATTTTCTAACAATCCTTTGTTATGGTTGATGTAAAGTTTCTTCATAAAACTAATATCAAAGTTAGCGTTATGAGCAACAAGTGTAGCATTACCAAAAAAGTTTTTAATTTTATCTGCTGCTTCTGCTTGAGGAATACCATTATCTACCATTTCTTGAGTAATACCAGTTAATTCTTTAACTACAGAAGAAACTTTTTTTTCAGCTTGTGAGAAGAAATGTAATTTATCTATGACTATTCCATTTTTAATTTTAACAGCCCCAAACTCTATCATTTGATCATAATGAGATGATAAACCTGTAGTTTCAATATCAAAAACAACAAACTCAGCTTCTTCAATTAAAGTATTATGCGGATTAACTATTAAATCCAATTTTGATTCTATTGTTTTTAATTTTGCACCATAAATAATTTTGAAATCAGGATGCTTTTCTTTTACTGCATCTGCTGCTGACATTATTTCTGGATAAGCTTGAACATTGTTTTGATCTGCAAATGCTATACCTTGGTGACCAAAGTTAATGGCAGCTTCAATCATATCTGCCGGTTTTGCTAATCCGTCAAATGCAGACATTTTTGTAGCTACTGAAAATTCAACTCTTTTTTGCAACGCTTCATCTTTTCTTGTTACTGGTTTTTCAATTTTTACTACATTGTTCAATATTATTGCTAATTCTTTTTCAAAAGTATCATATTCAACTTTACCGTTAAGTTTAATTCAATCCCCAATTTTAAGTCCAGAGCATTTATCTTTGTTTTTAGATGTTGTTCTAAAAAAGTATTTACCATTAATCGCTTTTGTTTTATCAAAAAGCCCTATTTTATATATAATTAAATTTTTAGCTGGTATTTTTCTTGCATCTATTTCTGTAATTTGGGCTTTGATAGTCACTTTTTTAATTTCAGCTGAATCAATATCTACAATTTTTAAAGTTGCATTTTTACTAAGTGATCTATATAAAGACATTTGTTTTGATTCACTATTTTGTTGTGTGCTCGACATTCTAATCAGTTTTGCTTCCATTATTTTGTCATCAAGCATTTTTTTTGTTTGTAATTTAATTTTTTCTTTAAATTCTTCAGTATTTTCTTTCAAAGCAAAAGTTATAGGTATAGCATAGCCTAATTTTGATAATTCCTTTTCCATTGTTTCTTTTCATTCGGTAAATTGCTTCATTTGTGTTTTTAAATTAAATTTGATAGAAAGTTTTTCGCCATCAAAATCAGGAACTGCATTTATAATGTTAAGTTGTTTTCCAACAAAAGTTTTAGAAAAAAGCTCATCTCAATATTTTTGGAAGCATTCTTTATTAGAAACGTCATCAAAAACTAAGTGCATTCTAAAATCTTTAGGATATTCTAAAAACTTCTCTTCCAACTCTTTGATCGCTTCTGAATCAATTGGTAAAGGTGATTGGATGAAAATTTTATAAGTAAAAGTAGATGGATTTAAAGAAACTTTTTTTATTTTTGAATTTTTAAATGAATCTTCTTTAGTAAAATTGATTTTTTGAAAAATTATATCTAATTTATTCATTTCTATCTCCTAAAATATAAAGTTATAAATTATTTTCGCTATAATAATTGCGAAAATAATACTATCGATTCTATCTAATACCCCTCCATGACCTGGAATTGCTTTAGAAAAATCATGAGCGTTATATATTCTTTTAATGTAAGAGAAGTATAAATCACCAATTAAAGATGATATAGCAAATACTCAACCAGTTAAAAAAATAAACAAAAGAGTTTTTTGTGGATCATTATTTACAAAAGGAACAAACATTAGTTTTATTCATAATCATGATCAAACATATGCAAGAAATAATCCGCCTAAAAATCCTTCTCAAGTTTTCTTTGGTGAAATTTTAGGAGAGATTTTGTTTTTTCCAAATTTTGAACCAAAGAAATAACCTCCTGTATCGCAAGCAAAAACTGTACCTAAGACCAGCAATAAAATTTCAAAACCTTTTCCATGATCAGTTGATTTAAATAAAAACCATACTGTTGACCTGGAAGCTACCACTAATAGTATTAAAGCAACTATATGTGTAAATGCCGCTTTAAAATTGATTTTTTTGGAAAATAAAGGAGTTAAGAAAACTACTGCAACAAATAAAAATAACTTTTTTCATTCCAATACATCATATTTATTAGATATCCCAATCGGGAATGACTTCGATGTTAATTGATATATTGATTGAGAAGTTATAGAT
Source organism: Mycoplasmatales bacterium (assembly GCA_965214965.1). Classification (GTDB taxonomy): domain Bacteria; phylum Bacillota_I; class Bacilli_A; order CBDATW01; family CBDATW01; genus CBDATW01. The sequence continues at coordinate 373,903 of OZ244030.1, forward strand.
CAAACAAATAAAACCATTGTAGTTGCAGTATATCAAATAGATTTAGGATATTTATTTACAAATAAAACTTCTAAAAATGCTACTGTAGCTGTAAGTATAATCACGGTCAATAAAATTCCTTTGTGAAAAAACATCACAAATAACAACGCAATAAACATTACAAGACCAGAGAGAGTTCTGGTAATTAAATTATTAAAGTTAGTTTTAGGCATTTTATTGACCTTTCTTTATAATTCTAAAATATGTTTTTCTTTATCTTTGGATATCTCTTCAATTTTTGCATTAAATTCTTTGACTAAATCTTGAATGTCTTCTGCAAAACCCTTTTTATCATCATCAGTTGATTCTGATGTTTTAATTTTTTTGTTAGCATCTTGTCTGATTTGTCTAATTGTTATTTTAGCATTTTCAGCTGCTTCTCTGACCTTTTTAGCTTCTCTTTTTCTAGTTTCTTCAGTTAAAGCAGGAACATTAATTCTAATCACTTCTCCTGAGTCATTAGCATTTAAACCTGTGTTAGCAGCATTGATTGCATTAACAATGATTTCTATTGTAGTTTTATCAAAAGGTTTTATTATAATTTGTCTTGCTTCTGGGCAAGAAACTGTTGCCATTTGGTTGATTGGTGTTTGTGTTCCATAATAGTCGACTGTAATACCTTCTATCATGGAAGGTGATGCCATTCCTGTGGATATTTTTTTCAAAGCAGATTCAAAATGATTAATTGAATCATTCATTTTTTGTTTTGATTCGTTGATAATTGCTTGTAGCATTTATATATTCTCCTAATTTGTAATTTCTGTAAAATTAATTTCTTTATTTAGAACTTTCACAATTGAATTTTCTTCTTGAGCCGAGAAAATATAAAGTGAAACATTATTTTCAGCGCACATAGTTGTGGCAGTTTTATCCATAATTCTAATATCTTTATCAAATACTTCTTTGTATGTTAGTTTTTCAAATCTGGTTGCTTCCCTATGAACATTTGGGTCTTTGTCATAAACTCCGTCAACACCATTTTTAGCCATAAGTATTTTAGATGCGCCAATTTCACATGCTTTCAACGCCGAAGCTGTATCAGTTGTGAAATAAGGGTTACCTGTACCACCTACAAAAATAATTACCCTCCCTTTTTCTAGATGTCTTAAGGCTTTTCTTTTGATATACGGTTCACATACTTTGTTTATTTCTATTGCTGACATAACTCTGGTTGGCACTTCGTATTTAGCTTCAAGTACTTGCTGAAGAATCAATCCATTCATAACAGTTGCTATCATACCAGTATAATCAGCAGCTGACCTATCTATGCCGACTTCTGGCCCTAGTGTTCCTCTCCAAAGATTTCCACCACCCACAACAATAGCAACTTCTAGACCGCTTTCGCTTAATTTTTTAATTTGTGTTGCATAGGATTCGATTTTGTTAATATCGAATTTATTCTCTCCACTAGCAAAAGATTCACCAGAAATTTTGATTAAAATACGCTCTTTTTTCATAAATTTTACCTTTTAGTTTTTAATATTATACCACATTAAAAAATGTGTATAATAAGGTTATTGGAGAAGAATATGAATTTAAAGCATTTAAAACTAAATTATCTAATACAATTTTTATTGTCCACAATAGCAATTATTTATCATAAAACTTTAAACAATATGTTTATGGCATTTTTACTAGCGCAAACAGGGTACTTGGCGGCTTTGCTTCAGAAATTCATGATTTATATCTATATTATTTTACAATTTATTATTTACTTTCTCTTTAAAAAGTATAAACAAAAAAAGATGAATATAATATTTACTATTGTAATATTATCAACTCCATTACTAGGGTGGATTTCTGTATTTAATGCATTTGCTTGAGTGTGATTAACAAGAAAAAAATAGTCTTATGACTATTTTTTTATGCAAATTTGATCTAATATTTTTTCTTTTGAGTTTTCTCTCAATGAACATCAATATGTTTGATCACTTATTAAAAATGGTTCTCTTGTAAGCCAGTTTTTATTTAAACCTCATTTGCTAATCGAGTTATCAAGATATCACCTCAGCAAAGTATCGTGGTGATTTATCCCTTTTTTATGTAAATCTTTTTTTGGTTCAGTTGGAAATTTCAATTTCTTTTGGGCTAAATATTGATGTTGGTATTGTTGTAAAATTTTATCAGGAATTACTTTAATATCAATACCTTCATTTTTTAGTGAAAGTTCGTTTTCCTGTAATGACCCTAATCGAAAATCATAATCAGTTGTTATGATTTTAACTTTTTCTTTATTTTGATCTGATAAATTTTTGTAAGGTGTAATGTAATCTTTGTTAACTATTGATATAAAAGAGGGTATTGCAATACCCATAGTAATGGCATTTTTAGAAATTGGTGCCTTTATAATTTTTGTGTATTTTTTAGTTTTTTCATCATACCCAACATATGGGAATGACTTTCCGTCAAAACTTTCTGTTATTTCTTTTTGGGCTTTTAACCTTGTTGCAACGAGGCGGATTGAATCTACATTACTAAATGCCTTGTCACCATATCTTTTGATATATTCAGAAACAATGAATGTTCCATAAGAGTGTGCTATAAAATGAACTTTCTCATATCCTAATTTTTTTAAATCTTTCGCTAATTCATACATGTTTTCTGCTGTGTCTTTAAAAACTTGTTCCATTTTATCAATTTGCTGCTTTTTAGATTGAAGTTTTTTATTATAAATAACATCTTTTCAAGTAACAGGCCTTTGGCTCATTTCGTTTATAAAACCTGTGGTTAAAGATGATTTGTATTCTTTTTCAAAATATTTTGAGCCTTGTATGCCTTCTCATTGGGGCTGCACACCTACATAAACATCGAAAGGCATGGAATAGTTGCCAGGAACAATATTTTTGGCTAAATCTTCTGAATTTTTAGATTTACCAAATTGAAATGCATAATCTTTCATATCATCATGTCAGTTTTTTCCAAACTTTGGCCCACCCACTCAAAAAATAATAGCTTCATTATTTTTCTTGATATACTTTTGTTGATTTTTAAGTTGCTTAAATCCATCTCCATAACTTTCATCTAAAATGTATGCCCTTCCAGATGTTTCTGTTGGATTATATATAGATTTGGTCATTTTCTTTGGCATTAATATTTTTAAACCAGCCGCAGATACAACAATTAATGTGGCAATCGCCAGGTTTCTAGATATAGTCATATTGCTCTCCATAAAATAATAATTTTATTATAACAAAATGTTATAATTATTTTATGAATATTTTGCTTTTACACAGAGATTTTAGAACTAAAGATAATACAGCATTGAATAGGCTTATAGAAAAAGAAAAAAATATACATATTTTTTTCATTTTTAATAGAACACAAATAGAAAATAATACTTTATTTTCATATCATGCCTTTCATTATATGGTAAATGCTCTAAAAGAATTAAACTTAAAAGTTAAAATTAATTTTTTCAAAGCTAATAGTGAGGTGGAAGTTTTTCAACAAATTATTAGTGACGGTATTAAAATTGACAGAATTTATTGGAATAAAGATTTTACTCCTTTCGCATTAAAAAGAAGTGCCAAATTAGAGGCCTTTGCAAAGAAAAATAATATTGAAACAAATACACCGAATGATTATCTTTTATTAGATCCTTACAATAGAGAGGAATTTGTATCAGCAAAAATGTTTACTCCATTCTGAAAAAATATGATTGAAAAGATGAAAACCACAATTCCAAGTGTTGCTCCTAATATTAGATTTAACTCAATTGATTATTCAAATAATTACTCTATAAATATTAACGAAATAAAACTATCCAAGAATAAAAATTTTCCTATTACTAGAAAAGAAATTGTAGACTCAATTAACTCTGTTGATAAATATTATAAAGAAAAAAGAGATATGCTTTTTTTAGATGCTAATTCTAAAATAGCTCCTGCTATTAAGTTTGGTGTCATTTCAATTAGAGAAATTGTTCAAATTGTTATTAAGCGACATAAAAGTATTGATAATGATTATTTAAGACAGATCATTTGAAGAGAGTTCTTTTATCAGTGTCATATTCAGAAAGGAAGAAAAAGGTTGGAAGATAATTTATTATCTAGATTTGACAACTTTCCATGAAATGACAATCATGAAGATTTTGAAGCTTGATGCCAAGGTAAAACTGGATTTGATATAGTAGATGCGGCAATGAACCAACTAAACACAACTGGATATATGCATAATAGAGCAAGAATGATTACCGCATCATTTCTTACTAAAAATTTATTAATAGATTGAAGATTAGGTGAAAAATATTTTGCAAAAAAATTAATTGATTATGATCCAATTGTTAACAATATGTCATGGCAATGAGTTGCAGGAACTGGTTTTGAAGTGAATCCTTTCTTTAGAATCTTTAACCCCCATCTTCAAAAAAAGAAATTTGATCCTGAAGGTAAATATGTTAAAAAATGATTGATTAAAGATTATAATTACAAACCTATAATTGATTATAAAAAATCTAGAGAACGCGCACTAGAATTGTATAAAAAAACATTTTCTAAAAAATAGAAAAGAATTATTGTAAGAATTCTTTTCTCTATATCTATCTATTCATGTGTTTTGGTCATTATGAGAGTTTATGACACTCCCCAAACTTATTATCAATAAATAATTATGTTTGTAATATAGCAATTTTCTTATATTTTCACAATAGTCTAATTTTGATTTATTTATTTTTATCTTTTTCTGAAAACTTAGAAACTATTGCACCTTTATTAACTAATTTTTTCATGTAAGGAAATGCCATAGGTGTAAAAACAATTTGGTGAGCAATATTGCCAGGGTTGACTTTACCAAAAGAAAGTAAACTTAATAGTTTGGATCTTCATACTCCAAATCGAATAACGTCTCCTCCACGTTCTTGGATAAATTTTTCTTCAAATTTGCTCATATTACCTATATATGTATCTCCGTCGGCCACAATATATTGTATTTTTGACAAATCTTTTTCTTTTCAAAGTTTAGTGTAATCTTTTTTTAGTAATGGGACCATCATAAGAATTGCTTTTCGTGAGTAAGCTTTTGGTTGTATTTTTTTTACCTCTCCGTTTATTCCGTAAACTAAACGAGATCTTCTGTGTTGCATAACTGCTCAGGAGAAAACTGGGTTGTAAGGTCTAACGTTGCAAATAATTGCTTTTTTAATTTTATCAGTTCCATTTTTTTCAATATATTCCTGCACAAGCATAGATCCAAATGAATGGCCCATTAAAACCACTTTTTTACCTGATTCTACTTGGTGATCAATAACTTTTTTAATAGTATCTATATTTGTTTTTAAATTTTCTATTGCTTCTTCTTTATTGGAACAAGTGAAACAACCATCGGGTCTTAAGTGTTGAAATTGTTTTACTGCAACAAAATTTATTTTTTTGCACACTCTTTTTTCAAACCATCTTACAAATTCAACATAATAATATGATCCAAGGTCTAATTTTGCTAAATCCAATGACTTATCATTTACTAAAGAAATTCTAAAACCTCCTTGAACAAAAATAAGTGATGTATCAGAAGAAATGTTATCTTCAATAAATAAGTTTCTAACATCTGAAAGGTTTTTCATAAAATTAATTATAACATTTTAGTAAAATAAAACACCAAAAAGTGTTTTATTTATTATTTTTCATAGTCTTCAATATCATATTCTAAATCTAAAAGATTAAGTTTGCATTCAGGTGCATATTTACGAGCGATTTCAGGTTTATATGCAATTAATGATATTTCAATTGTTACTGCTGAGGTCATTTCATAAATATGGCCACCCGTTGCTTTCATTTCTCCGTCTTCTAATTTTGAAAACATAGCATGACAATGGATCATTGGTTCACTGTTTTTTCAACCTATATTACCATTTAATGAATTTAATTCATATTGTGGTTGTATAGATATTTTTTTGTATTCTCCATCAAAGAATTCGCCATAAACAGTATTTTTATTAGCTCCAAGCCCTGTAAAGGTTGCAAAACCAATTTTTTCTTTTTTAGCAAATTTGCTTAATGCAGAAAACAGTTCTTCTTCTTTTTCAATTCTTAAATAATATTCTCTTCGATTTTCGTTTTTATCTAGTAATATTTTTTTCATTTTATCCCCTATATATAAAATTATATCATTTCTTTTAAAAATTTTTCATAAAAAAAGGGGGGGGACTTACTTACGCTTCTTTTTAGAATTTCTTTTACTTTTTAAATGTCTTACTCAAAATTCACATGATTCAAATAATTCGCCAGTTTTTTTATTTTTTTGGTTCATAATTCTACCAACACATCCGTCTTCTCCACAAAAGATTCCTGTTTCAGTTGGAATAAATCCATCGGTTCTAGCTGTTTTTTGACAAATAGGGTAATTTGAACACGCTAAGAATTCTTGACCACGTTTATTCTTTTTGATTTCAAAGGCAATATTGCAATTAGGGCACTTTTGTTCTGACTTTTCTCATTTCACTTCATAAAAATTACATGCATCATTATTATGAACTTTAGTTTCGCAAATAATATATTTATGTGCATTTTTAGATGGTTTAATTACTAGGTCGGCATAGCAATCAGGGCATTTTTCACCTGTTTTTTCTAATTGTTTCTTCTGTGTAGATTTATTTGCTTTTTCAAGGGTAGAAAAGAAATTATCTTTAAACTGTATTCATCATGTTTTATAATCTGTTTCAGAATTTGCAATCTGGTCAAGAGATTCTTCTAATTTAGAGGTATATGAAGGAGAAATAATGTCTGCAAAATTCTTAGCAATAACATTCGAAACTTCAAGCCCTTTATCTGTTGCAAATATTCTTTTTTCTTCAACATTTGCATAATGTTTTTTATCTGCAATAACAGCTTCGATCATTGAAGAATAAGTGGAAGGCCTACCAACTTTTTCATCTTCAAGTTTTTTAATTAATGAAGATGCATTATATCTTGCAGGTGGTTTAGTTTCGTTTTTTGTTGATTTAACTGAATTTATTATAAATTCATCACCAATTTTAATTTCTGGCAAAATAACATCATTAGGGTTTTGGCCAGTAATAGCGATGTATCCATCAAATATTATTCGCGAACCTTTAACATTGAATTTAAGTGTTGCAGCTTCTAATTCTACAGTTGTTTTCTCAAAAATAGGCGGTTTCACTACACACCCCAATGTTCTATTATAAATTGTTCTATAAACTTTGATTAAATCACTCTTAGATTCTTTGGTAGAAAATGTTTCGGGGTCTAAATCTAGATTTAATACTACAATAGCTTCGTGAGCATCTTGATCAGCCTTCAATTTGTTTCCTACGTACGGGGTAATATACTTATCTCCGTATTTACCTTTAACAAAAGAAGCTATTTTTTCTTCAAGTGGTTTTTCTATTCTTACTGAATCAGTACGATGGTACGAAATATAACCTTTTTGGAACAATTCTTGGGCATTAGATAACACTCTTTTTGGAGTCATACCAAAAGAGTTGTAACAAGCTCTATAAAGTGAGGCGGTATTGAAGGCTAGTAATTCTTTTCCTTTTGTTTCTTTTACCGAAAGATTTGTAACCACCATTTTATCTGGCATTATAGAAACAAATTCTTTAGCTTCTTTTTCCTGCATCATAACTTTATCAGCTGATGATGTAGGGTATTTTACTTCATAATCATTGTTATTAAAACTTAATTTAGCATCAATTGTATAAAACTCTTGTGGTTTGAAAGCTTTAATTTTTTTTTCTTTTTCAGCAACAAACCAAAGGGCAACTGATTGAACTCTTCCTGCAGTATCAACATATTTTTTTAAATGTAATTTATCTTGTATAAAAGAAGAAAGATCTCATCCAATCATTCTATCTAACAATCTTCTGATTAAATATGCTTGGTAAAGTGCTTTATTTAATTTACCAGGGTTTTCAATTGCATTTATAATATTATCTTTTCTAACGGCTTTGAAAATAATACGGTTATACTTATCTTCTGGAATCTGAAAATACTCTTTTAAGTGTCAACCTATGGCTTCGCCTTCACGGTCAGGGTCAGTTGCAATATAAATGTGTTCTGCTTCTTCAATTTTGGTTTTTAGTTCTGAAATCAACTTCTTATCTTTTTTTATATCTCATTTAACTTCAAGAGTTTCAGGGTTAAAACCATATTTATCAGTTGGTCCGTTACCTTTTCCAAAACCTTTTTTCAAATCACGAAAATGACCTACACAAGAAATAACTTCATATTCCTTACCTAGATATTTTTGGATAGTTGCACATTTGTTTGGTGATTCCACAATTAATAATTTCATATTTCTAATTTCCCTTAATAAATTATAAAGATACTTTTTATGAGTATCAAATTAATCTTAATATTATTATTTATTTATAAATAATAAAAACTAAATAATTTCTTTTAGTATATCATTTCCATTTTCAACTAAAATTGCACCTTCTTTAATTAAAGCATTTGTTCCTGAATTAACTAGATCACTTGAAGGCAAAGCAAAAACTTCTTTATTCTGGCTCAATGCATGTGAAACGGTGTTCATAGTTCCTGATTTTTTCTTCGCTTCTACAACTAGAACCCCTTGGCTCAATCCAGAAATTAGTCTGTTTCTTGATTTAAAGTTGTTTTTACTTGATTTTGCACCTTTCGGGTATTCTGACAATACCAACCCTTTTTTAACTATCTTAGCATAAAGTTTTTGGTTATTTTTTGGATATGGGTTATCAATAGCGGTTCCTAAAACTGCGATAGTGGGGTTTTTAAATTTTAATGCTGCTTCATGAGTAAAAGAATCTACACCTTTTGCCATGCCAGATACAATTACTACCCCTTTTAAATCAGAAACTATTCTTTCTGTTTTATCTTTTGCTGATTGAGACGGCTCTCTAGATCCAATAATAGCAATAGTTTTGGCCTCTTTATTGGCTAAACTTAGATCCCCTTTATAAAATAAAATAAATGGTGGTTTTGTTATTCTTTTTAATCTTTTAGGGTATTTATCATCAATTATGGTTACAAAATCTATATTCATTTTCTCTACAATTTCCAATTCTTGATCTGTAATTTTTTCTTTTTGGTCCAAAGCTTTGTAAATGCTATCTCAGTCACCTGAGTATTTCAAAGCAAAATATAGTAATACATTTCTCATTATACATCCTCCTACTTTATAAAATAGCCGAATGTAAATAAAAAACGGAAATAAAATAAAAAAATATTAATGCGGTTTTAAAATTATTATGGTTTTATTAAATCAGATGGCGTTTCGAATGTTAATTTTGCAATTTTACCATTAACTAATTCATACAGAAATTTATCAATAGTATTATCTTCGTTTATGTCTTTTTTAAAATTATATCTTTCATTTAATGATTCTATAGATTTTGCGAATGTATGCTCTTTTATTGAGTATTTAAAATATTTTTCAAAGATTAATGGGTATTCTTTAATCAAAAAATCTAAAGCGTTTAAATAAATATCTTGTTTGGGCAAAATATCTAGCTTAACCGAATTTGTAAAAGCTAGATTTTTTGCAACCATTTTATCTGAAAATTTAGGTCATAAAATACCTGGTGTATCTAAAAGTTGTATGTTTTGATTAACTTTTACTCACTGTTGTTGTCTAGTATGTCCCGGTTTGTTTGCAACAGATGTAGCTTTTTTATTTGAAAAATAATTGATAAAAGTTGATTTGCCAACATTAGGAACACCAACCACCATAGTTTTTAATGGTTGCGGCCTAATACCTTTCTTTTTCTCTTTTTCTCTTTTCTCTACACAAATTTCTTCTGCTATTTTTAAAATTTGATTAAAATTTTTAAAACCTAGTGTATTTATAGTTAAGATTTTATAACCTTGTGATTCAAAATGATCTTCTCATAATGCGATTTTTTTTGGATCACAAAGATCTTTTTTAGTCATTATAAGAATTTTAGGTTTTTTATTAGTTATTGATTCAAGAAGTGGGTTTTTAGATGAATAAGGATTTCTTGCATCAACTAGTTCAATCACAAAATCGATAATTTTGATTTTTTCTTCTAATTGCTTTCGGGCTTTTTCCATATGCCCAGGAAATCAGTTAAATTTCATAACATACTCCTTTCTGGTTAAAATTATATCAAATAAAAATAAGGCATTGCCTTATTTTCCTGTTTTATCTTCCTTAATTCTAGCGGCTTTACCAGAGAGATTTTTAAGATAAAATATTTTGGATTGTCTTACTTTACCTTTTCTTAGTACTTCAATTTTAGGAATTGAAACAGCGTGAATTGGAAAAGTTTTTTCAACACCTATACCAGAAGATATTTTTCTGACTGTAAATGTTGCACCGATACCTGAACCTTGTTTTTTGATAACAACTCCTTCAAACATCTGTATTCTTTCTTTTGAACCCTCTTTAATTCTAGTATGAACTTTTACTGTGTCTCCTGCTGAAAATTTTGGAATACCATTCTTGATTTGTGGTGATGTGATCTTGTTGATTAGATCTTGCATAATGTTTGCCATAATTCTTTCTCCTAGTAATTTATTTAGTTTAATATTTTAATGCCTTAATATTTTAACACAATTAAAAAAGTAAGTGTAGTTTTTTATATTACACTTATATTAAAAATTGGATTCCATTATTTTTTAAGTAAATCTGGTCTTTTCTCTTTAGTGATTTCTAGTGCTTTTTCTTTTCTTCAATCTCTGATAGCTTTGTGATTACCACTTCTTAATAATTTAGGCACTTTTTTGCCTTCAAATTCTACAGGTCTTGTATACTGAGGGTATTCTAAAAGATTGTCTTCAAATGAATCACCAGAATGAGATCCGTGTTTAATAATTCCTGGTATTAGTCTTGCGATTGAATCAATAATAACCATTGCTGGTAATTCTCCTCCGGTTAAAACAAAATCACCAATCGATCATTCTTCGTCAATATAATCCATTATTCTGTAATCAAAACCTTCATATCTTCCGCATATAAAAGTTAATGTTTTACCTGAAGCAGCAAATTCTTTTGCCTCTTTTTGTTTTAAAGATTTTCCTTGGGGAGAAAGTAATATTATTTTGCCAGGATCTTCTAATGATTTAACAGCTCCTACTAAAGGCTCTATTTTCATAAGCATACCAGGGCCCCCGCCGTAAGGTTCATCATCAACTTTTTTATGTTTATCACCCGCAAAATCTCTAATATCAATTATATTAATTTTTATCTTACCTGCTTCTATTGCTCTACCAATAATGGATTCCGAAAAATAAGAATCGAAAATATTAGGAAATATTGTTAATATGTTAAATTTCATTAGATATTTTTAACCTCTACTTTTTCTTGGCTCATAGAAACAACAAATTTTTCATTTAGAGGGATGACTTGTCCTGAATCTAAATTAATTAGTTTGTATAGTTTTGTATTGGAAATTGATTTTATAACACCTATTTTTTTATCATTTTGATAAACATTTGCACCTATTAAATTATCAATATCAATTGAATCGTCTTTTTGGTCAACAAAAACTGACTGGCCTTTCAAGAATAAAACATCATTTATATCGTTAAAACCTTCAAAAAAAACTTGATGAAATTTCTTATGAAAACGATATGATGTAACTTTATATTTTTTATCTTGAATAATTAATGTTTTGTATTCGGGCTTAAAATCGTTATTAGAAAAACTACCTCCAGATAAGATTCTTAATTCACCTTTTATACCGTGAGTATTAACTATTTTTCCTACCTTTTTCATATATATATTATATATGAAATAAAAACAAGCATAATACTTGTTTTTATAAATATTATTAAGAAGGTGCTGATTATTTCGTTGTTGCTTCTTCAGCAACAATTTCTTCTGCAGCTTGAGCTTGCTCTTTAGATTCTGCAACAACAGGTTTTGTGCCTGGTTCTGTGTAATTAATTTTTGGATCTCATTCTGCACCAAAAATTGTTCCAGATTTTGATTCCACTTTTAATTTACCATTTGTTTTAAAGTTAGCAAATTCTGCCATAATCCCTTCATTTGAAAACATTTTTTTAACAGTTGGTGTTGGTTTGGCACCAAACTTTAATCACTTCATAGCAATTTCTTTGTTAATTTTTAGTTCGCCAAGTTTTGGGTTAAATGTTCCAACAAGTTCAATGTATTTGCCGTCTCTTTGTACTCTCGAGTCAGCAACCACCACTCTGTAGAATGGTTTTCTTTTTGAACCTAGCCTTTTTAATCTAATTTTTACCATTAATATATCTCCTTGTTTTAATGCATTAATATTTTATTTTAAAACAAAATAAAAGTCAAGTATTTTAACTTGACTTTTATAATTAAAATTATGGTTTTAGTATCTTATAAATTAATTGTAATTTGGAATCAGTACAATAACTTTATAAAATAATTTTATTTTAATAATGATGCCGCTTCTTTATCTAAAAAAATTTCTACATCAGCATGTGATTGAAGTGCAGAAGCCGGGACCATTTCTGTAGGTCTTCCTTCGACAGTATCTTTAATAGCTTTTGCTTTGTTTTTTCCAAAAGCAATAAGTATTATCTTTCTTGCTTTTAAAATAGATCCTATACCCATGGAAATAGCTTTTTTTGGAACATCTGATTCAGAAACAAAAAATCTTTGATTAGCTTTTATTGTTTCTTTGGCTAATTGTACTTCTCTAGTGGACGAATCAAATGGAGATAAAGGCTCGTTGAAGCCTATATGAGCATTTGTACCAATTCCTAAAATTTGTACATCTATAGTATTTTCAGATAATAGTTTTTCGTAACTTAAAGCATTTTCTTCTATGTTTCCATTGCCAGAAGGAACTGATGTATTTTTAATATCTATATCCAGTTTATTAAAAAAATTTTTATTCATGAAATATCTATATGATTTTTTATGTTCTGGTGATAGCCCACAATATTCATCAAGATTAAAAGTCTTAATATTACGGAAAGAAATTTCACCTTCTTTATTAAGTCTGATTAATTCCTCATAAATAAGTATTGGCGACGAACCTGTTGCCAACCCTAAAACCGCATTTGATTTATCTTTAATAATTTGAGCAATTATTAATGCTGCTGCTTTGGATGATTCTTCATGTGTTTGAAATACATTAACTTTCATAAGCCACTTCTCCTTTGATAATTGTTGCTATTAAATTAAGGTCTTTGTCTAAACAAATTAAGTCAGCATCATAATCTTTTATGATTCTTCCTTTAGAATCTAGATTATGATAATCAGCAACATTTTCAGTAGCCATAGCTAAAACATCTTCGGTTCGTAATGAAGTCATTGAAATTGTATTTTTTACAACATCCAACATAGAGGCTACTGAACCTGCTTTTGTGTCTGTCCCTTTTATCGTACAGTTCAAACCTTTTTTAATCACTTCTTGACCACCTAATAAGTAATTTCCATCAGGCATACCTGCACACATTATAGCATCAGTAATCAATATTATTTTATCTTTTCCTTTTATTTTTATGAACTTTTTTATTTGTTGTGCGGAATTATGAATTCCATCACAAATAATTTCTGAATAAAGATTTGTGTTTGCTACAAAACCTGTAGTTTCATTTTCCAATGATTTAGGCATTCCGTTGTAAGCATGCGTAATACCTGCTGCTCCAAAAGCCACTGCTTTTTTTACTTCTTCCTCAGAAGCCTTACAATGACCTATTTGCATCTTGATACCTAATTCTTTACCTTTTTTTAAAACTTCATTTTTTAAATCTTCTTCTGGAGCAAAAGTCATTATTTTTAGAGTTGCCTTTGAAAATTTATGCATTGCAATTAGTTTTTGGGCACATCCTTTTTTTATGTGTTTTTCAGGTTGGGCCCCTTTTTTATGCTTGGAAATAAATGGCCCCTCTGAGTGAATACCTAAAATATTGGCTTCTTTTTTCGAAGTTTTATATCCGCTTGTAAATTCAAACATTTTTTGCATTAATTCCATTGATTGCGTTACTGCTGTTGCAAACACTGAAGTAGTTCCGCTTTTTGCAATAGATTCCAAAATAACTTTAAAAGATTCGGGTTTTGCTTCCATAAAGTCATGTCCTCCAAAACCATGACAATGATTATCAATAAAACCTGGGGAAAGAATATAGGTTTCAAAATCATGTGTTGGAGATGAATCTAAAATTGATTTTATTTTTCCTGACTTAATTACTATGTACTTATTTTTATGGAATTTTTTATTTATAAATGTTAGATCAGCTTTTATGATCATATTACCCTCGCTTTGGTTTTAAATATTTTTACTTTTTTTGGTTTGATTGTAGAAAATTCATTCAATGTTAAATCGCTATGCTCTGGTAAATCCGACCAAGGTTCTAAGCAAATAAAGTCAGCTGCATATGGTTTTCATATGGCTAAAATTTTTAAATCAGATGAAATATAAACTGTGTGATTTTTGTTTTCCATTTTTATTTGCTGGCAACCTTTATAAATAATTGTATCATTGTTTTTGAAAAATTCATCATTGATTTTTTCTGGGGTTATTTTTTCAACTTCTCCGGTTATATTTCCATTTTTATTTATTTTGTGAGAATTGCTATAATAATTAAATTTATAATTTGATATTTCGGAATTTAATTTGAAAGCTGGGTGCCAACCTATTTTATATTTAATGTTTTGTGTAGTATTGTTTGTGATTTTAAACTCACACACTAAATCTTCTCCTTTAAAAAAGTAAGAAACTTCTAGGTCAACATCTTTCCATTCATTAGATAGATTAGTTTTGAAGATAACTTTTTTCAAATTAATCTCTTTAATTTCGAAAAGTTTTTCTCTAACAAAACCATGTTTTTTTCTTTTTTTTACAATAGAACTACCAATGTATGGAAATAGTATAGGGGCACTTTTGTTTCAAAAATTAACTCCGTCATGTATTGATTCTTTCCCGTTTTGAATTCAAGAAATTAATTCTGCTCCTTTTGCGCTCAATGTAATAACAGAGGAATTACTTTTTAAAATTATTTTTTTCATATGGCAAATAAAAAACCATTACAGGTTTTTTATTATTTTATTTTTTTAATTTCTTTTTCATTTCTTCAGCAACTTGTTGAACATGAGTTCCAACAATAATTTGAACTGAAGTTTTTGACAACTTAACTAGCGCAATTCCTCCGGCTTCTTTGATTTTAGCTTCTGAAACTTTAGATGAGTCTTTGACTTCAATTCTTAGTCTAGTTGCACAGTTAGTAATTTTATTAATGTTTGTTTTACCAATTGCACTAATAAATGCTGCAGCTGACTGTGAATAAGATGTTTTTTTGTTTGATTTTTTGGCAACTACAGCAAGAGCTTCTTCTCCTGCTACGCCACCTCTACCAGGAGTTGCTAAATTAAATTTAGTGATAATGAAGTAGAATGTGAAATAGAATATTGGCATTGAGGCCAGCCCTATCAGTATAACTGTTCATGGTTTTGTTGAAATTCCTCAGTTAAGAAGGAGGTCAAATAAACCAGCTGAGAAACCAAACCCTGTAAGAGCCCCCATTCCCACTGTAATAGCACCTACAATACCTGCCATAATTGCGTAAAGCAGATATAGTCCTGGGGCCACAAATAAGAATGTGAATTCTATAGGTTCAGTAACACCTGTTAAGAATCCAACCAATGCGGCTCCACCTAATAGATAAGCAGTTGATTTTCTTTTATCTTTATCAGCCGCTTTAACCATTGCAAGTGCAATTGCAGGAAGGGCAAACATCATTGTTGGAAAGAATGGTGTCATAAATACACCAGCACCTTTTACTCCGTTGAAGAAGTTTGTTAGGTCACCACCGTTTAGTTGGAATCAGAAGAATGAGTTCAAAACGTGGTGTAGCCCAAATGGAATTAGCAGTCTGTTTGCAACAACAAATGTTCCGGCAGCAACAGTTTTTGGTTGAGCAGCAATTGTGTTACCAACTGCAGATATTGCTTTTTCCATACCTGGTCAAACTAGACCAAAGATTCCTGCAATAAGACCACCAATAATAAGTGTCATTAATGGAACAAATCTTCTACCTGAGAAGAAAGCAAGAGCTTTTGGAAGTTCTATATCTTTAAATTTATTATAAATTTCTCCACCAGTAATACCAGCAATAACCCCGCCTAGAACCCCAGTCTGCAAAGATTCTTTAGCAACATCAAATGATGGATTGATTAATACTGTGAAGTATTTGGATACGTCTTTAATACAAAAGAATGCGATTAATCCGGCAAGTGCAGCAGCACCATGGCTATCTTCTGCTAAACCTATTGCAATACCTACAGCAAAGATTAGAGCAAGATTAGAGAACATAACATCACCGATTCTAAATACAATAGCAGCTAGATTCGGATCAATTACTTTTCCAAGCAAGTCGCCTGCCCCTAACCTTAGGAACAGCGCGGCTGCTGGAAGTGTGGCGATTGGTAGCATAAGAGCTCTACCAACACGCCCTAAATAGTTTAATACTTTCATAGTTTTTCCTTTTCTTTTTAATATGAATACTTAATATTCTAATTTATTATAAAATTTTTATTGTAAATATTTACAAAAGAAATAAAACTAGTAAAAAATAATCTTTTTTTACTTTTTTTTGAAAATTTTTTCCAAAAACAAAAATAATTATTTTTGTTTTAATTCAATTAAAGAACATATCTCATTTATAAATATAAGAGTCATTATGTATGACATTTTAGCAATTGTGCCTTTGGGCTCAGAAAAGAAAGGCAGAGTTAAATTTTTCTGACATAATTTATATAAACTGTTGTTACTTGATTTAGTAATTGCAACTTTATTTTTGGTTTTTATTTTTTTAGCTATTTCTATTATTTTTTTAGTCTCGCCAGAATATGATATAAATATAACTAAATCTTTGTCAGTGACCTGGTTTATTATTCCATCAGAGAAAAATGATTCTTTGGTAAAAATAGATGTTTGCTCTAAAGAATTCAATAACCCTGATGCATATTCAGCACAATTTTCAGATCTTCCAACTCCAAAGATATAAATTTTGTTGGCACAAATAATTTCATCAGCTATTTTTTGTATTTTTTCTTCTTGATCTCGACTTTTAATTTGTTTAAAAAAGTTTTGGTAAATATTTAGTTTTCCTGATTGTGAGTTAATAAGATAAGATGTGATACTTCTTTGAAAATCTTTTCACCCCCTAAAACCTATCTTATTTAGGAGTCTAAAAACGCTAGAATTTGCTGTATATGTTTTTTTTGCTATATCCGATATATTTATTATGGGTATTTTTTCTATGTGATTATTTATGTAATCAAGAATGGCTTCATCAGCAGAAGTGATTTTAAATTTTTTATCTATTGTAAATTTCATGCTTGATCTCCTTGGCTTATAGTTTATAAATTAATTGTAACATAAAGTATTTTTTCAAAAAAAGCTTATATTTTTTTTAAAATTTTGGAAATCTGCCTAGTCCGCCAAATTTATTACCTTTAATCATTTTTGCAACTTTTATCATTTGATCATAATTTTTAATAAGCTTGTTATATTCTTGGGCATTTCTACCAGAACCATTGATAACCCTTGTTTTTCTTGTTTTCTCTTTTATTAGAATTTTTGGATTTCGCCTTTCTTTTTCAGTCATAGAATTAATAAGAGCTTCTGTTACCTTAATTTGTTCATCTAATTGTATTTTTTGTTCTTCAGTAATTTTAGGAATGCCTGGAATTAGTCCTGCAAGCTTACTAACACCAAGTTTTTGAATTGATTTGAGCTGAAATAACATATCCTTAAAGTTAAATTTGCCTGACATGATTTTTAAACCAACTTTTGTTGCTGATTTTTCATCAATAATTTCTTTGGCTTCTTCAACAAAAGAAACCACATCTTGCATACCTAAAATTTTCTTAGTAAATCTCTCAGGAGAAAATTCTCCAAGATCAGATATTTTTTCGCCTGTACCAATAAACATTATTGATACTCCTAATGTATGCTTTATTGAAAGTGCAGCTCCACCTTTTGAGTTTCCATCTGCTTTTGTAAGAATTGCGCCTGTTAGTGATACGGCATCATTGAACCCTTTTGCAACAGATAAGATTTCTTGTCCAGAAAGAGCATCAATTGCTATAAGACAATCTTGGGGGTTTAACACATTTTTTATTTCGATAAGTTCTTTCATAAGTTCTTGATCAATTTGTAATCTACCAGCTGTATCAACAATAACTGTATCAAATTTATTACTTTGAGCATATTCTAAAGCTTTTTTAACAGTATCAACTGGATTATTTTGGCCTTGTTCAAAAACTTCGAAGTTATTATCAGAACCTAATTTTTGAAGTTGTTCAATAGCTGCTGGACGATAAATATCTGCTGCTACTACAAGGACTTTTTTCTTTTTCTTTTGTTGCAGAAATTTAGTTATTTTAGCAATAGAAGTTGTTTTACCAGAACCTTGCAATCCAACAAACATCATTTTATGGAATGGGTAATCTATATTAAGTGATAATTGATTTCTACCTAAAACTTCTAAAATTTCATCATGAACAATTTTAATAAATTGTTCTGATGCTGAAACACCTTTTAGGATTTCTTTTCCTAAAGATTTTTCTGTAAGTGCATTAATAATTTTTTTAACAACATCTAGGTTAACATCAGCTTCTAGAAGCGAAACCTTCACAGCTTTAACAGCTGATTTAATATTTTCTTCACTAATTTGTGTTTTTGATTTTAAACCAGAAAATATATTTTGTAAGTTATTTCCTAAATTTTGCATTTACATCTCCTTTTGATTTTTGTTATATTAAGTTTTTTTTCATAACTTTTAAGTGATTGTTTAGTTTTTTTTAAAGAATCGCCTATTGCTGATTTTGAGATAGAAAGTTCTTTTGCTATCTCATCTAATGTCAGATCTTCAAAATAATACATTTTAAAAACTTTTATTTGTTTTTGTGTGAAAAGTTTTTCGTAATTATCGAATAATTCAATCATTAATTCTCTATTATCCATTAAACCACTCCGAAAATAATCCAAATATGTATTTTTCAACATCAAACTCTTTTAAATCTTCAACTTTTTCACCTAAACCTATGAATTTAACAGGGATATTCAACTGATCTTTAATATTAAGAACGATACCACCGCATGCTGTTCCATCCATTTTAGTAACAATTATAGAATCTAACTGAATGACTTCATTAAATTCTTTAGCTTGTGACAATGCGTTTTGACCATTAATTGCATCAACCACCAAAATTGTTTCAATATTTTCTAAATTAATAGTTTTTGTGATCACACTTTTTATTTTTTCCAGTTCTTTCATCAAGTTTGTTTTGTTTTGTAATCTACCTGCAGTATCCACAATAAGAAGATCATATTTTTCTTTTTTTGCTTTTGCTACCGCATCAAATACTACCGAAGCAGGATCTTGCCCTTCTTTATCTCCTTTAACACATTCAACACCCACTTTATCTGCTCAAGATTGTAGTTGTTCAACGGCCGCAGCCCTAAAAGTATCGCCCGCAGCTACTAAAACTTTTTTGCCTTCTGATTTGAATTTATGAGCTATTTTAGCAATTGTAGTTGTTTTGCCTGCTCCATTAATGCCAGACATTAAAATAACTTTAAGTTCATTTTTTGGGAAAGTAATTTGAGTTTTAATAAATGACATGTTTGAATACACAACAAAAATTTTATCAACAATAATTTCTTTTAACAAATCAAAGTCAGTAATGTTTTGATCTAAAATTTCAGATTTAATTTCTGCAACAATTTTGGTTGTTAAGTTTAATCCAAGGTCTGACATAATTAAAATTTCTTCAATTTTATCTAGTAGTTCTTCATCTACTTTTGGCTTTGACTTAAACGCTAAAGATATTTTATCTGTAATTGATTTGGATGATTTATCTAAGCCAGCTACGTACTTTTTAGTTTCGTTAACTTCAGAGAAAACAGAATCTTCTTTTCTTTCAAATGATTCTTTTTCTTCTTTAGTTTTTGATGCTTCAATAATTTCTTTAGATGTCGAAGTACCAAAAAGTTTGTTTTTTAACTTTTTAAAAAATCCCATCTTATTTTATAAACCCATCTTGTAATCTTTTGTAAAAATCATAATGCTTCTTAAATCTAACAATTTTTACTTTGTCTTTATCTAAAAATATATGAATAGTTTTTTTTCCTTTAATTTTGTCATATTTAACGTCATGTGAAGCAAACACATCATCAAAATCAGCAGTTAGAGTAACTTTATCTTTTGTTGAAAAAATGATTGATGATCCAAGGGATGAAAATGCATTATTAGAAATTGGTGCAACTTCTGTCATTTGAAATCCAGAAGTTGAAGGTCACATAATTGCTCCTCCAAGTGATTTGTTATAAGCTGTTGAACCTGTTTGAGTTGAAAAACAAAGTCCATTACCTCTGAAACTTTCAAGTTTTTTATTATTAATATATACATCGACAATTAAAGTTTTGTGTGCTGACTCAATTCTAACGTCATTTAGAGCAAATAATTTCTTTGACCCTACTTCCATTCTTAAAACCTCAGCTTTTTGTATTTCATAATCTTTGGCTTCAAATGATTCAACAAACATTTCAATTTCTGAACACGTATAGTCTGAGTAAAAACCTAGTGTTCCTGAGTGAACAGCAAAAAATATTGTATTTTTATTTTTTTCTCAATATTTTTGAACCGCTGTTAAAAATGTACCATCCCCACCTACGGCGATGACTAAATCTGGATTAGAAGTAACAAACTTATGTTTTGCTGATAGTAATTTCTGAATCTTGCTTACTGCATTTTTAGAATTTTGATAGTTATTTTTTACAATTGCTATTTTCATAAGATACCTCTTCATTGCTATTTTATCATATAGTAAATACAAAATAGTAATTTTAATATATAATATTAATTGGATATATTATGGTTTCAAGAGAAAAAGAATACGAAACTAAAGTGTTAATTAATAAGGAGGTATTTGGTAAATTACTAAAAACCTATAATCTTTCACTTACAAACAACACTTTAATTAAAAATAATTATTTTGATACAACTGATTTAGCAATTTTTAATGCTAATGGTGTTTTAAGAATACGTGAGAAAAATAGAAGTTCTAAAACCGTTACATTCAAACAAGCATTGAAACAACATGAATTAATTGAGGTGAACCAAAAAATTAAAGAAAAGCAGTATGAAAACATATTGAAAAAAGGTTTTTCTATAACTAAATTCAAGGAAATATTAGAAGATCTAAATATTGATTGTGCCAACGTAGGTTCAATTGGCAACTTAATAACGAATAGATGAGAAATACCGTATGGTGAATCCACTATATTTATTGACCATTCAATCTATAATGATCTTGAAGATTATGAAATAGAATGCGAAGCAAGCAACGCTGAAAAATCTGAAAAAGAAATTATTAGATTTTGTAAAGAAAATGGTATTAACTTTTTCCAAAGAAGTTTATCAAAATATTCAAGATTTTTAAAATCTAGAAAAGGAGTTTTATAATGAAAAGATTAGTTACGGGTTATCAAGCTTCAGGCGAATTAACTATTGGCAACTATCTTGGCTCCATACAAAATTTAATAGAGATTCAAGATGAATATGAATCATTTGTGTTCATAGCTAACCTCCACTCTATTACTCTACCACAAGAAAAATTAGCATTTAAGAGAAATCAAATTTCTATTGCTAAAATGCTTATTGCGTGTGGTTTAGATGTTTCAAAATCAACTTTGTATGTTCAATCAGATGTATTAGAGATTCCTTTGTTATCATGAATTTTAACTTGCAATACATCAATGGATGAGTTGAAAAAAATGACTCAATTTAAAACCAAAAAATCTAAAGGTGTAAAGATGGATAATAATACTACTACTATTCCTACTGGTTTGTTTGTTTACCCACCTCTAATGGCTGCAGATATTTTAGCTTTTCAAGCCAATGTTGTTCCTGTGGGCCAAGATCAAACTCAACACTTGGAACTTGCCTCCACATTGGCAAAACGAATGAACACAAGATATGGGGATATGTTTGAAATTCCTAAAGGATATTTCAAAAAAACATCTTCTAGAATTATGTCATTACAAGACGTCAATAAAAAAATGTCAAAATCATCAGATAATTCTAAAAGTTATATTTTATTATCAGATATTCCGGCAACTGCCAGAAAAAAAATTATGTCTTCAGTAACAGATTGTGATGGAATAGTTTATTATGATAAAGAAAATAAGCCAGGTATTTCTAACTTAATAGAAATTTACGCAGGTTTAGAAAAATTAACAATAGAAGATGCAGAAACAAAATTAAAGCAATATGACTACAAAAAACTAAAAGTGACAGTGGCCAATTCTGTAGTTAGATTGCTTGAAGATATTCAAGAGAAATATAATTCAATTGATGATAAAGATTTGATAGATATTTTGGAAAAAGGAGCTAAAAAAGCATCTAAAATAGCTAAAAAAACACTGACAAAAGTATGTAATAAAACAGGAGTAAATTATGTCAAAAAATAAATTAATGTTTATTTTGGATTTAGACAAAACAACAATTAGAAAAGATTGAAGTCTACCACAAAATAATATAGAAGCAGTAAGAAAAGCAAAAGAAGAAGGGCACATCGTTTCCATTGTTACAGGTAGGCCGACAGCTGGTGCTATTATGTTTCATAAAAAATTAGAACTAAACACCCTGATGGGTGTTTTAAACGGAAATGGATTATATAATCCAGATAAAGGTTCTTCTGCACAAGTTGCAATGTTGGACTCTAAACCTTTTGTGGAATTTATCAAACAAGAAAAGACAATGGATATTCCAGTTGATTTTGCTTACCAAGCACATGGACAAATTCACTCTACACATAATATTGTTGAAATTATGTCTAAATGATATCACAACAGAGCTTGAGAAGTTTTAGATCCAAAAAAATCAGTTCCTGATCACATCGAATGTGCTTTTATAACGATAGATAATAAACATTCACAATACTTAGAGAATTACTTTGAGCAATACGAGGATTCAATAACAATTCATAAATGAGGGGAGTTAAAAGGAGGCGGGCTCCAAGTTTATGAATTCTTTAATGCCAAACATACTAAAGGCACTATTATTAAAGAAATCATGCAACATTATGAAATACCTATTGAGAATGTGTATATTTTTGGAGACGGAAGAAATGATATTCCTATGTTTAAAATTGGCCAAAATACATTTGCTGTAGCAAACGCTCATGAGGAGTTGAAAAATATAGCAAGCGAAGTTCTGCCGCATACTAACGAAGAAGGTGGAGTCGGAATTAAAATTATGGAGATATTGAATAATAAATAAAAATACCAAAATAATAGTTTTTTTACTTTCCTTTTTGTATTTTATTAAATCTATTATTAATTTTATTGACAGTTTTACCAAAATCGTCTTTTTTGGTAATTATTTCTATAATTTTTTTATCCAAAGAAAGTCATCTGTCTTCTAATCTTCTAAATTCTGTTCCTAATTTAATTATTTCTTTTCTAATTTCTTTTGAACCTTCTGTTTGAACAATTATTTCAGTCGTATGCTTTATATTAGATATAACCGCAGACATAGTAGTAGGCGAAACAATTAGAACATTTTTGATTCTGGCATATTCAATTACATCAGGTGTTTTTGAATATATAAATGAGAAAACTGATTCTGAAGGAATAAACATAACTGCATATTCAGTTGTTTTCCCATTGATAATATAAGATGAAGTTTCATTAATTCTAGCTTTTAAATCTTGTTTAAAATTTCTAAAAGAAAAGTTATCAGCAGAGTCTTCTTGTATCTTGATAAAATTTTCTAATGGAAATTTTGAATCCACTGGTATCAGAAGGTCGTTGGGCAGGAAAATAGCTAAATCAACTATTTTCCCTGGGCTTATTTGATATTGTTCTTGGTAATAGTCAATATTACCTCCATAAACAGCATGCAAAATTTGAGAAAGATGTGCTTCTCCATATGCTCCACGATCTTTTTTATTAAAAAGTAGTTTTGAAAAATTTACTATTTCATACTTTAAATTATCAATAACTTCTTTTGAATGTTTATTAGTAACTTCAATCTCTGCTGTTCTTTTTGTAATTGTTTCTAATCTTTTTGTGATGTTGTCTTTTAATTCGGAATTTTTTTCTGTAATTGTTTTGTTTAAGGCGTCAGCATCAAAAGCTTTTGTTTTATTTATGTTGATCAAAAATATATTATAACTTACAGCGCATAGTATCAAAACTAGCAATAATGTATTTATCATCAATGTTTTCCTCCTAATTCTCTAGTAAATCATTTCCTTAATAATAACATTATTAATCCTGATATAGAAATGAAAATTGATGATACTGTATATGTTAGCCAAATATCTTTAGCGAAGATGTTGCCAAGTAAAATAGGTCCGATAATAAAGCCTAAATCAGAAAATGCTTTAGCGATGCCTAACGCTTCTCCTGAGTGAGTTTTAAATCTAGCAGCAACTGTTGCCGTTACTGCGGTTATGCCAAACATGCCTAAACCGTAAATTAAGGGATAAAGTAATATTAGTGCGCTTACATTACTAAACATTGCTACTACTCCAGTTAGTAAACCGTATAGTATAAAACTAAAAAGTACTATGTTAATTTCGTTATATTTTTTAATTCAATTCCTTCCAAAAAATACCATAAAAATTGTTGCAGATAAACCGTTTAAAAGGACTAAATTACCTAATTTAGCAGATGAGATACCGCTGGCAATAACTGTTGCGTCGTAAAATTTAGTTAAAGGTGTGACTATTATCAATGCCGGTAAAACGGTGAACATAAAATTGTATAAATTGTGTTGGAAAAACAATTTAGTACATGAACAGTCTGGTTCAAACACAGGATCCTGTGTTTGCCTTATTGTTTTGTAGTCATTTGTTGATGCTTTATATTTTAATCCATCTCTTAATAAGAATATTCCAGGTATTATCATTACAAAACAAAGCAAAGATTGTATTTTAACTACACTGATAGGATTTAATATATGGCCTAAATGACCACCAAAGAAATAACCAAAAGGTGAAGCAAGTGAAAATACTATGTAAAAGTATAGCTGGTTTTGTGCCCTAGTAAAAACATCAGAAAATTCTGAAATCATTGCAGGCAAAACTACAAAAAATAAACCAGCGCCAAAAGGACCTGAAAGAAATCTTGCAAACATCATAGTCCCTGGTGTTTTTGATATTGCCATCAAGTATTGACTTAAGCCATAACCAATTGGAAAAGGGAGCACAATCATTCACTTGCTTTGAGTGGCATCTCATATTTTTCCTATGATTTTTGAAGACATCAAAGAACCTAATGACATAGAAGCAAAAAGATATCCAAAAACTTTTTGATCATTAAATCTTTCTGTAACTAACTGAGGAGTAACAGGGTGAGAAAAATTAAGTATAATCATCATTAAAAATGCGTATATCAAGGTGTTTCTAACGTATTTATTCATTTTCTTTTACCTGGAATATGTCAGATTTACCTTTCCTCTCTATTCATTTTATAATGAATTTATCATATTTAAATGGCGTGAACTTTTTTTGTTTTGAATTTTTTTCGGATAACATACTTAATGCTCAGTTAGTAAAAGATATACTTTTTTCGTATGGTATTATTCCTTGGATTGCAATAAAAACTTGTTCAACATTAACATCACCATTGACAATGAATTCACCATGACCAACAGGAATAACTTTTGGAGCATTATCTGTTTCGTCATACACTTCGCCAATAATTTCTTCAATTAAATCTTCTAAGGTCACAATACCAATTGGTATTGTTTTTTGATTGTTTTTAGTGACTACAAGTATATGACTTCTCTTTCTCTGAATCATTTCAAGAGCATCATCAAGAAAAATATTTTGAGAAATCGAATGAATTTCTCTCATAAATTTTTTAATCGGTGTTGATTTTGACTTACCTATAACATCTGCTGTAGATACATACCCAATCACTTTATTTCTTTTCACAACAGGTATTCTAGTATGTTTTCTATAAGCTATAGCATTAACCAAATCGCCTACAGTTGCTTCTTCTTTAATATAAACTACGTCTTTTCACTTAGTAAAGACTGACTTTACACGTGTATCATCAAATTTTAGGGCAGAATTAATCAATATAGATTCAGACTTCTCTATTTGCCCTTCTTTTGCAATTTTTGAAACTGTCCTAATAAGCTCTTTTTCTGTAGAAGTGATTTGTCCTTTGTTTTTTGGAAATAAACCTACTAATTTAACTATTGGTTTACATAGATTGAACATTAATCAAAGTAGTCCGGATAGTCTCAAAGCAAATTGTTCCGGATTTCTTTTTGCTAGTATTTTTGGGATAAATTCTCCAAAAATCAAAATTATTATTGTCATTATAATTGTAGAAATTAAAATGGGGTTTTTGATTTTTAGTTTTTCAAATAACAATATAGAAACAGATGCGGCAGATATATTAACTATGTTGTTGGCCACAAGAATAACTGATAATGTCTCGTCAAACTGTTTAAAGAGTTTTAGTGAATGGTGTTTATTTGATTTTTTATTATTTTTTAGCATTTCTTCTAATCTTACTATTTTAAGTGACGAAAAAGCTGTTTCAGAAGCAGAAAAATAGGCTGACGAAACTACTAAAGATATAAGTATAAAAATAATAACAATGGTTTCTGAGCTCATTTATTTTTTTCCCTTTTTTTGTTTAATTAGTATAATTATATAGTATTTGTTAGAATATTATTGTAATTATGGAGGAAATATGAAAAAAACAACACAAAATATTATTAAATTTATTATTGCTATAGCAACAGTGGTAGGATTATATTTATATTCAAATAGAAAAAAAATATTCCTACCCAACCCATATAAGCTCAACTATACTAAAGTGGCTAATTTAGAACAAATACTAGAAAAAGGTGAATCACCATCTGGAGAAAAAACTTTCTTTATTACCTTAGGATCTAGAAGTTGTCCAGCTTGCACACAACTTTACAAAGTTATGCATGAATACAATAAATTAGCCAAGGGGAAAACAACCAAAGATGGTTTTATTCCATTTTGAAATACTGATGTTGATTTAGAAATAGATCAAGCTCAACAATTTGCTTATGATCATATTCTAGATAATACATTTGTTAGATGAGATCAATTTGAAGAAGGAGGAACATTCGAAAAATTAGCTGATATTGGAACACCGACAACATTTTTTATAAAAAACGGTGAAGTCCAAGAAATAATATTTGGTTCAACTCTAGAAGTAGAAAAAGTTATTAATTATGTTAAGAGAAATATTTAAGTGATTACTTACCACTGCATTAATGGCAGTAGGTCTAATATTTTTAAAAACCCAAAATAAAAACAAGGAGATAAATAAACTTATGGAACACCCAAGAGTAATAAATATAAATGATTTAAATAAAATTAAAGATAAAATAGAAAACAAAGAAGACTTTATTATTTATATTGGTCACAGTCTTTGTGGAGATTGCCACGCATTTAGAGGTGGTCCTTTTAAAATAATACTGGAAAAAGAAAAAGATCTAAAATTTTATGTTGTAGACTTCTACCAAAGAAAAAAGATAAATGGAGATTGAGATAAAATAATAGGGCCTAAAAATGATGCATTAGAAAGCCAAAACATACCTTCTCCTACAATAGAAAACTTTACTTTCTACTTCACACCTGCATTAGTTTTTATAAAAGATGGAAAAGCTCAATTTAATTGACAAGATTTCGGTGGCGGAGAAAAAAGAAATTCAAGATATTTCAGAGAAAATGAAGATAGGCAAGTTGAAGGTAATAAAAATGCTGTAAAAGATGTAATGGAATTAATATCAAAATGAAAACAAGGATAAATCCTTTTTTTTTATTCATTAATGAAGGGGTCTTGTAATTTTAAATCAAAAAAACCTTCTTGTCTTTTAGCTTCGTAAATCAATGTCATTACTATGTTTGATAAATTCAAACATTTTATTTTATCACTCATAGGAATTCTCAGTAAATTTTTTGCTTGTTTCATTATATCTTCTGGTATTCCAGTGGATTCTTTTCCAAAAACAAAATAGATATCTTTTTCTTTATGTCTTAGATCAAATTCTGTATAAAGCTTCGTGCCTTTTCTTGAAGTAAAAAAAATTTCTCCTTCAGATTTGTGTTCAATAAAATCTTTTCAACTTTCATGAATAACAGGATTTAGTTTTTTAAAATTATTAGAAGAATATCGCTTTAAAGTTGATTCATCAATTTTAAAGCCCAATGGTTTTATTAGGTGTAATTTAGCATTTGTTGCCAAGCAAGTTCTGATAATATTTCCTGTATTCAAGTGTATTTCTGGCTGGTATAGCACTATGTGTATCATAATATAAATAAAAACTAGTTTATTAAACTAGTTTGTTTTCTTTCATTGCCACTTCGATTGTCCTGATTGCTTCATCTGCGTCAGAACCTTCTGCAGTTATTTGAATCTCTGAACCTTCCTTAACTCCAAGCGCCATGATATTCATGATTGATTTTAAGTCAGCTGTTTTTTCTCCGAATACAAGTGTGATTTTTGATTCAAATTTTGATGCTGTTGAAGCAACTAAAGATGCAGGTCTTGCGTGAAGTCCAGCTGGATCTGTAATAGTTAGTTTAATTTCTGCCATAATTTTCTCCTTTTTGTTTTGTTTTTGTTGTAATAACCTATTATCATATATATTATAGTCTTTGAATATTATATATTCAAGTTTTAGAAGATTTTTTTAAATAATTGAGCCGGGATAATAGCACACCTTACTCTGTTAGGTTGATTCGAAACCAAGCCAAAATATCCTAAATTATTTAAACCTAATTTTATTTCTGCATCGGCATTTTGTAACATTTCTTCAAACTTATAAATTATTTTTTTTGCTTCTGACTTTGTTTTGTTTGTTAACTCTAAACAAAACAAATCAATGGCACTAGTCGCCACCATGCAAGCTACTCCTTCAAATTTTGCACTTTTTATTATTTCTTGTTCTAATATAACTTCCAAAATAAGATCATCGACGCAAAATTCAGAATTATGTCTTATCTTAATTCCTTTTTTATCATTAACAAATCCAAATGCTTCAGGTTTTTGATAGTGTTTAATTAAAATATCTCTAAATTTTGTGTTCATTATTTAATACCTATTATTGTTTCTACAACCTTTTCTACTGTTGTTGTTTTTAAAATAGAAATCAAATAATCAATTTCGTCTTTTGTATTATAAATACTAAATGATATTCTTATAGAATTGTTTGAAGGGCAAAAATTATTCAGTTTTGAACAAAGATCTCCTGCTCTAGTTGCTATGTTATGATGAGCTAAATAATCTGACAGATCACTTGATGAAACACCTTTCATATTCATGACAATATTTGCAGATTCTATTCCTTTGTTATATATTTCAAAATTATCTAATACTTCTATTTCGTTGATAAAGTGTTTTTGTAATGAAAGTATGTGTTTTTGAACGTTATCCATACCAATTTTGTTTAATCAATTACAAACTTTTCCTGTTGCTATAATTGCGGGTGTGTTTTGTGTTCCGTATTCAAATTTGTAAGGTGTTTCCTTGTAATTTATTTCCCCATCGATATTATAATCAAGTGTAGAGGAACCACCAGCAAATGGTGGATCTAATTGATCTAATAATTCTGCTCTTCCATAAATCACTCCAAGACCAGGCATTGAAAAAAGCTTGTGAGCACCTCAAATGTAGAAATCAACTCCTCATTCTGACACATATAATTTATTTGAAGCTATATGTTGTGCCCCATCAATTACTGAAATAATGTTGTGTTCTCTACAAATAGATGATATTTTTTTGATATCTCTTTTTTGCCCAGTTGAATTAGTTGAAGAAGCAAATGTGATTACTTTGGTTTTTTCTGTAATGTGATCTTCAATAATTTCTGAAAGTTTCTGATTTGGTTTCATTTGTATCATTTTTACCACTGCTCCAACTTCTTTGGCTATTTTTCACCAATGTAACTGATTAGCCACATGCTCTTGTGTGTTGCAAATAATCTGATCACCCGGTTTTAATTTTTGTTTTAACATCTCAGCAACAGTTATTAAACCTAAAGTTGCTCCAAAAGTAAATATAATTTCTTTTTCTTTGCAACCCATAAATAAAGCTATGTCTTTTCTTGCTTGTCGTGACTTTTCTGTAACTATTTTAGACCAAGCAAAATCACTTGAAGAATTTGAAGATGGTGTTTTATTTAAAAACATATTAACTTCTTCAATGACTTTTTTGTGTTTTAATGCTGTAGTTCCGCTATCAAAATAGATAACTTGTTTATCGCTTTTTTTTGTATTAAGGATTGGGAAGTTTTTTCTTATTTCTAAAATATTCATACTTATTACCTTTGCTTTGTAAATTATAACAAAGAATGTTATTATTTGTATAATAAAGGAGGTTAAAATGGATTGTTTATTTTGTAAAATTATAAATAAAGAAATTTCTTCTCATAAAGTTTGAGAGAGCGAAAACTTTTATGCTTTTTTGGATATTGCACCTAAAAATGAAGGGCATACTTTATTAGTTCCAAAAAAATGTGTAAAGGATATTTTAAGTTCTGATCCAGAAATATCTAAACATGCTCATGCAGCCACAAAAAAAATCAACTTATTATTTGAAGTAAAACTAGGCTCAGAAGGATTGACTATTTTGACAAATAACAAATTAGGGCAAGAGGTCACACACTTACATTGGCATCTGATTCCTAGGTTTACAAAAGAAAATTATAGTTTACCTGAAACTATGGACTTGGATTTAGAGAAAACATTAAAAAAACTAGCATAGCTAGTTTTTATGAAATTATAACATCTTCTTCTCCAAAAACTAAATCAACTTCAGTTTTCTTTATGTCCATTTCTTTTGATCATATTGAAAGAAAAGCTGTAATACCTACTTGCCCAATCATCATTAAAATTATTATCACCCATTTTGCTCTAACTGTTAATAGTGGTGTTATTCCTGCTGATAACCCTGTCGTTCCAAAGGCGGATGTCACTTCAAAAAATACATTATTAAATGTGAATATCGATTTTTCCATAAGTAGTTTTGTTGTGTATTGGGCATCTAGAATAATAAATACAACAGACATTCAAATTAATACAAGAGATGAAAATACCACAACTAATGACTGGTAAACTGTTTTAGCTGGTATCCTTTGCTTGAAAGCATTGATTCTGTTTGAAGTTGAAGAATGTGTTCTTCATCTTGAAATAATAGCTAGGAAAGCAATTGCAAATGTAGTAGTTCTAATTCCCCCCGCTGTAGAAGCTGGAGATGATCCGATTCACATCATAGCAGATCACAGCATTTTTGTAGTTTCTTGAAAATAACCAATTGGTATAGTTGAAAACCCTGCGTTTCTTGTAGAAAGTGTTGTAAAAATAACAGAATTAATTACTTCAAATTTAGTGTATGCTCCTTTTGTTGAAACGAATTTTGAAGTTAATGCTTTATTCCATAATGAAGATGGTGCTTGCGAAAATACTTCAAAACTGATAGCCAATAATGAACCTATAATAAATATTGTAAAGTACGTAAATACTGTTAGTTTTGTAAATAGAGATCATTTAAATATTCGTGAATCTTTATTTAAAACCCTATGAGTAATAAATCTTTTTACATCATAAATAACCGGGAACCCAATACCACCAATAATAACCAATATTACCATTATTAATTTAACTCAAATATCATTTGCATATACAGCAAATGATGAAGCGCCCGTGATATCAAATCCTGCATTATTTATTGCAGAAACAGAATGGAAAAAAGCATGCCATATAGATTGTAGTGCATTCTTGTATGTTCCAATTTCTATTTCTTGTTGCTTGAAATAGAAATAAGGGGCTAGCGAAATTAATCCGATTAAAATTCCGTAAATCATTGTTTTAAAAGCAATTAAAATCACTTCTGATGATTCACCCAGTTTCATGGAACCTCTTTCTTCTTGGAATAAGAAAAGTTCTTTTAATCCGATAGCTTTTCCTAAAACTTTAAGCACAAGTATTTTAATTGCAATCACACCTATTCCACCTAGGATAATTAACCAAGCAATTATTAATTGACCCACAAAAGTAAATTGAGTTGATGTTTGTGTAACAACTAGACCTGTATCTGTAAATGCTGATGTTGCTGTAAACAATGCGTCAAGCAATGTGAATGTTGAACCATCACTTTTGATATATGATTTCAATGAAAAAGGGGCGTACAACATTGCCATCCCGAAAAGAATTGAATATAAATATCACCTTGCAAACTTTGAAGAATTCTTTTTCTTTCCGAAAAAGAATCTGAAAAATTGAATTATTCAACCAAAAGTTATTGAAATAAGTGACTTGTCTTTTTTGATTGATGATTTTTCCATATTACTAAAAATATTATAACAAAATACTTATAGAATAGAGTATAATTTATTTGAGGTAATTATGAAAAAAGATTATTGTGTTATAGGGCTGGGACGTTTTGGACAAGCTGTTGTCGATAGACTTATCGATGAAGGTTTGTCGGTTATGGCACTTGATAAAGATAGAAAACTTATTAATGAGATAGCATCTAAAGTTTCCTTCTCAACATCACTAGATTCTACAAGTATTAAATCTCTAAAAGATGTGGGAATAGAATCATTTTCTCACGTATTTGTAACCATAGGTGAAGATGTAGAGGCTTCAATTATGACTTGTGCAGCCCTAATTGAATTAGGAGTGAAAAATATTACTGCTAGAGCTAAAAACTCTGGGCATGAAATGGTACTTAGAAAAATGGGTATTATTGACGTTGTAAAACCTGAAGAAATTACAGGCTCTAACGTTGCAATTAGAATATCTACCCAAGCTAAATCAGATGTTGTATCAATTGCTTCTGGATTATCAATTATTAAAGTCAAATTGGAAAACAATAAATATTCAGGATCACCAATTAATGAAATCAAATCCTTAAACCAAGATGGTGTTAATGTTGCTGCTATTTCAAGAAAAAACAAGACAATTTGACCAAACAATGATTCTGTTATCGAATTAGGAGACATTCTACATATAGTTACAGAAAACAAACTTATTAAAGATATTGAATCTGCTATTAGAACAAAATAAAAAAATAAGATTATACTTATTTTTTATTTTAATAAAGTTTTAATAATTTCTACAGAAATTACAGGGTCTGCTTTACCTTTTGTTTTTTTCATAATTTGACCCATAAGTTGTTTTTTAACTCTTTCAGGTCTATTTTTATATGTTTCCTTAAGCTCTTGGGTGATTAAAGGTTTTATAATTTCACTAATAATTTTTTTATCTTTAATAAAACCTATTTTATTCTTTTCAATAGCTTCATTGATATCTATATTATTGATAATCATATCTTTTAAAACCTTTTTATAAACTCAGCTCGGGATCCCTTCATTAACAATTTTTGATATTAGTTCACTAAATTTTTTGGGTTCTAATTTATTATCTTTATTTTTCGCAAGCAAAGGAGCTAGGTCATTCAGTAAAATTTTGAAGTATTGTTTGGTATTTGAATTATTTTTTGAAAAATAAATAATATAATCTTTCAAATCAAATTGACCAATAATTTCATTAGTTTGTTTTTTTGTAAAATTTTCTTCTAATAATCGTTTTTTAAAGTCAATCGTATTAATTTCTATTGAATTAATTGCGTTTTTCACAAATTCATTATCAATATAAATATCTGATATGTTTGATTCTCTAATATATTTATAATCAGAAAGTGTTTCTTTTGAACGCATAGATTTTGTCTTCTGAGATTCTTCATCAAACCTTCTCGTTTCTTGGGTTATATTTTCTCCGCTTTCCAGTTTTTCTGATTGTCTTTTTATTTCAAAATCTACCGCTTTGATGATATTGGCAGTTGAATTAATGTTCTTTATTTCTACTTTTGTCCCGAAAGGTTTGCCGGTTTTATTTAGTGATATATTAATATCACATCTAAGAGATCCTTCTTCCATCTTAGAATTAGAAATGGAATTATAAAACATTATTTCTCTAACTGTGTTTACATACTCAACTACTTGATTACTATTTTCAAAATCTGGTCCTGTAACAATCTCTAATAGAGGATTACCACACCTGTTGTAATCAATAAATAGTTTTTTATTTTTTCTTAATGTTTTAGCAGTGTCTTCTTCCAAGTGTGCTCTTGTAAGTGTTATTATTTTCCCATCTATTTCCAAACTACCTTTTGAACCAATTGGATTTGTATTTTGTGTTATTTGAAATCCTTTAGGAAGATCATGATATCAATAATGTTTACGATCAAATTTTAATATTTGGTCAATATTCATACCTAGTAAATGTGATGCTTTAATTGCTAGCTCTACCGCTTTTTTGTTTACTTGTGGCATAGATCCAGGGTAAGCCAAAACAACTTCATCAACAGATATATTTGGTTTTTGCCCATAAGAGATAGGAGCTGCTGAAAACATTTTTGTTTTAGTTAATAGCTCAAGGTGGATTTCCACTCCTATTACAACATTATAATTATTCACTGTTTTCTCCTTTGACAAGATTTTCTATAGCTAATGAGAAGTTTAAGACTTTTTGATCTTGAAAAATGTCTCCTGCGATTTCTATACAGATTGTTTGATCTTTTGCTATAGTGAAAGGCATAACTAATGAAGGCCCCCCTGTCATATTAGTGATCTGTAAATAGTTAGCGGGAATTCCGTGTTTTGTAGATGTATGAATTGATGTTTCTTTTATTTCAGGAGGTCCTCCCCCTGTTGGAGATAATATAACATCGCATTTTTTGAAAATTTCATGCATTTTATTAATAATTATTCTTCTGATTTTTTTTGCCTGCAGAAAGATTTTTTCTTGATTTTGTTCTGCAATGCTTACTGAACCAATTGCAATTCTTTCTTTAACTAAAGTTGCAAAGTGTTCGGTTCTTTTTTGCATAATATCTTTTTCAATATCTTTTGAAATATCAAAAGCTCCAAATGCTAATCCATTAATTGATGATAGTTGTGAAAATCCCTCAGCAAACGCAATTGATTGATAAGTGGGGTATATTACCTTTAGAAGTTGCAAATCAAAATATAACTCCACAAATTCTACTCCTTGTTTAGCAAGTTTATCTTTTATTTTGTTAAATTTTTTTTGAATTTCTGGGCTAAAAACATCCTTATTTGTTTTAAAAATTCCTACTTTTACACCTTTTGTTGTCGGTGTTAAGTCTGTAACAAAATCATATGATTTATTAGGTACGGATGTGAAATCTTTTTCATCAAATCCACTTGATATTGAAAGCAGTATTGCTTGATCTCTAACATTAGTAGTAAAAAAACCAAAAGTGTCAAGAGAGGGGGCAAAAGAATGCATTCCATATCTTGAAATAATGCCATACGTCGGCTTCATTCCAACCACTTTTTCACACCAAGCTGCAGGTTGCCTAATAGAATCACCAGTATCTGTGCCTATTGAAAAAGGAACTAAACCTGCTTCTACCGCGGCTGCTGAACCAGCAGATGAACCACCAATGATTTTTTTATTATCCATAGGGTGATATACAGGTTTATAACCCGAAGTTAAACCTGTGCCTCCCATCCCAAACTCATCCATATTAGTTTTACCCACAGGAATTGCTCCGGCTTTTAATAATTTTTCCAATATAGTTGCTGTAATAAGAGATTTATGACTATCTAAAGTGCGAGAAGCTGACGTTGTATTTTGACCAGCAAAATCAACGTTATCCTTAATAAAAAAGGGTACATTATTTAATTTGCCATTTGAATTTTGTGAAGCAAACTTTTTTTCTTCATAAATTTCTAGGGCAAAGTTTGTATATTTATCTAATTCATGAGACTTTGCAAAGGTTTTTTTATAAAGATCATTATTAAGGTATTTTTTAATATTATTCATCTTTTGCGCCTTTCAAAACAACAAAATTTTCTTCGTTAGTATTAATATTTTGTTTGAATTCACTTTCGAAAGTTTGCCCTATTTTATCTTCTCTTAAGAATGTTTTTTTAATATCGTAAGGGAAGTCAGATGGGTCTATACCTGTTGTATCAATTTCTGAAAGTGTTTCAAAAGTTTTAAAAATAACATCAAAAATTAATTTTATATCCTTACTATTTTTTTCTTGTGTTAACATTGTGCTTTTAATTATTTTTTCTAGTTCCATAAATACTCCTTATAAATTTGTGAAAAAATCTAAATCAATTAATTTAATTGATAATTCTTTTGCTTTTTTTAGTTTAGATCCAGCATCTTGGCCTACCAAAACATAATCTGTTTTGGCAGAAACAGAACTAGACACATTACCTCCGTATTTTTCTATAATATTTTTATAAAAATTACGTGGTTTTTCAAACTTTCCAGTTATTACAAATATCTTATTTGTAATTTTTACATTATTAATTATACTATTATTTTCAAAAGAAATGTTTTGGTCTTGTTCTTTTAAGAAATTGATAAATTCTTGATTTTTAGGATTTTGTATTCACTCAAATAAAGAAAATGCTATTTTGTCACCTATTTCATGTATTGAAGATATATTATCTTTGGATTTTATATTCAAAATTTTATCAAAACTAGAAAAATTTTGAGCTATTAACTTTGCGCTCTTTGAGCCTATGTGCTTAATACCGATGGCAAATAATAATTTATCTAATCCTTGATTCTTGGCTTTTTCAATTTCAGATAGTAAATTATCAACAGATTTTTTTCCAAAATTTTCTAATTTTTCTATAGTCTTATATTTATTTTTAAGAAGATAAATGTCTTCAAATTTTTTCAAAATTTTTAATTTATAAAATCTTCTGATAACTTTTTCACCCAGACCCATAATATCCATGCCTTTTCTAGAAGTAAAATGAATAAGAGCTTGGATTTGTTTTTCGTCACACTGATTATTTATGCAAAATTGATCAACGTCTGTGCTTTTTTTAACTAAAACTGATTGGCAACTTGGACATTTTTCTGTTTTTTTTCAAACAACTAATTTTGAATCTCTTTTATTTTTAACTACGCAAATAATCTCTGGAATAATATCTCCTGCTTTATTTATTATTACATAATCTCCAATTCTAATATCTTTTTCAAAAATAAATTCTGCATTGTGAAGTGTTGAAGCAGACACAATAGTACCACCTACTCTAACAGGCTCTAATTTTGCATTGTATGTAATTTTACCTGTTCTACCTACTGTGGGAAATATGTCCAACACAATAGTTTCTACTTTTTCTGTAGGTAATTTAAATGCTGTTGCTCATTTAGGGTGTTTTACAGTCGAACCTATTAAACTTCTAATTGAAATATCATTAACTTTAATAACTACGCCGTCAATTTCAAAGTCATAATTATCTCTGTTACTTATAATATGATTAATTCTTGAAATAACTTTGTTTATACTTGAACATATTTTACTTTCACTTGAGACTTGGGCATTATTTCTTGCTAAATATTTTATTATTTCTGATTGTTTTTCTATTCCTAATTTAGCGCAATCACTATCAGAAATTCAATATAAAACGGCTTGTAGTTTGCGGGATTTTGATATATTTGAATCCAAAACTCTAATCGAGCCTGCGGCTGCATTTCTTGGATTTGCAAACAATTTTTCCTTTTTTTTCTCTTTTGTTTTATTAATTCTTATAAATTCATCTTTAGAAAGGAAAACTTCTCCTCTAATTTCAAAGTCTTTTATATTATTATTAACTTTTAAAGGTATTGAAAATATTTTTGAAATATTTTCAGTTATATTTTCGCCTACAGTTCCATCTCCTCTTGTTGCCGCATATTTTAGTACCCCATCTTCATAAACTACAGATACTGCTAAACCATCAATTTTTAATTCTACAAAATATTCTATTTCATCTAACCCTGTGGATTTTTTAATGTCTGAATCAAACTTTATTAAATCTTCATTGCTAAATGCGTTTGACAAAGATAACATTTGGTATTTATGCTTAACCTTATCTAAAGAATCGATGACTTTTCCACCTACTCTTTTAGTTGGCGAATCGTTTGTTACTAATTCTGGATAGTGAGCTTCTAATTCCAAAAGGCGTAGCATAGAAGCATCGTATACTTCATCTGCTACTATTGGATTGTCTAAAACATAATATTGGTAACCTCAGTGATTTAATTTTTCTTTTAATGCGTTAATTTCATTAACTATATTTTTTGACATTATTGTGATCTATAATTTCTAGGGTTATTTTTACGTTTTTCATACTCACTGTGGTTTTCGTTGATACTATATCTTTGGTCTATTTTTTCAACCATAGAATTTAATGTTTGTATTTTTATGCTCATTTTAAATGTTTTCACTATTAAATAAAGCAAAGCAATTACTACAAGAGTAAATGATATGTTGGTTACACCAAAATCATTGAGAATTTTTAATAATAACTCCGACCCATAACTTGTGTTATATACTACAACAATTATCGTACCAATTATTAATAGTAAAATTGAGTATAGAGCTTTGTTTTCAGCTTTAGTATTTTTTTTAGTTGTTCCTGCCAAGACAATTAAATAAACTACTGAAAAAACTAATCAAGAAATAGAAATGAATAATTTAAGATTTATTTTTATAAATTCTAAAATCATAGTTATTTACCTCTCTTTCTTAATAATTTATGTGCTAAAAGATGTGAAAACGCAGTAAAAAGATTATTTTTTTTAAAATATTTGTTTTTATGGTTTTGAGAATAGGATACTAGCACTTCTTTAACATTATAGCCTTCTTTTATTTGTTTAGAAATAAATGATGTAGTAAGAGTTTTGTTGTGAGAGGAAATTATTTCTCTTGCAATTCTTGCGCTTACTCCTGAGAAACCACTATTTAAATCTAGAATTTTTTTATTGTTTTCTGTGTAAATTATATTCGAATGAATTTTATCTGAGATTTTCATTTGTTTTTCCTCAGAAAATCTTGAACCAATTATTATATCAGTTTGCTCATTAAACACTTCTACAAAAATAGGAATATCTTTAGCTGAATAAAAACCTGAGCCATCAAACCTTATTACTTTTTCATATCCATGTTGTAAAGCAAACTTATATCCTGTTTCCAAAGCAGTTTCAATTCCATAATTATTTGAGTGTGAAATGATGTGATACCCTTTTTCTTTACATATTTTCAAAGTTCTGTCACTAGAACCATCATCAACAACAACATAATGTACTCACGGAACAGAAAGTAGTAATTCTGAAACTACTTGCGATATATTATTTTCTGCATTGTAAACCGGTATAATAACAATAAGATCTCTCATGATTTACTCCTTTATCTTTAATGATTTATGATTTGCCATCAAAGTTTTAATTCCGTGCACTTTTCCAAAATCAATTTCTACAATTTCTCCGTCTGTTGATAATACTGTTCCAGCTCCAAAGTCATCATGAATTACTTCTGCTTCTACTGTTATAGTTCTCTCTTCTCAGACAGCTTCTTGAAGAAGGTTGGGATTAATACTTTGGAAAAACATTGAAGGTTTTTTTTGTTTAGAATAAGTTAAGTAAAGATTGTTTTTGGCTCTTGTTGCAGCAACATAGAACAACCTCCTCTCTTCTTCCATTTCTGGATCTGTTGTGGCTCTAGAAGAAGGTAGAATAGAATCAGATAGCCCCATTATAAAGACTTTGTCAGACTCAGTACCTTTTGCTTTATGTATAGTCATTAATTTAACTGTTTCTTTTTCCTCTTTTTGCTCTCCGATTCATTCTAAGGCGACATCAGAAAGATACTTACCAGTTGTAAGATCATTATTTTGTTTACATAAGTTTTCAATAGATTTAATAAGTTCTTTAACATTGTCATATCTTGCAGTGTTTTTAGAATCCGCGCCAAGAGCAGTTAAGAACCCTGAATCTTCTAGGAGATCTTCAAGACCTTGATAGAAATTTTTATCCGCATCTGAGGGTGATTTTTCAAAACATTTAATAAAGGCTTTTATTGCATTTTTTTGTTTTGATGTAAAATTACATTCTTCTTGGTAATTAGTAATTGCTTGCCAAAGAGTTACACTTTGTTCCTTTGCGACCGATTTAATTTGCAAGAGTTTTTGTTCTCCGATGCCTCTTTTGGGAGAACCAATTACTTGAACAAATGAAACATCGTCTTTTTGTGCTGAAAACCTCAAGTAAGCAAGTGCTGTTTTAATTTCTTTTCGTTCAAAAAATCTTACTCCCCCGATTATTTTAAATGGAATATCTTTATTAATTAAAGCTTGCTCAATTGCGCGAGATATAAATGACGATCTAAATATAATCATAATGTCTGAAGGAGAAATCTTATCATTGATTAATTTTTCAACCTTACTTGCAATTCACTCTGCTTCTTCTTCTTCTGTAAACCCAGCAAAAACTGTAATCAACTCACCTTTAGGATTATCTGTTTTTAATTCTCTATCAAATCTAATTTTATTTGATTTAATAAATTCTGAAGCTAATTTAAGGATTGATTTTGTTGAACGATAGTTTTTATTAAGATAAATTGTTTTTGTTTTAGGGAAGTCTTTTTCAAATTCAAAAATAATATTGATTTTGGCTCCTCTTCAAGAATAAATATTTTGATCTGGATCACCAACCACAAGAATGTTATTATGTTCTGAAGCTAAGAGTTTAACTAAATCATATTGCATATAATTTGTATCTTGAAACTCATCAACGTGGATGAATTGAAATTTATTTGAATATTCCTTTCTTACATTTTTATTATTTTTTAAAATATCGACTGCATAAGCAATTAAGTCATCAAAATCTAAAGAGTTATTTTTAGTTTGGTGTATTAAATAGTCTTCAAATATTTCAGCTTTTTTCTCTTCTATTTTATCTTTTGAATCTTCATATGCATTGTCTACTGTAATACTGTTTATTTTGCAATATGAGATATATGAGATAGCAGAATCTATATCAATCAAAGTAGTTGAAATTTTTAATTCTTTATAAATTTTATTTACTAGAAGCTTTTGGTCTGTACCATCCATAATTGTATAGTTTCTATCAAAAGATCCGCACTTGATTTTGTCAGAGTGTTTTCTTATTAATTTTGCACAGAATGAGTGGTAAGTCGAAATAAAAGGTTTGTCTTCATTATTTTTAACAATTGTCTCAAGTCTTTCTTGCATTTCTTGTGCGGCTTTATTTGTAAAAGTAATAGCAAGAATGGACTTAGGATTAATTCCTGATTTAATCATAGAGGCTATCCTTGCAATGATGGTTTTTGTCTTCCCAGAACCTGGACCCGCAATTATTCTTATCGGCCCTTTAGTTATTGAAACCGCTTTTTTTTGTTGTTTATTTAGATTCTTGATGATGGATACCATAAACATCTCCTTATGCTACTATATAATATAATTATATCAAAAATAGACCTATTTTTTTTGAGACTTTGATCTATTATCAACCTATTGAATCTGGGGTTCTTGGGAACGGTATTGAATCTCTAATATTTTGAATTCCTGTGATATACATTATAAATCTTTCAAATCCTAAACCGAATCCGGCTGATGGAGCTGAACCAAATCTTCTTAAATCAAAATATCATTGTAATTCTGATTCTTTAATTCCATGGTGTTTAGCTTTATTAACTAGAGTTTCGTAATTGTTTTCTCTGGCTGAGCCACCTATTAGTTCCCCAATTCCAGGAACTAGTAAGTCAAATGAATCAACAGTTTTTTGATCATCTGAAACCCTCATATAAAAGGCTTTGATTTCTTTTGGATAATGAGTTGCAAAAACTGGTCCGTTAACTACTTTTTCACAAACATACCTTTCGTGTTCTGAACCAAAATCCATACCAAATTTAATATCCATATCTTCGAATTTATGTCCTTCTTCCACTGCTCTTTTAAGAACTTCTACAATTTCTTCATATTTCATATATGTAAATTTAGCATTCGAAAGTATTTTCAGCCTTGAAATTAATTCAGAATCCTCATTAGCTTCTTGAAAAAATTCTAATTCTTCTCTGCATTTGTCAAGAATGTGTTTCACTGTAAATTTAACACAATCTTCTCCATGTTGTGTGATTTCTTCTATTCCTGCAAAAGCGATTTCAGGTTCTAACATTCAGAATTCTGCTGCATGCCTAGAAGTGTGAGAATGTTCTGATCTAAAAGTTGGTCCAAAGGTATAAACTTTTTTAACAGCTTGTGCAGCTGTTTCTGCATGTAATTGTCCTGATACTGTTAAAATTGATTTTGACTTAAAAAAGTCATTTTCAAATGTTTCTTCACCTTTATTTGTAGTGACAGTGAAAGCTTCACCTGCGCCTTCACAATCATTTCCTGTTAAAATTGGTGAGTGGAACATGTAAAATCCTTGTTGATTATAAAATTTGTGAATTGCGAAGGAAAGTTCAGATCTAATTTTAAGCATAGCGGAAAAATATTTTGTCCTACCTCTTACGTGTGCTACTTCTCTTAAAAATTCTTTTGTTGTTTCTTTTTTCTGAATCGGATAATCTTCTGATGCTTTATTTGAAAATTCTATTTTTTTTGCAAGTAACTCAAATTCTTGATTTCCTTTTGATTTTACAATTTCTCCTCTAACAGCTAATGCCGAACCTGTATTAAGTTTTGAAAAATTATCATAATTTTCTTTATAAACCACCTGGATTCCTGAGAGGCAACTTCCATCAAACAATGAAATAAAACCTATTTTCCCTGAAGCTCGGTTTGAACGTACTCAACCTTTAAGTGTGACTATTTGGCCAATGTTTTCTTTTTTAATTTTTTTAATTTCCATTTATTCTCCTAATATATGTTTTTTATTATAACATTTATACTATTTTATTGTTAGGAGAAGCTTTTGCTTCAAGATTTTCAAATTGATTATTTTTATATTTTTTGATGGCTACTTTTGCAATCATTGCTGCATTATCTGTGCAGTAAATTAATGACGGAAATATTACTTCTTCTTTGAAGTCTTTAAATGAACTTCTAAGAAGTGAGTTGGCCGAAACGCCACCAACAACTACAATTTGTTTTACATGAAAATCATTAACAGCTATTTTGATTTTATTAATCAATTGTTGTACCGCGCTTTTTTGGAAAGAGCAAGCAATGTTTGGAATATTCAATGTTTCATTTTTCATTTTTGCTGAATTGACATAATTCAACACTGATGATTTTAGTCCCGAATATGAGAAATCATATTTTTCTAGATTAGCAATTGGAAAATCAATTTTGTCTTCACCTTCTTTAGCTGCTTTATCAATTTTCGGACCTCCCGGATATCCTAATCCTAAAACTCTGGCAACTTTGTCAAAACACTCTCCAACTGCATCATCTTTAGTTTGGCCTAATAATTTAAAATTCATTTCTTTTTCAATAAGTATTAATTGAGTATTACCTCCTGAAACTATTAATGAAAGTAGCGGATATTTATATTGATTTTCAATTTCTCCTGAATATATATGGCCGATAATATGATCAACTGTAATAAGTGGGATTTTATAATACAAAGAAATAGTCTTAGCCATTTGCAAACCCATTTGTAGGCACCCTATCAAACCAGGAGAAACCGTTACCGCAACAGCATTTAGAATAGATAAATCAAATTCAGTTTTAATTTTATCCAGAACTATTGGCAAGTTTTGTTCATGCATTCTAGAAGCAAGTTCTGGAACAACTCCTCCAATTTTAGAAAATTCTTTTTCTTGCGAAAATGTTAATGTCTTTATAACTCTTTCATTTTGAATAAGAGATATTGATGATTCATCGCATGACGATTCTATAGCAAGTATGTATGTCATTTTAAATTTCCTTTACATAAACAGTTTTAATATCATTAAAATGCTTTATGGATTTAAAATCCTTAATTTTATTAATCATGTTTTGAACAACACTACTATTGTGAATAATATTGTTTTTATCTTCTGTTGTAATTTTAATTTTTCCTGTCAACTTTCCTTTTTTAAATTTACCTGTGAAAAATTGTCCTGATTTTGCAGAAATAGATACAAAACCTGTTTCATTATTTATTAATGATGAAAGAGTGTCAATTGTATAAATTTGAAGTTCAGAATTTAAAATTAATAACGTTTTTACAAAAATAACACCTAATCTATTGCTTGTAAAACTACCTGGTCCATTTGTAAAATATATTTTTTTAATATTTGAAATATCAATATTATTTTTGTTCAAAAATTTTTTAATTTTTGAAATCATGAATTCTGATTGTTGTCGCGCAAGTTTATGTGTTTCTTTGTCAATTAGTTTAAATTTTAAATTTGTTAAACCGATTTCTAAATCATCCAGACATGAACTAAAAAATAAAACCATCTAAACTAACCTCTCTTCCATTATTTGGCAACACTTTAATATAAATTTTTTTAACTTGTTTTTTAATATTAAGAAATTGCGATCACTCTACAAAAGTAAAACCTGTATGATATAAGTACTCATCAAACATTTCTTTATTTGGATCATCTTCCAATCTATATGCATCAATATGAATAAAATCTCGATCTTTGGCATTATAAATTTTAATTATTTCAAAAGTAGGTGATGTAACAACATCTTTAACCCCCATCTCTTTTGCAATCATTTGCACCATGGTTGTTTTACCTGCACCCAAATCACCTGAAAGGCAAATGATATCTCCTGGTCTTATTTGTGTTGATATTGATTTTGCCAATATGTTCATCTGCTTTAATCCATCTATTTTTTTAGTCATATTATTACCTTTTTTTAAAATTATATCATATTGATATGATAGAATATATGATATGAAAGACATTGTAATTATTGGTGGAGGTCCAGTCGGCCTTTACGCGGCATTTTATGCAGGAATTAGAGGTTTAGAGGGAATTGTATTAGAAGCAGAGGCTACAGTTGGTGGTCAAGCTACTAAGTTCTTTAAGGATAAACCAGTTTATGATTTCCCTGGGCAAGCAAAGACCACCGGACAAGGTCTTACTGACTTACTTTTGGAACAATTAAATACAGTAAAAGAAAAAATTGAAGTTAAAACTTCAACGATTGTTCA
Organism: Mycoplasmatales bacterium; assembly: GCA_965214965.1. Lineage (GTDB taxonomy): Bacteria > Bacillota_I > Bacilli_A > CBDATW01 > CBDATW01 > CBDATW01. Next base: position 418,792 of record OZ244030.1, read on the forward strand.
AGATATGAAAAAGATTAATGGAGGATTTGAAATAACTATTGGTGAAGAAGTGATTAGAACCAAAACTATTTGTATTTCTGTTGGGCCTGGTACTGCTGTGCCAAGAACACTAGGTTTAGAAAACGAATATTATCTAAAAAATATTTCTTATTTTGTTCAAGATTTAGAAAAATTTAAAAATAAAAAAGTTGTAGTTTTTGGCGGAGGAGATTCTGCAGTTGATTGGGCTAATAAATTTAAAGAATTTTCTGATGTTTCTATAATTCATAGAAGAGATAATTTTAGAGCTAAGGCAGGTTCGGTAGCTGAATTAGAAAGTGGAGTGGATATATTTAAAAATCATGATGTGGTTAGTGTAAATGATCAAGAAATCTTAATTAAAGATAAAAATGACAACAAAACTATATTAAAATATGATGAAATTTTAGTTCAATACGGAGTGAAAACTTCATTTGGTAAAATTGGACTATGAGGCATGGACTTTGAAAAAAACAAAATTAAAGTTGATGGTTTTAACAAAACTTCAGTGGAAGGGATATGAGCCGTAGGAAATGCTTGTAGATACGAAGGTAAAATTGATGTTATAACATCAGGTCTTGGAGATGTAATTTCTGCAATGGCATCAATTGCAACTTATATCAATCCTAAAGCAAGCCCAGTTTTCTATTCTACTAACAAAAAATAAGGCTTGGCCTTATTTTTTTTTATTATTTTCCTCATATATATTTGACCATTTTTCAATGAATTCTTCATTGAAAGGATCTACTTTGTTTTTTATCATTTTTTTAAGATTTTGCAATTCTCAATAAATAATTTTATCAATATCTTCAGAATATTCAAAATTGTTTTTGTTTTTTTTGTATTCAGAAAAGTCTAATAGTTTTGTTTTTTTATTTGAAAAGACCTTTAGATCCAGGTCGTAATCGATATATTTTAGCGTACCATTATCTTCGATGACTGGTGAAGCTAAATTACAATAATATTGCACGCCGGTTTTTTTCATCATGCATATAATGTTAAATCAACGATCTTTGAAAAAAATACAAATCGCTGGTTCTCTGGTATATCATTTTTTACCACTTGACTCTTCTACAAGAGTCTTATTATTCATTATTATATATCTATCACTCGATACATTGAGGACAATCCCTTTTCGTCATAGTCTATGGAATTCTCCATTATGTTTATAAGCAACTATTGAAATGGGGTGCGTAACTTTTGTTTTCATACGCAATCCTCCTAGAAATATTATAACAAAAAAAAGACTTATCCAGGTCTTTTACATTTCATATGGAGCAGGTGAAGGGAATCGAACCCTCACAGTCAGCTTGGAAGGCTGAAGTTCTACCATTAAACTACACCTGCGTTGGTACCCGGAGTGGGGCTCGAACCCACACGACCAAAGGTCAGAGGATTTTAAGTCCGCCGTGTCTACCAATTCCACCATCCGGGCATATATGGAGGTGCTAATCAGATTCGAACTGACGATCAGGGTGTTGCAGACCCGTGCCTTACCGCTTGGCTATAGCACCACTTATGCCAATATATTATACCAATATTTTTATTTTTTATCTAATTCATTGATAATTTTTTCTTTTTCACCTACATTTTCTTGTATTAGTTTTCTGACTTCTCTTATTTTATTATAAATATTTACCATTGTTAAAGTATCTTGTTTGCAATATTTATATAGTTGTTCATGAGTTTGATCAGAGTTAATATAATTCTTCTCTACTAGAATTTTATAAAGTTCATTCATAGCTTTAAAACCATTATTAATTGTCAGTTTATTATACGGATTTTCATTTGAAGTATAAAATTCAATTGTTTTTTTAATTGAAGATGATTGGCCAAATCTTCAAAGAGATATTGGAGGATAATTATTTTTTTTATTGAAAAAATCCATCAAATCTAAAATTTCATATTTTTCACGATCAATATCTGAATTACGGTCTTCAGTACTTAAATTGTAATATTTTGATATTTTATCTTGTGACAATACTCTTTCTATAGTCTTAATCGCGGATCCTTCAAAAGCTTTATAATATGCGCAAAGTTTATAACCTTGATTCACCGCTTCTACAATAATATAATAAATCTTTTGAAGTTCTTTTTTACTTAAATCTTTTGCGATATATTCTTTATGACCCACTATTTTTCCTTTTTCAAGTAAATGCATGGAAATTTGAACAACAATCTTATCATATGGGTAATAAAAATTAGTGTTAGGAAGAGGGTCATTTATTGTTTCAAAATCAAACATTGCGATTTTATCTGGATATTCTGCTATTATTTCTTCAACTAAATCAATTCTATATTCTTGACTGATCTTATCTTCGGATTTGTCTTTGTTACAAATAAAACATTTTTTATTTGTTGGAAATTTCTTTTGATATTTAGGTAAATGAAATGCAGTTTCTTTCCCTTTCGCAATAAATTTATCTATTTTTTTATCACTTCATTTAAAAATTGAGTCATATGCTGCTTTAATAATTTTATCTTCTACATCAAGTATATATTCTAATGTTGTAAAAGTATAAGGTTTAAGCGTTTTGTTTATTAAAGGTAGTTTTGCAGTAATTTTATATCCTGGATATTTATCATGAAGATTGCGCATTAAAAATAACAATTCAAATGCTTGTTGTCTTTTTGTAGAAGATCATAATTCAGGAATTAATAAAATTTTTGCATCTTTAGGAAAACTATTATTTCTAGATATTTTATCATCAAAAGGTAACCAAGATTCTTTTACAAACAATTCAATATCTTTTTTCTTAGAAACTTCGATAAAGTTTAATGCTTCAACAGTTCCTGTATTTCTTTTTTTATTTCAAGTTTTTAAAAAATGTTTACTCGTGCTCTCAAATGTTGATGGCTTGATAATAACAAACTGAATATCTTTTTTTTCTTTGTCAATTTTAAACAGATCAAAAGATAAAAATGCGTCTTTGGTTTGTAATTCAAAATTTTCATGAAAACCTTTTAGTTCATTTTTATAAATTTCTTTGTAATAATTTAAAACTTTTGTTTTTAATTTCAAGAAAAATTTGATTGCATCAGGCACTTCGCTATCGCTATTTTCAAATGCTTCAAGCATATCTAAGTAGGGAGATAAAGAAAAACTTTCATTATCAAAATTGTCTTCTTCCGAAATATCTAATAAATTTTTATCAAATGCTTTCAGAAAATGGCCACATTCTATCTTCATTAAACATTTATATAGATATTTATTGATTTTGAGTTTATTTTCCATATAAAAATTATATCAAAAAAGAGCTAATGCTCTTTTCATTACTTGTGTGAAGCGACTCACTCAAGAATTGCTTCTTTTGTTTTGAAACCAACAAATCTATCGATTTCTTCACCGTTTTTGTAAAGAATAACAGCAGGGATTGAAGAAACATTGAATTCTGCTCCTGCAACATCGTTTTCATCTGCGTCTAATTTAATAACGCTTACTCCTTCAAGTTCTTGAGCTACTTCATCATAAACTGGAAGGAGCATCTTGCATGGCCCACAGTGGATTGAGAATATATCTAGAAGAACCATTCCAGATGATTTAATTTCTTCTTTTACTTCTGCAATAGTTAATTTTTTTGCGCTCATTTTTTACTCCTTTAAATTTCAAATGGGGCGACTGACGGGAATCGAACCCGCAAATGCCTGGACCACAACCAGGTGTGTTAACCACTTCACCACAGCCGCCATCGTGCTTTGGTTAGCATATATATTTTATCATATATTGCATTTCAATATACAAAAAAAGCATACTTAACTATGCTTTCTTTGTGGAAATGTAAATCAAACCATTTTTTTTATACACCCTAATGTTTGTGTCTTCACTTCAAAGCATAATTTTGCTTTGCCCTTCTACAAGATCAAAAGCTTCTGTTAAATGATATTTTCCATAAAATAATTTGTAAGTAGAATCTACATTTATTTTATTAGTAGATTTTGCGACTTTAGATTCTAGAGATATTTGCCTTTTTTTTCTTGAATCAAAAGGTCTTCAATAGTAATTTAAATTATCTTTTTTAGAGATTTTATCAAATGTAATGGTATCTGATAAATCATCTATATTTATTAAATGTATTTTTGAGGTCTTAGAATTATGCGAAATAACGATTTTGCCGTCATGTGTAACAAAAATTTCTCCAAATTTAGCATCATCATTATATCACTCATTATCAATGAATTCTGCTCATTTTTTTAAAGCATTATCTGTTGGTTTTTGGACAGGTTTTCCATCTTTATCTTTGTAGGTTTCATAAATATTTAGCCCATAGTTAGCAAACCATCAATAATCCTCGGAAATACCACCATATGCATTGACAGATTTTTCGTTTTGTAATTCCTTTGGTACTGGATACGTGTAAAGTCCAAGTGCTCTGGTTAATAACTCTGGTTTGGTTCATAAATATTTGTTAAAGGATGTGCCATAATATTTTTTTGGCCAAAAAAATCTTTTATTACCGCCTGACCCCGGAGGTATAGGTTGAACTTTGTTATAATCATAATATTCGGGTCTTTTATTTATGCCGTAATGTTTTAAAAATCTTTTTCCTTTTTTATTGATGACAATATCATGAACTTCATTACCACCGAAGTTATGTGTAATTAATTTTTGAGTTGACATAGCAACAGTTGAATGGTGGTTGTATTCATGAGAAATTGTATATAGTCAATATCTATAGTCAGATTTAGGATCAATATTATTTACGCCCATTCGTTTTGCATATTCTTTTGGAACAGGAAAATTAGCTGTGGTATAAGTGTTGTTTGGATAAATTTCTATTAATTTATAGCGAGGGTTGTATGAACCAAAAGAATAAGGTTTTGATGTTTCTCCGTTGAACAAGATTCCTTGGAAAGTATGAATTTCTGGGCCGTAAAATGCGCTTTTCATAAATCATTTATAAACCTTTATCATATATTCCTTGTTTTCCATAGCTGGCACTTTGTATGCAGAAATATGAAATTCATTAAATTGGCATGTGAAAAGTTTTCCTTCTGGTTCTATTGCTCAAGCATAATTTTGAGTTTCGCATTTTGGACTTATTTCATTTGTATTTTCTTTTGGTTTTGTTAAATTTAAATTACATGAAGGAAATAATAATAACCCTGAAACTATCAAACTTTTAAATATTTTCATATTAACCTCTCAATTTAGTATAATTTACTAGATAAAGAAATTATATCATATAAAAGGAGAAAAGTAATATGGTGAAAATTGTAGTTGATTCAGTATCTGGAATGACTAAAGCACAAGCTGAAAAATTGGGGTTTGGGTTTATCCCGATCTCAGTTATAGATGGTAACGAAAAGTATAATGATGGAGTTGATATCGATACTAAGTGAATATTAAAGAGGCAAGAAGAAGGTGCTATACTTAAAACTTCTCAGCCTGCAACTAAAGTTATTGAAGATAAAATTTTTGATTGATCAACAAAACATAAAGGGGTTCTTGTGATAACAGTTTCAAGTATGATGTCTGGAACTTACTCTAATGTTTGCCAAGTTGCACAAAATTATTCTAATGTTAAAGTTTTAGATTCTTTACAAGCTGGTAATGCCATTGTAGTTATGGCAAAATTAGCAGCAAAACTACTTAAAAATAATTCATTAGATTCAGTTTTGAAAACACTTGAAGAATTAAGGGCTTCTCTTTTCACATACCTAGTACCACACGATGTAAATTATCTAGCAAGGTCAGGGAGGGTTTCACCTGCTGTTGCAAAATTTGCCAAAATGGTTGGGATTATTCCTTTAATGCATATTGGTGAAGATGGATCTGGTCAAAAATTTGATAAGTGTAGATCAATTAAAAAAGCTATTTCTAAAATTCATAAACATGCCCAAGATAAAATGGGTAAAGTTGATGAAATTGCAATTCTAGAATATGGTCAAAACAAAAAGGAAAAAGCTGAGCTTAAATCTTTGGTTGAAGAGAGATTTGGAGTCAAAGCAATTTTCAAAAAAGTCCCTACTTCTGTAGCGACTCATATTGGGCCAAAATCATTTGGAATAACAATTTCAAAAATTAAATAATAAAAACTCCAATTTTGGAGTTTTTATTTTTCAATGGCACGGGTGGTAGGGATCGAACCCACGCTAACGGGTTTGAAATCCGTTGTACTACCATTATACGACACCCGCCTTTTACTGCATTGATAATTCTAACATAATTAAAAATCTTTTTCTACTAGTTATTGACAGAGATTCTAATAATTTGTTTTTTAATAATTACTTCTTCTAATTCTGGTATATAATGCTTTATAACAACCTCAACGCTAGTCACTTTGTTACTTGATTTGTAAAAATTAAAAGATATGCTAACCTTGCCTTTTATAGTATTTATAGCTTTAAATATATTTTTATATTTTTCTATAAATATTTTTTTATTAATTTGTCCATCTTGGACAGTTGATATCAACATGTTTTTTTCTGGTAAAACTATAGATTGTTTTACTATGTTTTTATTAAATTTTGCATTTTCTGTAGATTGTTTTAATATATTGCTTTTAGTTGATCCTAGTGAAAACATTAATCAAATCAAAGTGGAAAGACCTACCAAAAATATAATGACATATTCTTTATAAAATAAGATTTGTTGATATAATTTCTTCAAGAGTTCCTGTAATTTTATCATTTAACAAACATATGTAAGAATTCTTACAATCTCCTTTATAATTTTTTTCAATATTTCAATCATAATTTAAATTTACACTCTTATAAACTCCGCCTACTCTATACTTAAGCAGTATTTGAGAGTTATAATTACCAGGCAAATTTAACTTATTTGAAATTTCTTTGTCAGCCGTTCCTTGGAACACAATTTCATTATTCCTTTTCAAATTAACTAATAATTTAGTATTTAGATTATCAGATTCCACAATTTTGGAATAGGTATTATATGTGTTGTTTTTATTTGGTAAAACATTAATATTAATATAATTGTATTTATATAAGAAAGTTTGTGTTTTATTTATAAACATGATCTCTTTAATAATTTTATATTTGTATTGTCCATTCTCATCTAAATCATGACTTTCCTTAGTCCCGTTATCAAAGTAAAAACTGCCATCCATATTGTAACTCTGTGCAAAAATTGCGGAAAAGTTGATTCTTAAAGTGTTGTTCTCACCATCATTTGGTAATGATAGTTTAATTTTTCTCATTGATTTTTTAGATCTTTGTAAAGAAAGTACTTCATGTTTGTTATGGCCGTTGACAGAAAGCGATATTTCTGTAGGCTCATTTGTGTTGATGTAATAATCTAGTATAACTGAGATTGTGTTCTCATCGTAACTTGCAGTTATTTTTTCAAATCTAAATGGAGCCTTAATTGTTTGATCATAACTTGAAGATGTGTTTATAATGTTTGTTAAAGCAAATAAAGTATTTAACATTATGCTAACAAATAGAAAACAAACTTATTAATAGCGTAATTTAATTTATTTTCATTCTCTATTTTTTTATCTTCAATGAAAACCGATCTAATAGTTTTAAACTCTTCTGGATCCATAATAGAAATAATTGATTCTGTTAAAGCGAACAACTGTAATCTGTTGTAATCTTTTTGATTCAACTTTTTTGTTTTACTAAAATCTGTATTTTTTACATTAGTATAATTTTGAAAAATAGACTTCATAATAGCGTTTTTTTCTGTATTTTTAATTTTTTGAATTTGTTTTATACTCATATTTTAACCTTTCTAATTAATAAGTAGTTAAAAAAATAAATAATTTGATTTTTTAAAAAAAATCACCCAAGGTGATTTTAATATCTAGTAGGCTAAAGCGAAATATATTTGTGTTTTTGCTTCTTTGCTGCATTTTACACATTTACCTATTAGATTTTTTGCGCTTTTATATGGTTTGCACCTTGTTGTTGCTCCGATTTCTTCTTTAATCTGTTTTTCACACTCAGCAGATTCACATCAATTTGCTAAAGCATATCCTGTTTTTACTTGGTTTTTTAATTGATCAAAATTTGCAACTTCCTTTGTATTTGATTCTTTTGTTTCAAATGCCTTATTATACATTTCTTGCTGTATTTCATTTAAAAGTTGTGCAATTTTTTCAGAAATATTACCATCTAGATTGAATTGAATTTTTTCACTTGTATTTCTTTTCACAATAGTTATTTCATTGTTTTTTAAATCTCTTGGACCTAATTCAATTCTTATTGGAATACCTTTGATTTCAGAATTAGCAGATTTAAATCCAAGTGATTTTTCTGAAGAATCAATGGAAACTCTAAAAAAAGATAATTTTGCTTTTAATTCTTTGGCTTTTAATAGAGCTTTTTCATCATTTTTGTTTATAATAGGAAGTAGAATTACTTGAAATGGAGCAATGTTTGGTGGCAAAACTAATCCTTTTTCGTCGCCATGAACCATAATGATAGCTCCAATAATTCTTGTCGAAATACCTCATGATGTTGTGAAAGGATGCTCTGTTTGATTATCTTTATTTTGAAAGACAATATCATATGCTTTTGTGAAATTATCGCCAAAATAGTGTGATGTAGCTGATTGAAGAGCTTTACCGTTTTTCATCATTGCCTCAATAGTGTATGTTTTTTTTGCTCCTGCAAATTTTTCTGATTCTGATTTAACACCTAAAAACATAGGTATTGCCAGTATATCTTTAGATAAATCATTATAATGATGTAAAATTTTAACCGTTAAATCTTTTGCTTCTTGAGCATCTGCATGAACAGTATGGCCTTCTTGCCAATGGAATTCAGTTGACCTTAAGAATGGTCTGGTTTTTTTCTCTCACCTTACAACTGAGCATCACTGATTTCATTTAATCGGTAGTGTTCTAAAAGATTTCACATCTTTTTTAAATTGGTGCATAAACAAAACTTCAGAGGTTGGTCTGATGTAAAAAGGTTCTTCCAACTCATTATGCCCGTATTTAGTTACAGCTAAAATTTCAGGAGCAAATCCTTCTACGTGATCTTTTTCTTTGTCGATTAAAATTTTAGGGATAAATAATGGCATTGCAATATTTTGAACTCCTTCAATTTTAAACTTTTTGTTAAGTTCTTCTTGAATAATTTCTCACATTTTTCATGCATATGGTTTAATAATCATTGTTCCTTTTACTTCACCATATTCCATAAGCCCTGCTTGTTTAACAACATCTGTATATCATTTATCAAATTCTGTGTTGATATCAGAAATTCTTTCTAATTTTTGTGACATAGTTACCTCTTTTTCTAAATAATTATATCAAAAAAAGTTAGGTATTAACCTAACTAGTATATCATTATTAATATTTAAAACATTTTTTTAAATTTTGAAAAAATAGTATCTTTTGTATAGTTTTTAGCTTCTTCGACTAATTTTCTTTGTTTTTTATTTAATTTTGAAGTTTTTACTTTTATAGTTACTATTTGATCGCCTTTTCTAGCAGGTGTGATAACACCTTTTCCGGTAATTTTGAGTTTTGTCCCATACTCTGTTTGGGGTGGCACGGTCAAAGTTACATCTCCATGAATAGTTGGAACATCAATTTCTGTTCCCAACATAGCATCAAATGAAGAAATTGGAATTTCCACATGAATGTTGTGCCCTACTCTTGAAAATTTATCATGTTCTTTAACATGGATTTCAACATATAAATCACCATTAGGAGCGCCTTTAGTACCTGCATAACCTTTTCTTGAAACTCTTAATTGGTTTCCACTTTGAATCCCTGCTGGAATAGTAAGAGTAATAGTTTTGTTTACATCATTATGGCCTATTCCTCTACATTTGGAGCACGGTTTGATAATTTCTTCACCTTCTCCTAAACATGTACGACAAGTTGTTTGAGATTGAATGACACCAAATGGCGTTCTTTGTTGTATTAGTTCAATTCCAGAACCATTACATATAGAGCAAATTTTTATATCTAAATTACTTTCAACACGTTGACCTTTACATGTTTTGCAAGATTCTTGTGTGTCTACATCTACATCAATATCTCCTCCAAAAACTGCATTTTCAAAACTAATATTCATTCTTACAAATACATCTTGGCCACGTTGCGGCCCAGGGCTCTTTCTTTGACGTCTGCCACCTCCAAATGCTGAGCCGAAAATATCACTAAAAATATCACCAAAATCAAAATTATTGAAATCAAATCCTGCCCCACTAAATCCGCCTTGTGTTCCGTCTTTACCAAATCTATCATATTTTGATCTTTTTTGAGAGTCAGATAAAACTTCATATGCTTCTGCATATTCTTTAAATTTTGCTTCTGCTCCTGGATCTTTGTTTACATCGGGATGATATTTTTTTGCTTTATTCCTAAAGGCTTTTTTGATTTCTCTTTCAGTTGCATCTTTCGATACACCTAATAAATCATAGTAAGATGTGTCTGCCATGTGATTTCCTTAAATGTTAACAAAACAGGTTTGTACCTGTTTGTTAAAATTATTTTTTTTCTTTAAATTCTGCGTCAACTACGTTGTCTTCTTCTTTAGATTCTGTCTTAGAATCTGGATTTGTTTTATTTTGTTGTTTTTGTGCCTGTTGCATTGCTACCATCATTTGTTCAATTTGTTTTAATTTAGCACCAAGTTTATCAATTTCTTTAGATTCAATTAATTTTTTTAATTCATTTATTTCTTTTTGGGCTTGTTCTTTTTGTTTTGAATCAACTTTATCACCTTGATCAGCTAAAGTTTTTTCCATTTGGTTAACAAATGATTGAGCCTTGTTTATAGTTTCTACTTCTTTTGCTTTTTTATCATCTGATTCTTTGTTTGCTTCCGCTTCTTTAACCATTCTTTCAATTTCTTCATCAGAAAGTCCATCGTTGTTTTGGATAGTGATTGATTGTTTTTTGTTTGTTTTCTTATCTGTAGCTGTAACATTTAAGATGCCGTTGGCATCAATTTCAAATGTAACTTCAATTTGAGGCGTTCCTTTAGTAGCTGCTTCAATGCCTTGTAGAACAAACATTCCTAATGATTTGTTATCAGCAGCCATTGGTCTTTCACCTTGTAAGACATGGATGTTAACTGCGGGTTGATTATCTTCTGCAGTTGAGAATATTTGTGTTTTTTTTGTTGGAATGGTTGTGTTTCTTTCGATTAGTGGTGTTTTAACACCTCCTAATGTTTCAATACCTAAAGTAAGAGGTGTCACATCTAGTAATAGGACATCTTTAACATCTCCTTGTAGTACTCCTGCTTGAATAGAAGCTCCCATAGCCACGACTTCATCAGGGTTGATGGATTTGTTAGGTTCTTTGCCCAGTTCTTTTGTGATTGCCTCAATAACTGCTGGGATTCTTGTTGAACCTCCAACTAATAGCACTTCATTAATTTCTGATTTAGAAATTTTTGCATCTTTTATAGCATCTCTAACCGGACCAAGTGTTCTTTCCACTAATTGTGCAGTCATTTTTTCAAAAGCAGCTCTTGTTAATGTTAATTCCAAGTGCACTGGTCCTGATTCGTTTGCTGTAATAAATGGTAATGAAATTTGAGTCTGCATTAAACCTGAAAGATCTTTTTTAGCTTTTTCAGCTGCATCTTTAACTCTCTGCATTGCCAATTTATCTTTTGTTAAATCAATTCCTGTTTGAGTTTTTCCTTCTGATACAATTCAACCCATAACTAGCTGATCAAAATCATCTCCTCCTAATTTGTTATCACCTGAAGTTGAAAGGACTTCAAATGTTCCATCATGTAGTTCTAAAATTGAAACATCAAATGTTCCACCACCTAGGTCATAAACAAGAATTGTTTGTTCTTTGTTTTTTTTATCAATTCCATATGCAAGTGCAGCTGCCGTAGGTTCGTTTATGATTCTTTCAACTTCTAGACCTGCAATTTTTCCAGCGTTTTTAGTTGATTGTCTTTGAGCATCATTAAAATATGCCGGAACTGTAATAACAGCCTTTTTGACTGTTGTTCCTAAATGAGATTCTGCTGTAGCTTTTAGATCTTGTAATATCATAGCAGATATTTCTTCTGGGGTATAATCTTTTCCATCGACAGAAACTTTATCTTTTGTTCCCATTTTTGATTTAATTGATTGGATAGTATTTGGGTTTGTAACTAATTGTCTTTTAGCTGCATCTCCAACTACTTTTTCTCCGTTTTTAAAAGCAACGACTGAAGGTGTAGTTCTTGAGCCTTCTTTGTTTGCTATAACTTTTGATTGTGTACCTTCCATAATAGCTACACATGAGTTAGTTGTGCCTAAGTCAATTCCGATAATTTTTGACATAATATTTCTCCTTATTCTTTATCTTGTTTGTTTTTAACAACTTTAACCATTGCAGGCCTTAGTAGTATTTTGTGGATTTTGTATCCATCTTTAATAATTGTAGTTATTTGTCCAGGTTTAAATTGTTCTGAGTCTACTTCTTCCATAGAAAAATGTAATTCTGAATCAAATTCATCTCCAGGTTGGACTTCAATTTTACTTATACCGTTGCTTTCTAATAAATTTTTAAATTGATTTTCAATCATTTTAAAACCAATTAGAAAATTTTTAACTTCTGAAGACGGGTCTTTTATATTCATAGCCATATTAAAAGTATCTAAAATTTTAATTAATTCTCCCAAAACTTTTCTGTTGGCAAATTTTATGAATTCATGTTTTGACTTTTCAAATCTTTTACGATCATTTTCTAAATCTGCAAGTGCAATTAGATAATTATCTTTTTGTTCTTTTATTTGCTCTTCTAAAGTTTTAATAATTTCTTTATCTATTTTTGTTTGGTTTTTCACCTTTTTAGTTTTTTTGTTTTTAGAAACTTTTTTTTCATTTTTTTGGATATCTTTTTGCTTCATGTTACCTCCTACATAAAATATCTTACATTAGTTTGTTAGCAAAGTCAATACTTATTTGCTAACAATGGCTAATTAATATATACTTGTATATATTAAAAAAATAGGATTAACGCCTATTTTTGTGAATTTTCTATTTTTTGCCTTTGTTCTTCTGATAAAAGACCATCAATAAATTCTTGCAATGCAGAACCTTGCATAACTTGTTCAAGTTTATTTATTGTCAAACCTATTCTATGGTCAGTAACTCTATTTTGAGGATAGTTATATGTTCTAATTTTTTCTGATCTATCTCCAGTACCGATTTTAGCTCTGGCTTCATCTCCTCTTTCTTTTGCTTGTTTTTCCGATATTTCTTTATAAATCCTTGTTTTTAGCAATGTCATTGCAATTTCTTTGTTTTTATGTTGCGATCTACCATCTTGAGACTCAGAAACAATACCTGTAGGTATGTGAGTGATTCTAATAGCTGAATCAGTTGTGTTAACGTGCTGTCCCCCGGCACCAGAAGCTCTGAATGTATCAATTTTTAAATCTGTCTTTTTAATTTCAACATCAATATCTTCTGCTTCTGGCATTACCAAGACTGTGGCTGTTGAAGTATGGACTCTGCCTTTTGACTCTGTTGAAGGAACTCTTTGAACACGGTGTGCTCCAGATTCTCATTTTAGCAATGAATACGCACCATGTCCTTTTACTGAGAATTCAACATTAGAATAACCTCCTGTGGAAGCGATGTTAGCATTAATGACTTCCATTTTAAAGCCTTCTTTTTGTTCGAAGTATCTTGTATACATTTTTAAAAGATCTCCTGCAAAAATATTGGCTTCATCTCCACCTGCAGCACCTTTTATTTCGACAACAACGTTTTTATTGTCATTTATGTCTTTGGGTAAAAGTAAAATTTGTGCTTTTTCACAATGTTTTTCAATAGATTTTTCTAATTGTTGCATTTCGGATTTTGCTTCTTCTATAAAATCAGGATCTTTACTTAAAAACATTTCTTTGGCTTGAGCATAGTTGTGTATCTCATTTTTTATTAACTTATGAATATTGTAAGCTTCTTCTATAAAAGAAGCTTCTTTTTTTAATTTAGTCATTTTTGGAATATCATTTCCAATATCTGGAGAGGATAATGCATTTTGAATTTCTTCATATTTTGAATCAACAGTAGTTAAAGCTTTTTTTAATTTTTCATATGATTCAAACATTTTATGATCCATCCTCAAAGTCGTTGTTAATAATTTTATCAAAAAGTGATGATCCACCTTTAGAACCTAGAGACTTTGGGGTGTTGATAATATCTATTTTAGATTTGTACATTTTATATCCTAAAAATAAGAATATAATACCTATTATTAATAATACAAATTTCATAATTTAACCTATTTTCTTAATTAATTATATCACAAATAGCTTGTTTTTTTGTTCATTAATTACATTTAAAAAAACGCCATAAGGCGTTTTTATTTTTACTTTTTTAAATTATAAAATGCTTTTTTACCGGGGTATTTAGCTTTTGCACCAAGTTCTTCTTCAATTCTAAGAAGTTGGTTGTATTTAGCAATTCTATCTGTTCTAGACATTGAACCCGTTTTGATTTGCCCAGTGTTTAGAGCTACTGCTAAGTCAGCTATTGTTGTATCTTCTGTCTCACCTGAACGGTGTGAAGTAACTGCTGTATATCCAGCTTTTTGAGCCATTTTAATAGCTTGGTATGTTTCTGTAAGTGTTCCTATTTGGTTAACTTTAATTAGAATTGAGTTTGTAATTCCTTTTTTTATACCTTCATTAAGAATGGATGGGTTTGTAACAAACAAGTCATCCCCTACTATTTGAATTTTCTTTCCTAGTTTTTCAGTCATATATTTGAATCCGCCTCAATCTGATTCATCTAGACCATCTTCAATAGAAACAATTGGGTATTTAGCAACTAGCAAAGCATAGTAGTCTACTAATTCTTTTGAAGTCATTGGTTTTTTACCTTCGCCTTTTAGGTGATATAGACCTTTAGATTTATCGTAGAATTCTGAAGCCGCACAATCCATAGCTATTTCTATTTGTTTTGTTGTGTATCCTGTTGTTTTAATAGCTTCAATAATAACTTTAATGGCTTCTTCATTTGTTTTTAAGTTAGGTGCAAAACCGCCTTCATCACCTACAGCTGTTACGTGACCTTTTTTATGCAAAATTTTCTTAAGAGTATGGAAAACTTCTGCCCCCATTTGAATTGCTTGCTTGAATGTTTTTGCCCCTGTGGGCATAATCATGAATTCTTGAATATCTAGTGAGTTGTCAGCATGTTCGCCCCCGTTTATAATATTCATCATTGGAACTGGTAAAGTTACAGCCTTTGATCCACCAATATACTTAAATAGTGATTTGCCTTTTTCATTTGCAGCTGCATGTGCTGCTGCCATTGAAACACCAAGAATGGCATTTGCTCCGAGTTTCTTCTTAAATGGTGTTCCATCTAAGTCCAGCATTGCATGATCTAATGCTTTTTGATTTGAAACTTCCATCCCTTTAACTTTTTGTGCAATTTTTTCATTTACATTTTTAATGGCTTTTTTAACACCTTTACCAAGGAATCTTTTTCCGCCATCTCTAAGCTCAAGAGCTTCTCTTGAACCTGTAGAAGCACCTGAGGGAACAATTGCTCTTCCTTTGAAACCTGAAGCAGTTGTAATTTCAACTTCTACAGTTGGGTTTCCTCTAGAATCAATTACTTCTCTAGCTCAAACTTTTTTGATTTTTGACATTAATTTTCTCCTGTTATTGTATTTAACTTTTTTATTATATCAAAAAAATATTTATATATGTTTCCATAATAAAAAACAGTCTTATTTTTAAAAAAAAAGACTGGATTATTTTACTAACGAAATTGCTGTGTGATCTGCAGTTTTATGATATGGCGCCTACCATCTCAATCAAGTCATGGTTTCCACTATTACATGCACCAGCAAAAGTTGTTGATATTTTTATAAATGATAGAAATTTAAACATTATTCTCTCTAACTTTCTATTTAACTAGTTCAAAAATATTTTAACAAAAAATTAATAGATGGCCTATTTTTTAATAATAGATTTTCCTGTCATTTCTTTTGGGATATCTTCGTTAAGATATTTTAAAATAGCTGGTGCAACTCCTGAAAGTGCTGTAGTAGCGTCTTCTTCTAATTCAACAGATTTATCAGTGATAATAAATGGAATTAAATTGGATGTGTGAGCTGTCTTAGGTTTTCCTGATTCATCCAACATTTCTTCTGCATTACCATGGTCAGCAGTTATAATTAATGTTCCTCCAATAGTTTGTAGCGCATCATAAAGATCCTTTAATCCTTTATCTACTCATTCAACCGCTTTTATAGTTGCTTCATAATTACCAGTATGCCCAACCATATCTGGGTTGGCATAATTTAGAACTACTAAATCATATTTAGCAGATTTAATTTGCTCAACTAGTGATTCTGTTACTTCTGGCAAAGACATTTCTGGTTTTAAATCATAAGTTTCTACAGAAGGTGACCCAATTAAAATTCTATCAGAACCATTAATTTCTTTATCAATTCCTCCGTCAAAAAAGAAAGTAACATGTGCGTATTTTTCTGTCTCGGCAATTCTTAATTGTTTGTATCCTTTTTCTGAAAGTCAATCACCAAGAGTATTTTGTAAAATTTCCAGTGGGAAAACAATATGAGTATTTGTATAATCTGCAAGTTGAGTTAATGATACAAAATAAATATCTTTTGGAACATTTGGTTTAAATTCATAATCTTTAGCTGTAAATGCTGCAGTAATTTGATTTGCCCTATCAGGTCTAAAGTTAACCATAAACATAACATCCCCATCTTCTACTTTTACATTTAGTTGTGTGTTAAATGCAGGGATAATAAACTCATCCGTATTTCCTTCTGATTTTTGAGAAATAATATAATCATATGCAGATGTAAATGATTTACCTTTATTTTCAATCATAATATCTAGAGTTTTTTGAAGACGATCAAAATTCTTATCTCTATCCATTGCATAGTATCTACCAGAAATTGTTGCTATCTTATGTGCTTTCATTTGATCAATAAAAGTTTCCCCGATATCAGGTTGTGTATCTCTTCCGTCCATGAAAGCATGTAGGTATGTCTCTAGACCTTCTTTTTCAAATATTTCTAACACACCTTTTATATGTTTTATGTGGGAATGAACTCCGCCGTCAGATAAAAGACCAATAACATGGATTTTTTTATTATATTTTTTAGAATAAGTAACCGCATCTTTAATAGTTTGTTCATCTTTTAAAGTATCTAATTCTACTGCTTTTGAAATTTTGACTAGTGGTTGGTCTACAATTCTTCCTGCCCCTATATTTAAGTGTCCTACTTCAGAGTTGCCTATTTGTCCTTCTGGCAAACCTACCCAACCTTCTGAAGCATTAATTTTTGTTCAAGGATAATTTTTAAACACATAATTAAAAAATGGCGTTTTAGCATGCTCAATTGCATTTCCTGCATAATCTTCTTTAAATCCATATCCATCTAGGATTGCTAATACAATCGTTTTTTTATTCATTATTAATTCCTCTATTTATTTTCATATAATTTTATATATGATTCAGCCTTAACTGATGCTCCACCTACAAGTGCTCCATCAATATCTGGTTGAACCATAATTTCTTTAATATTTTCTGGTTTAACTGATCCTCCGTAAAGAATTGAAACTTTTTGTGCCACTTCTTCACTATACATTTCAGTTAATTTTTCTCTGATGACTTTGATTGTTTTTTGAGCTATTACTGGTGTAGCAGTTTTTCCAGTTCCTATTGCTCAAATCGGCTCATAAGCAATGACTGTGTTTTGTACTCCTGTTTCACAAACTCCTGATAGACCTTTTTCAATTTGACTTTGACATACTGATGCTGTCTTGCCACCATTATATTCTTCTTCAGTTTCTCCTAAACAAAAAATTGGTGTAATATCATTATCTAGTAGTTTACGGATTTTTTTGTTTACAACACTATCTGTTTCACCAAACATGTGCCTTCTTTCTGAATGTCCTACAACGCAATATTTTAATCCTGCTTGTTTAATCATTCCTACAGAAATTTCTCCTGTAAATGCTCCGCTGTCTTCTTGATGAATGTTTTGAGCAGCAATTTGAATGATATTTGAAAGATCTAGTGCAGGAAAAATGTTTATAGATGGAACCGCAATTCCCATAACTATTTGGTTTAAATCTGCATTTGCTAATGATTCTTCTGCCAATTTAAAAAATTCTATTGTTTCTGGAAGGTTGTTATTCATCTTCCAGTTTCCAAAAATATATTGTTTTCTCATAATTACCTCTTTTTCTAATAGATTATATCATAATTAAAAAAAGACCCAAAGGCTCTTTTTAATTCTAAAACATTATATGTATTAAATATGAGAATAAAACCCCTATAAATAAACCAATGGCCACTTCAGATGCTTTATGCCCAAGGACAGATTTTGAAGGTTGCTTTAGGACTTTGTTAATTTCAATAAGTTGCTTTTTTACCAATTGTTCTGTTAAATTAGAAATTTTTTGCAAAGACACACCCCCAAATCACCTAATGTTTATGGCATCATACATCACAACCGTTAAAATACCCAAAGAAAGAGTGAAAGCTGAAGTAAATCCTTCTTGTAAAAAAATTGATGTAGACATAGCTGAAAAACCAGATGCATGAGATGAAGGCATACCTCCTGAGGTCAAAATAACTTTTCAATCTCATTTGCCTGTTTTCCATTTATAAGTAAATACTTTTATAATTTGAGCAAACCAAGCTGAAGATACACCAATAATAAATGGTCATAATTTTTGTGGCATATTTTTCTCCTAGGTTATAATTATATCAAAATCAAATTAAAAATAATGTTTTATGCATTATTTTTTAAAAATGTGTGTTGATTTTCTAATAATTTTAGCAATGATAAATGCTGCTATAATTTTTAATGAATCAATTATAATGAATGGCTTTACTCCGAATCTAATTGAATCTGGTAAGTTGTATTTTCCAGAAATAATCAACATAACAGCGCCACCTATGTATAAGATAATTAAGGCAGATGATTGAGCTAATATTGTTTTTGTAGTTGAATTTTTTATATATTTAGAAAAAAACATTTCCATAATAGCAAAAGCTGGGTACATTCATAAATATCCGCTTCAAGGGCTAACAAATCTTGAAATACCACCTTGATAACCAACTGCAACTGGTAAACCTATAGCCAATAATATTCAATATGTAAACACTGCTGTGAGTGCGTATTTAGGCTCAAATAACATTGAAAACAATGAGAGCACAAATACTGTCAAAGTTATTGGTACGGGGCCGACTATCTGTAATTTATGCGGAATGGAGATAGACATTATAGCGGTAATAATAGCTGAATATGTAATGGTTTTAATGTCAAATATTTTTTTTAACATTTTTATCCTCTTCTTTCCATGGTAATTTATATCATAAAAAAGATTATATTTGGGCTTTTTCCATTATAATTATTTTGATGAGGTTAATATGAATATAAAAGATATTTCACATTTAGATGTTATAACTATGGAATATGTAAAAAAATACCCAAATACTTATGTTTTTAGGAAGATAAATAAACTTGAAATTAGAGAACCTGCTACTAAAAAAGAAATTCCTTGGTATAACGATAAAGGTGCTATTGAGACTGCTATGAATTTTAAATGCGATAGGAAGCCTGCAATTGCCTTGATGATTGCAGCATATACTATAGCGAAAATGTTTGGTGCTAAAATCAAATGGCCAAATGATATTATTTTGGGGGGTAAGAAAGTAGCTGGAATGATGCTGGTAAAACATGGTGATAGATATATTTTTGGTTCAGGAATTAATTTAAATCGCAAAATTTTTAATAAAGAAATATCTGAAAAAGCTACTTCTTATATAAATCAATATCAAAAAAAATGGCCGGAAGCAGATTTTGCTGTTACATTTGTTAAGAATTATATGAAAAATCTTAAGACTGTTAATATTAGAGATATTGAAGATATGCAGATATTTAAAAATAAAGTTATGAATATAGATGGCAAGGTATATAAGTTCCTTGGTTTGAACAATGATGGATCAGCTAATTGGGAAATAGACGGTCAAAAAGAAGTTTTCAAGTCATTCACACTTTCATTTACTAAACATTACCATTTGTTCAATAAATAAAAACATGTTTATCATGTTTTTAATATTTTATTTATATGGTTTAATTGAGTTAAATTTTTTATTTCTTTTTTTAACGTTGCTATAACCTGGTTTATTTTTTGCAGCAAATTTAATTAAATTTTCTCTAATTTGTCTGTAAACAAAATTGGGATTAGTTGCAATACCTTCTTTGGGTTCTTTTATTATTTTATCTGTAAAATTAGTTTTAAGAAGTTCTGAAGGTGTTGATTTCATAATTTCTGCTGCTTCTTTTGCTCTAGAAGAGTCTTTTCATAAAATTGTTGAAAAACCTTCAGGTGCAAGTATTGAGAAATATGAATTTTCTAATGATCATATTTCATTAGCCACACTCAATGCTAATGCCCCACCTGAACCACCTTGTGAAAGAATAATAGTTACTATTGGAACTTCTAACTGTGACATTTCCATTAGATTGGTAGCAATTGCTTTGGATATACCACGCTCTTCAGATTCTATACCTGAATAAGCAGCTGGTGTATCTACAAGGCAAACTATTGGTCTGCCAAATTTTTCAGCTTGCTTCATAAGCCTTAATGATTTTCTATAACCTTCAGGCAAACACATACCATTTCTTGTTTTTTGAATTTCCTGTATTCCTCTTCCTTTTTGTTGTCCAACAACAGTAAAAGAAACTCTTCCGATTATACCAATCCCACCTATTATAGCCTTATCATCTGCAAAAGCTCTATCTCCTGCTAATTCTATAAATTCATCAAATACATTATCAATAACCTCTTTTGTTTGAGGTCTAGATTTTTCTCTAGACTTAAGAATTGATTCTCAAAGTTTATTTTTTTTCTGCATAATTATTTACCTCTCTTTTTAGAATGCATGGACAAAATTTTATAAATATTTTCTTTCATATACTCTCTTGAAGAAATCAAATCAATAAAACCTTTTTCAAGTAAAAATTCTGCAGTTTGAAAACCTTCTGGTAAATCTATATTCATAGCATCTTTTATAACTTTTTTACCAGCAAATCCAATCATAGCTTTTTCTTCAGCCATTATAATATCGCCTAACATAGCAAAAGAAGCAGAAACTCCTCCATATGTTGGGGTTGTTAAAATAGGCATATATAATTTACCTGCTTTTTGAAAATTAGCTACAGCAGCAGATGTTCTTACCATTTGTATTAATGAAAACATTGCTTCTTGCATTCTTGCTCCTCCTGATGCAGTAAAACCCACAACAGATAATTTATGTTTGGTAGCATATTGAAATAATTTACAAATTTTTTCCCCTACTACAGTTCCCATAGAGCCCATAATGAATTCATGGTTCATTACAAAAGCGGCGAATTTTTGATCTTCGATAGTTGCCACACCTGTTGTAATAGCTGAATTTTGTTTTGAAATTGATTTTGCAGATTTTAACTTTTTATCATAAAAATCAATGTTTAAAGGGTTTGTTTGTTTTTCATTTTTAAACAATTCATCAAACGAATCAAATGTTATATCTATTCTTTGTTGAGGATTTAATCTAAATAAGAAATTGCATTTAGGACAAGAGTACATTGATTCGACTATTTTTTTTGTTTGAACAATTTCTGTGCAATTTTTACATTTTTGATAATTATCATCATTTACTTCAGGAGCTTTAAATGGCTTGATTTTTTTAATCTTAACTTTTTTATTTAGGATTTCTTTTGATTCATTACGTAATTTTTTTGTTTTAAAAAATTTAAGCATTTTTTCCTCCTATTTTAAATTTTTTAAATATCTTTTGATAAAGATATTTTCAGTAAATTTAGTAGTGTGTGTTGCTTTGATGAATTCATCTGAAAGCAAAAGATGGTTTTGGAAGTGAATATTAGTTTTGACACCAGAAATAACTAATTCATTAAGGGCTCTTTGCATTTTTAGAATTGCGCCTTCTCTAGTTTTAGAGTGTACTATAAGTTTTCCAATGTTGGAATCAGAAAATGGAGATAAAGTGCAGCCATTGTACAATGCAGAATCAAATCTAATGCCTTTGCCATTTGGTACATGGAGGAAATCTACTACTCCGCCTTGTGGTTTAAATTCATTTTTTGAATCTTCTGCATTAATTCTAATTTCTATTGAATGTCCATTAATTTTAATATTTTTTTGTTTTCAATCTAATTTGTTGTCACCAATAATTTTCAATTGTTCTTTCACAATATCAATTCCAGTAATTTCTTCAGTAACTGTGTGCTCTACTTGAATTCTAGTATTCATTTCTATAAAGTAAAAATTTTGTTTTTCATCTACTAGAAACTCTACAGTACCTGCGGAAATATATCCAGTATGTTTACCTAAATCTACCGCAGCTTGTGTAATTTGTTGTCTTACTTTATCAGTTAAAAATGCAGAGGGTGCTTCTTCTATTAATTTTTGGTTTCTTCTTTGGATTGAGCAATCTCTATCATAAAGATGCCTAACATTGCCAAATTTATCTCCAATAATCTGTACTTCTACGTGCCTAGGGTTTTTAATGAATTTTTCTATATAAATATTGTCGTCTTTATAAAGAGATTTTGAGATATTAAGAACTTTTTTATAAATTTCTTTAATATCTGAAGCTTTTTCACATACAAGAATACCACGGCCACCACCTCCGTTGGCTGCTTTAACCATAACTGGGTATCCAATCTTGGATGCTCATTTTTCTGCGTCTTTTGCATTTTTTAGTTTTGGTGATCCTTGAGTAACAGGAACTCCTGCATCAACTGCAGCTTGTCTTGCATTGATTTTATTACCAAGAAATTTTATAGTTTTTCAATTTGGACCAATGAATATTATTCCTGCTTCTTCAATTTGTTGTGCAAATTCATATACTTCTGAAAGCATACCATATCCTGGGTGGACTGCATCTGCTCCTGTTGAAATAGCAGCTTGAATAACTGCTGATATGTTTCTATAGGATTTGTTTCAAGGCCCTGGTCCTATACATACTGCTTGGTCTGCTAATTTGACATGCAGAGCATCTCTATCAACAGTTGTGTGAACTGCAACTGTTTCAATATTTAATTCCATGCAGGCTCTAATTATTCTAACTGCGATCTCTCCTTCGTTAGCTATCAGAACTTTTTTAGGTAGTTTATACCTATCAATATTTAAAATATATGACATTTAATTAACCTATTATGATTACTGTATCATCAAACTGAACTAGTTCACCATCTTTAAATTTGATTTCTTTAATCACGCCATTTGTTGGTGCAAAAACTTCATTTAGAACTTTCATTGCTTCAATAATAAAGAGTGTTTGCCCTTTTTTGACTTTATCTCCTTTTTTAACAAATGGCTTTTTACCTGGAGTTGGAGCTTCGTAAAATATTCCTAAAATAGGCGATTTTACTTCAGTTCCATTTTGAGTATCAGATACAACAGAGTTTGTTGGTGTTGTGTGAGATGAAAGTATAGAAGTAGGTGATGCACATGTTATTGCCCTTTCAACTTCATATTTTTTACCTTTATCTTCAAATGAAACTCTTGTTAGATTATTTTCGTTAAGAATTTCAACTAATTTTTTATATTTTTTATCCATAATTTATTTCCTCTACTAAATTTTCATATAGATAATATAACAAAAAATGAGTTAAAGTGAACTTTTTTAGTTAAAAAAGTAACACATTAACCAATTAATTTCGAGTTTTATTTAACTTTTGAAAGACCAAGGAGTTCTTTCCCTTCCATGTAAGTAAGTGAAGCTCCTCCACCTGTTGAGATGTGTGAGAATTTATTTGAGTACCCTAATTTAATTGCTGCAGCTGCCGAATCTCCACCCCCTATTACTGTAAATGCATCTTCTAGATTAGCAATTGATTCACAAACTGCTATTGTTCCTTTAGCAAAGTTTTTATATTCAAAAACTCCCATTGGACCATTTCAAACCACAGTTTTTGCTCCTTGAATTGTTTTTTCGAATATTTTTATTGATTCTGGACCAATGTCAAGGCCCATGAATCCTTCAGGTACATTTTCATCAATTGAAAAAGTTGGTTCAACATCTGCAAATTCTTCTGCACAAGCATTGTCAACTGGAAGAATAATTTTACCATTTGCTTTATCTAAAAATGATTTTGCTAGTTCAATTTTATCTTCTTCTAAAAGAGATGAACCAATTTCTTTCCCTATAGCTTTGAAAAATGTGTAAGCCATTCCTCCACCGATAATAATTCTGTCAGCTTTTTCTAGCATGTTTTCAATAACTGCAATTTTATCAGAAACCTTTGCTCCTCCGATTATTGCAATAAAAGGTCTTTCTGGATTATCCAAACCTTTTGAAAGCATATCTAATTCTTTTTGAACTAAAAATCCAACATAAGATTCTCCAATGTTTGAAGCAATTCCGTCATTAGATGCATGAGCTCTGTGGGCTGTACCAAATGCATCATTAACAAAAACATCTGCAAGCGAAGCCCAATAATTACCTAGCTCTGGATTGTTTTTTGATTCTTTTTTACCATCTATATCCTCAAATCTTGTGTTTTCAAGAAGTATTACATCTCCTGGTAACATTTTATCAATAGCTTCTTCTACTTGCACACCTCTTGTATGTGGGACAAAGTTAACTTCCTGACCTATTACTTCAGAGAGTCTTACTGCAACTGGAGCAAGAGTTTTGTCTTTTTTATCAGATTCTTCTTTAACTCTACCTAAATGAGATAAAAGAATGACTTTAGCTCTTTGACTAACCAAGTATGAGATTGTTTCTTTTGCAGATTTAATTCTATTATCATCAGCAATTACTCCTGAACTAATTGGAACGTTAAAATCTACTCTAACAATTACTTTTTTATCAACAACATTTGCATTTTTTAAATTTTGTTTCATTTTACTTACCTATCCTTTTCTTTGGTGGAACATGATCTACTTTTATTCCGAGAACATTAGCCCTCATAATTTGTGCTCATGTTCTTTCAATTGGTTTTAAAAATTCTGCAGGTGTACAAGGCTCTGTTTTGAAATATCATTCTTTTGATCCTGACACCGTAGTGTGTATTCACATATTTATATGGGAATAATCAGCAAAATAATCTAATTTATCCACTCAATACTTATAATTATATGGAGGCGCATAAGTATACATTGGGAACAAAATAACCAACTGACTTATTTTGGCTAGTTGTCTTTGTTCAAAATCCATATCAAATTCAATATCTTCATGAATTTGCACTTCATAATCGCGATATTTTTCTAATGCTTTTTTTACAGCAAAAGATGTTGATCATCTTGGGTGAAATACTTTTACTATTTTTTTCATGTTCTCTTATAAAATTATACCAAATATATAGTTAGAATTTTTGTACAAAAATAAAAAGTGCAGACTTTAGGAAGGTAGTTTATTTTTATGCACTAATATTATAAAATTGATTTGATAATTTTTAACAATAAAAAACTCAGAGAAGCTGAGTTTAATTTTATTTCATTATTGAAGCAAAGTAATCTGTTGTTCTAACTAGCTGTCAAACGTATGAAAGTTCATTATCATATCAAGCAACCACTTTAACTAATTGACCTTCTTCTGTTTCCATAACTTTTGTCATTTGTGAGTCAAGAATTGAACCTGCTGTAGCTCCGATGATATCTGTTGACACTAATGGAAGAGTTGAATATTCAAATGAATCATTTTCGTGTTTTTTAAATGCAGCATTAACTTCTTCTACTGTTACTTCTTTTCCAAGTTTGCATACTAAGTCAACTACTGAACCTGTAATAGTTGGTACACGCATGGCAATTCCGTCAAGTTTACCATTTAATTCTGGTAACACTTTACCTACTGCAACAGCTGCTCCTGTTGTTGTTGGTATAATATTTGTTGAAGCACATCTTGCTCTTCTAAGATCTGGGTGACTAGCATCTACTGTGGCTTGGTCATTTGTAAAGGAATGAATTGTTGTCATGAAACCTTGTTTTAGACCAAACTCTTGATTAAGGACATGTGCTACTGGCGCAAGGCAGTTAGTTGTGCAAGAAGCACCTGAAAATACTTCTTCTGTACCATCCAATTTATTATGGTTGACATTGAATACAATTGTTTTCATATCGCCTTTCCCTGGTGCTGAAATAATAACTTTTTTAGCTCCAGCTTCGATATGCATTTTAGCTTTTGAAACTTCTCTAAAAACACCTGTTGCTTCAATTACTATATCAATGTTGTGTTCTCCTCATGGAAGAGCTTTTGGATCTCTGTTTGAAAAAACCTCAATAGTTTTTCCATCTACCACAAGTTTTCCTTCTTTAACTTTAATTTTACCTTTCATTCATGATCCTTGTGCTGAATCATATTCTAGAAGGTGTGCAACACCGTTTATGTCTCCAGTGTTGTTAACTGCTACAACTTCTACATTTTTTGCTTCTCATAGGACTCTGAACATTAATCTTCCTATACGTCCAAAACCGTTAATTGCAACTCTTTTTTTCATATTAATTTTCTCCTGTTATCTTTAACTTTTTTATTATATCAAAAAAACAATTATTTTTAATGGTTATTTTCAAATTATATTGGTATAAAGTTTTCTTTTATTATTTTCATTAGCATTTCTGCTTTTATTTTATTATTATTCTTAGAGTAAGTCTTTTCAAGTCAACCAAGCGAAAAGTCTGAACCCATCATTGTGAAAAGTTTGTTTTTACACCTGTATTTTAGAACCTCGTATAAAAAGAAATCTCTAACAAATCCGTTATTTTTTTCTGATCCTACATGATTAATAAATAATGCCTGAGTGTTTTTGTAACGTTCTTTTATGACATTGAATTTTTCTGAATATTCGGGCTCTAACTCTATTAAATTATTTTCTAAATTGACATATGCAATGTTTGGGTTTTTTTCGTATAATTCGTTAGCAGTTGCAGACATTATAGTTTCTTTTGTTTTATTATCAACCCCTAAAATAATAAGGGGTTTAGAATATTTAGGAAATATATCAATTACTTTGATTAGATATTCTTTAATTTTATCTTCCGTTTTGTTTTTTGGCTTAAAGTCTTTTATGGTAAAATTATGGAAGTTTTTATTAAAGGTATCAAGAGAAATATTTTCAATTGATACTCAATTTCCTTTTTTCATTTGAAGGCAATGACAAGCTTTTAGGGTTTTTATCAGTTGATTATCTTCAAAATAAAAATCATTCCAATACCCATCTAATTGAGAATTGCATTTTTTTTTGCTACATTTGCTTTGTTTTTTAAAATCATCAATACAGATTTGTAAATAAGCAAAATTTTTTTCTAAATCTGTATGAGAAATGTCTATGTCTTTTAATTTATGTTTAATAAATTCTGAACTTAATATTCTTTCTTTGATTTTTAAAAGATTGGGATTATTTTTTGTTATTAGTTTTGCTATTTTAGCCATTATCTTTCTCCAATATTTCTAACTCTTTTTCTAAAGCATATAAATAATCAATATTTTCACTTGGTTTGGCAAAAAACTTACCAGAAAAGAAATTATCTGCTTGTTGGCTCGAATTAATACCTATTTTTGAAAATGTTTTTGCGACTAATTCAAAATATTTTGGATTTCACTTTTGGCATTTCTTAAATGTTCTGGCAATTGCATAATTTACAAGTTTATTAATTAATTTTTGGTCAGATTGTACTTGGTTAATAAAAATTAATTCAGCAATATTTATTTTAGAAGTTTTCATTTTTTCAAAATACATGACTCAACTATCTTTTTTTTCAAATTGTATCTCTTTAGGAACAAAAGATTTATTAAATACATCAAAATATGTCTTTGAAATATTGCTACCAGAATCAACATTTACTTCATGATTTTGAATCAAGATTCACTTTTTGTTTTCATCGCCTTCTAACATCAAGGGTTTAAACATTTGATAATGTAGATTTTCTTTAACTACTGAAATTTGAATTAATTTAGCTGCTTGTAACATATTCAAATATGATTCTAACTCGAATTTTTGAATATTATATTTTTTTAGAAAATCATTAAAATTTTTTAAATCTTCTTCAAACAGAAGCGAAAAGACCTTGCAAGAAGCAATACCAATGATTGAGATGTAGGAATTAAGATTATTTTCTGATATAGATTTAGGTTTTATAAAATGATGCATCTAAAAACCTCCGTTAATTTTTTTTCTAAATTTTCCATAGAAGAGTTATTTTGAACAGTAATAAATTTTTTAAAAGGTATGTTTTCAACATATGACCCTATTCATTCTAAGGCTTCTTTTTTTGAGACTTGATCTCTTGACATTATTCTTGACAACCTAATGTTATCTTCTGATTCTACTAAAACAATGAAATCGAATAATTTTGCTAATCTTTCAGAATTAATATATGGTATTTCTATAAAAACTAGTCCTGTTAAGTTTTCTGTGATTTTTTTAATTTCTGGAATTAAAATTTCTATAACTTTTTCTTGGTAATTCTTTTTAAAATTAATATCTTGAATTATTTTTTCTTTAATCAAATGTTTTGCGACATTGTTGCCAACAATAAATTCTGGAAATTCTGTTTTAACCATCTTTCATAATTTGTTTTGTGGCTGATAAAGTTTTTGTTGTATTTTATCTACAGAAAAAACAGAAAAAGCTTTTTCTAAGTATGATGCTAAAGTAGTTTTACCTGCTCCTGTTTTCCCTGTTATTCCTATTATTTTTTTCATAATTTATTCTTGGCACACTTTGCAGTAGTACGTACCTCTTCCGTTAACTTTTATTTTACTAATGAATGCTTTTTTGCATTGTGTGCATTTTTCTCCTTTTTTAGTATGTACTAGTAAATGATTTTGAAACTTGCCATTTACCGCTAGTGATGATGTATATGTTGAAATTGAAGAACCACCTAGTTTAATTGCTTTTTTTAGAACTTTTTTAGAATAATTCAATAATAATTCAATTTTGCTTTCAGAAACTTTTTTTGAGGGAATTAATGGGTTTACTTTAGATAAATGCAATACTTCATTTACATATATATTTCCTAGTCCAGATATAATTGTTTGATCCAACAATGCTGTTTTAATAGCGATGGATTTTTTTGATAATTTTTCTTTAAGATATTTTGAAGTACATGTTTTTTCAAAAGGTTCGGGTCCAATTTTGTTAATTGGATTTAAATCTTTATATTTTTTAATATTTTGAAGATGAAAAGTACCGAACTTTCTAGTGTCATCATATACTAATAAAGATTTGTCTGTAAAGATTATTGTAGCCATAAAATGTTTATTATTTACAGAAATATTTTTTTGATCTTCAAAAAAGAAATACTTTCCTTCCATTCTTAGATGAGAAAGCAGTACGTATTCATCCAATATAAAAATTATATATTTACCTATTCTTTCTATTTCATATATTGTTTGATTTTTTATTTTGGTTTTAAAACCTTTTATTGTCGCGGGCTCTTTTATTAGTTTATTTACAAATATTTTTGTTGAGGCTATTTTTTTCCCCACTACTAATTTGCGTAATGCTCTAACAACAGTTTCTACTTCTGGTAATTCTGGCATATTTTTTCTCCTACTTAATTTCATAAAGTGAATTTCCACTTCCTCAATTTACTACCAAATCAATTTTTAGATCTAATACTTTTTCCATTTCTTTAATAATTATATCTTTTGCATCTTGTAAATGCTCTTCTTTAATTTCAAAAACTAATTCATCATGAACTTGCATTACCATTTTGGCATCGATATTGTTAATATTTAGTTTACTATCAATATTAACCATTGCCTTTTTTATAATATCTGCCGATGCCCCTTGAATAGGTGCATTAGTTGCTGCTCTTTCTCCGAATTGCCTTTGCAAATAAGAGGAACTTTGTAATTCTGGTATGAATCTTTTTCTATTCATTAATGTTGAAACGAAACCTTTGTCTTTTGCTTCTTTAATGCATTTTTGCCTAAATTCTTCAATTTCATGATAAGCTTTTTTGTAAGTTTTTATTATATTATTTGCTTCTGGCACTGAGATTTTTAATTGTTTTGAAAGTCCAAATCCTGAAATTCCGTAAATAATTCCAAAATTAACTGCTTTTGCTTTATTTCTTTGAGAATTAGTTACCTCTTCAAGTGGAATACCAAATACTTTGGAAGCTGTTAATTTGTGGATATCTTGATTTTCTTTAAAAGCTTTTATCAATTCTGTACAACTAGAAAGATGCGCAAGAATTCGTAGCTCAATTTGTGAATAATCGAATGCAGCAATTTTATATCCTTTTGGTGACACAAAAACTTTTCTAATTTCTTTTTGACTTTCTGTTTTAACAGAAATATTTTGTAGGTTAGGATTTCTTGAAGATAATCTTCCTGTTTGAGTCTGAGTTGATAAGAAGTTAGTATGAATTCTTCCATCATTGAGAATAAAGTTTTGGAGACCCAAAATATATGTATAAAATAATTTTGTGTAAGATCTATACTGTATTATAAATGGTATTATTGGATGTTTATCAGAAATTGAAGTTAAAATTTCAGATGTTGTTGAGTATTGACCTGTTTTTGTTTTTTTCCCCGGAAGACCTAGTTTATTAAATAAGATTTCACCTAATTGCAAGTTTGAAGCAATATTAAATTCTTCCCCGGCTAGTTTATAAATTTCTTGGGTTAGAACTTTTATGATTTTTTTTGTTTTGTTTTCTAGTTTTTTGATTTCATTTTTATCTATTAACACACCATTTATTTCCATTTTTGATATAACCTTAGAAGAAGGAAGTTCTACTTCAAAATAGAGTTGTTCTAAACCTTCTTCAATAATATATTTTCTAAATGTTGGTTCTGATTTAATAATCCAATTTGATTTTATAACTGAATGTTGTGCAACTCTAAATATTTCTGGCACTGATCATTTTGCACCTTTGCCATAAATTTCTTCATCGGCAACTATATCTCAGAAATTTGTTTTAATTTGGGCAACCTTAAATATCTCCTGAGATATTTTGCTATCTAAAAGATATGAAGCAGACTGTATATCAAAAATTACATTTTTTAAGGTAATGCCATATCTCTTCAATGTATTGAAAGTAGATTGGAATGAAAAGACAACAGCATTATTATTGCTTTCTAGAAGTTGTTTTAAATTGGTGGCATTTGTAATATCATCACCTTCAATAAAATAATTATTATTATTTTCATCCGAAATAGATAAGCCAATTATTTTGGATATATTATAGTTTTTTTTATCTGTTTCAATATTTATAGAATATTTGATTGGGGAAAAGTTTTCTGGTAAATCGTTTACTTTTTGAAAACTAACAGTGCTTTTTAAAGATTTTGGCTTTAGCTTATGCATATTAAGAAGTGAATTCATTGCATAAAATTTTAAGAAATCAGTTAATTTATCTGATTTAATATTTTTTGTATTGTACTCGACATCTTTTATATCAATAGTGGTGGGTGTGTTGAATTCTAGTTTTGCGATTTTTTTGCAAAGAAGTGCTTGATCCATGTGTATCTGAAGATTTTCTTTAAGTTTACCTTTTTGATCATCAAGATTTGCGAAAATATTTTCTATCTTTCCATATTCTTTAATTAATTTTGCAGCTGTTTTAGTGCCCACTCCAGGAACTCCTTGTAAATTATCTGACTTGTCCCCCATAAGGCCTTTTATGTCGATAACTTGGCTAGGTAAATAAGAATACTTTTCAAAAAAGTTAGTTATATTTATCTCTTCTAGGTTAGAAACTCCTTTATTAGTAAGAAAGACTGTGATTTTTTCTGAAACTAATTGCAATAAATCTTTATCAGAAGAAAAAATTTCCACAAACATATCTTGGTTTTCCGCTTTTTTGGCAAAAGTAGCTATAATATCATCTGCTTCATATTGATTTAATTCATAATGTTTTATTCCACAAAGTTCTAGATATTGCTTAATAATAGGAAATTGCTCTTTTAATTCTGCAGGAGTTTCTGATCTGCCTGCTTTGTAGGTTGGTAAATACTTATGCCTGAAAGTTCCTTTCCCTGCATCAAAAGCTACCAGAATACTATCTGGATCTCTGTCTTTTATAAGTTTATTAATAATATTTGCAGTAGTTCTTAAAGCGTTAGTGGCTTTTCCATTTGGCGCTTTCAATAAATTGCCTGTATGTGCGGTAGCATAATATGCTTTAAAAACTAAAGAGTTGCCGTCAACTAAAATTATTTTTTTCATATTTTCCCTATCTTATAATTTCATTTCGTAGTTTTACATCTTCAATTACAAAAGTATGATTTTTTCTGTCATATTTACCTGTAAATCCAAAGATTTTGTTATACGAAATTTTGTGACCTACTTTTTCAAAAATTCTCGGAAATACAACCGCTTCACTTTCTCCTGATTCATCTTCAAGAGTTAAAAAAATCATAGGAGCACCTTTTTTTGTTTTTATAGTTCTCATTGATTTTACCATAGCAAGTATCGCGGTTCTTACATAAATACTATTTGTTCAAATTTCAGCAAAAGAACGAATTTTACCTTTGTTTGTTTTCAAAATTTTATTTTTTAGAATTTCAATTGGGTGTGATGATATGTAATACCCTAAATTTTCATACTCTAATTCTAATGTTTTTTCCAAATCATCTTTTAAATTTGAAATTCTAGGCTTAGGTATTAGGTTGGTGCTTATTATTTTTTCTGTATTTTCTTCAGGCAAAAGACCAACATATTTAATAAAGTCGGATAATGAACTTTTTAATGCTGTTCTTGAATAATTAAATTCGTCAAATGCTCCTGCTTCAATTAAAGATTCAATTGTTTTTTTATTTATACCATTTTTTGAAAGAATTGAAATTGTTTTTGTATAATTTTTAAATCCATTAGTTTTTTGTCTTATCTCAATTATAGATTTAGCAATTACATTGCCCACATTTTTAATAAGTGTTAGTGGTAAATATATAACTGAATTTTCATAAATGAATTGGTGAGTAGACACATTGATGGATGGGCAAGAAATTTTAATACCTAATTTTTTAGTTTCATAAATATATTTTCTTAGTTTTTCATCATTTCCTGCATTTGTTGTAAGAAGTGCAACTAAAAATAATTTAGGATAATGGGCTTTAAGATAAGCCAACTGATAACCAATAATTGAATATGATATTGAGTGAGCGGAGTTGAACCCATAATTAGCGAATTTATAAATTAATTTATAAATTTCATCTGCCATTTTAAAATTATACCCTCTTAATTTAGCGCCTGAAATAAATTCTTCTTCAAGCACTATTATGTCTTTAACGTCTTTTTTCGACATTGCTTTTCTTAATATATCTGCTTTTGAATATGAAAACCCTGCAATTTCTTTAGCAATTTGCATAATTTGCTCTTGGTAGACAATTATTCCATATGTGTGTTTTAATATGGGTTTTAAATCCTCATGCAAGTATGAAATTGGTTCTTTACCATCTCTACGCTTAATGTAAAGAGGTATATTACTCATTGGTCCTGGCCTATAAAGCGCAATTACAGCAGATAGATCTTCTATAGATCTTGGTTTTAATCCTTTTAAAACTTCTTTCATACCTGGCGACTCCAATTGGAATAGACCCTCAGTAAGTCCTGAAGATAATAATTTAAATGTTTTCATATCATTGAGTGGTATTTTATTTATGTCAATCTCAATATCTAAAGATTCTTTAACCATATTGACAATATTTTTAATTGTAGTTAAGTTCTTGATGCCAAGAAAATCCATTTTGAGCAGGCCTAACATTTCTAAATGATGCATTGAATACTGTATTTGCAATACATTATTATTTTTTGAAAGTGTTAAAGGCACTATTTCTTCAAGAGGCCTATTTGACATAACTATTCCGGCTGCATGTGTACCTAGTTGCCTAGGTGAACCTTCAATTAATTTAGCTAATTTAATTATTTTTTCAACTGCCATTGATTTAGATGCTTCTTTCCTGAAACTAATAGACATATCTAATGCTTGCTGTATAGTCATGTTGGGTTTGTTAGGTACTTTTTTTGTTAATAAATCTATTTGTGACACAGGTATTCCGATTGACCTCCCTACATCTCTTATAGCCATTCTGGCTCCGATTGATTGGAAAGTAGAAATATATGCAACATTTTTAAAACCGTACTTTTCAACGATATAATTAATCACTTCTTCCCGTCTTTTGTCTTCAAAGTCAATATCTATATCAGGCATAGTTACTCTTTCAATATTTAAGAATCGCTCAAAAAGTAAATTATATTTTATTGGATCTACTTTTGTAATATTTAAAGCAAATGAAACTAATGACCCTGCTGCGGAACCTCTACCTGGACCAACTGCAATTCCGTTATCATTTGCATATTTAATAAAGTCTCAAACAATTAGAAAATAATTCTGGAAATTCAGTTTTAAAATAACTGCTATTTCCATTTCCAGTCTTTCTGAATACTTTGGTGGTATTTTATTCAAGTTTAATTTCTTTTTTAAACCATTTAAACATAGATCTTTAAGAAAACTTGTTTTATCCTTAGGCGTTTCGAAATCTGGTTGAGTAGTTTTATCTAATTCAAAAACAAAGAAAACTGACTGAAAAAAATCATTTGTATTCTGAATAAAATCTGATTTTCAATTTTTATTAATTTCTGCTGGAGATTTCATATAATTATTTTTGAATTCATTAGATTCTAAATTAGCTTTTTTTAGATTTTTTATAGAAGATAGTATTTCTGGTACTATATAATTTTCTTTTTCAATAAATAGAACTGAATTTGCAATTATAACTCTTGTTTCACTGACTTGTCCTAATTTAATTATTTTCTTACAGATTATATTTTCATTATCAGTTTCTATACTTAAGAAAACATCATTAAAAATTTTTTTAACTTTAGAAATGAATTTTATTGAAGTAGATAATTCGTTCAAAATTGATTTCATGTTTTTGGGATTAATTATCAACACGAGTTCTGTGCAATATTTTTTCAAAAAATCTCAGTTTATTTTTATATTATGAACATTTATTTCAGTAGAAATTTGTTGCAAGTTTTTAAAACCTTTATTTGATTTTGCAAATATAAGCACTTTCCCTCCGAATACATCATCGAAAATATTTATTTCCATTCCCAAAATAGGTTTTATATTTGTTTTTTTGCAATTTACTATAAATTCTAGAGCTCCGTGTAAGTTGTTAGTGTCAGCTAAAGCAACATATTCATAAGAAAGATCACTAGCATAAGCTAACGCATCTTTTATGTTAATATTAGATTCAAGTAATGAATAATGTGACTTTAGAAATGATAACCCAATCATAGGCGCTCCTTTTAATTATTTTATAAGTGTTTTTAATTCTTTAATAAAACTTTTATATTTTGCTTTAGATTTAACAATGGCTGCGCAGGCATTTTTGTGACCTCCACCATTAAATTTTTGTGCTATCTTATTAATTGCGTATTTTTCTTTTGATCTTGCAGATATTTTGATACCTTTTTCATCAAATCTAGCAAGAGATCAAATATCGACATCTTTATAACCTGAAAAGAAATTAGCATGAAGCGATATATCTTCAATAGTCATGTTAAATTTTTTAGCTATTTCTTCTGAGATATATATACTTGCCACTTTTTTTGAAATTTTTGCATTTGAAATTAAATAAGCTTTGAATTTTGCATGTTTTAAGTCGGATGAATAATATAATTTATTATACAATTTTGTTGTATTAACACCACAAAGCATTAATTTAGAGGAAATGTCTAATGTTTTGTGTGATGTTTGGGGAAATAAAAATCTTCCGGAATCAGTTACAATTCCTGTGAATAAATATGTGGCTGCTTTTTTAGAAATTTTTAATTTTTCTGCAAAAGCTCATTGAGCAACAACTTGGGCAGCTGCGATATTAGTTTCTTCTACAACATTTAGTGTGCCGTATAAATCTCCGTTAGGATGATGATCTATTTTAATAATATTTTTTGTTTCATTCCATCCTTCACCGTCAATTCTTGCGG
Organism: Mycoplasmatales bacterium; assembly: GCA_965214965.1. Lineage (GTDB taxonomy): Bacteria > Bacillota_I > Bacilli_A > CBDATW01 > CBDATW01 > CBDATW01. The sequence continues at coordinate 454,659 of OZ244030.1, forward strand.
TATTAGCTGTGTCGCAAATTATAGATAGCGTTTGATTGCCTTTTACTTTCTGATTAATATTAGGATTTGGAAAAATATTATTTAAATGCGGATACGAATCTCCACAAATAATTATTCTTTTATTTTTAAAATTATCTTTTATTATTTCTTTTAAGCCAAAAACTGAACCAAGAGCATCTGGATCTGGTTTAACATGTCGATATAAATAAATAATATCTGATTTTTTAATGAGTTCTGTTATTTTTTTATATTTTACGTTCATAATTATTCTCCGTTTTGATATATAAGTGTTTTATAATTTTTAAAAACTTTTTCAATCATTTCTCCAACCATTAAATTTTCTAGTTGGTCAATAACATTACTGTTATCAGGTTGTGTTATAGGTTTTTTTGGAACAAACAGTCTGCAACAATCATCTCCTTCAGAAATAGAAATATTGTATGTCCCAATTTTTTTAGCAATATTTATAATTTCATTTTTATTCATTGAAATTAATGGCCTTAAAAACAAATTTTTAATACCACTAGTTGTAGCATACATAGATTCAAGAGTTTGAGAGGCAACCTGGCCTAAAGATTCTCCTGTAGCTATTGCTTTACATTTGTTTTTATTTGCTATTTTTGAAGCAATAATATAAAATAATTTTCTCATTAATGTAATTCGATATTTTTCTTCTGCTCCACAGTATATTTCGTTTTGAATTTCTGTAAAATTAACTATTTGTAATTTAATTATAGAAGAATAATTAGAAAGTTTTTTTGCTAGTAACTTTACTTTTTCTAAAGCTTGGTTTGTTGTGGTTGGTGGTGATGCAAAGTGTAACAATTCAACTTGACAACCTCTTTTTAAAAGTTCAAAAGCAGCAACTGGTGAATCAATACCACCTGAAAGAAGCAATATTACTTTTCCTGAACTACCAACAGGTAATCCTCCTAATCCTTTTAATTTTTCAGAATATACAAAAATGTCCTTGTCACGTATTTCAACTGAAATAATGTGATCTGGGTCATCCAAATTGACATTTAACTCTGAGTTTTTAATTACAAAATCTCCCAATTTTTTTGCTAATTCTATTGAAAGAATTGGGAATAATTTATTTGCACGTATAACATTGATTCTAAATGTTTTTTTATTTAATTTTGGTAGAATTGTTAAAATGGTTTTTTTAATACTCTCCAAATTATTTTGTTGCACAATTTTTGTTATTGTGAAGTTTTCAATACCTGGTGTCATTTTTAATTTTGTTATTACTTTATTTATATCTGCAAAAAAACCTTTAATAACTAATCTAGAATCATTGGCTGATGTAGAAAAAGTTCCCAGATTTTTGAGTTGGGAATTTATGTTGCCTTCAAGTTTTCTTATAAAGAACCTTTGGTTACCTTTTTTTGTATTAAGTTCAGAATATTTAACAAGTATTATTTTTTCCATGTTACTTCTCCATGTTCTGCTTTATTATTGATGTTTGTTTTGCAATATTCAAAATATCTTCCAGCTCCTTGAGTTTAAAATTATTAAATTTAATTTCAGCTTGCTCTAATAAACTATTTAGATCTTCGCCACCTGATTGAAATCTATATTTAGACATTCACATGATTAAGTCCTCGGCTATTTTATATCTTTCTTGAATGCTATAGAAATAAGAAGCGATGTTTTTTGCCACTTTAGAGCACAATTCAATTTTTTCTTGAATCTCTTTGACATTTCTTGGAACTTTATTAATTAATTGTTGCGTCATGGAGATTTGATCTTGAAGGTATTGCATATTCTTTTTAATTTTTTCATCTTTGGAAACAAATTTATTAGAAATTATATCAGACATTAACTCAGAAAAAGTGATCTTAAGAGAGCTTAATTCTCTTTCTGATCTAATATCATCATTTTCTTTTTTATCTAAAATATCATAAACTTTTCTAACAAGGATTAGAGTTTCTAAAATATGTTTTGTACCTTTTTTCAAAAACTTTAGTAACTCTATAAATTTATAATTTTCCTCTTTATGCAATGTTGCATTTATTCTATTATTGTATTCTTTGGTTTTAGTCAACGTGTCTTGGTATGCCAAAATAAAACCGTTTTCTTCGTTTGAAAGAGTAATCCTCATTTTTAATTGATTAATTAAGGGGTTTAAATCATTAGTAATGGAATAAAATTTTTTAGTTTGTTTTTTTCAAGTAGTTAGCATTGATTCAAAAAGATTTTTTGCATGAGTTTCTTCATGAATCTCTTTGTGCAGTTGGTCAAGTATTTCTAATGTGGATTCAATAACTTTTTTTGTTTCGTTAAAATCATCTATTTTTGAACGAATTTTTATTGCTGATAATTGATCTTTAACTTTTGATAATTGTTGTTTAATAAAATTTTCATCTATCCTGTTGTTTTCATATGCTGATTTTTCTGAAAGAACATTAACATCTGCAAGATATTCTGGAATAATTTCTTCTGAAAATAATTTAATATTTGAAGCAATATTTATTTTTTTAAGCAACTTTTTAAGTTTTTTACTTATTTTTTTAAGATTACTTATAGCTTCTGGAAAATTAACGTTATCCATATAGGATTTAAATTTTTTAAAATCTTCTTCTATTTCTTCTATTAATTTGTCTATAAATTGTGCTGATGATCCTGAAGATTTTCTATTTAATTCAAAAATGTTAATTGCCTCTCTGAATAGCATTTGATATTCATGGCTTTTTTTGTTTAAAATTGTTTCCAAAGATATGAATTGTTGGATGTCATTTAAAATGGAGTCTGCCTTTTCTTTTGTAAGTTGAATTTTTTCTTCAACTATTTGAATTAAAGATGTTATTTCATCAGGTTTCTGTTTTTTTAAATTTTTATCTATAAAATTAATTTGGTCTAGTATTTCATTTTCATGTTTAAGTACTTCATTATTATATCTATATTTCCATACGTCATAACCTTTTTGGTATTGACGATCTTTGTGTGCTATTTCACTTACTCTTTTTAGCCTGGCCTTTATAGGAACATATCTTACCTGATTAAATTTATCATTTAGCCGAAGTAATCTTTGTCTTAATTTTCTTTTTTTAGATGATGCTGAATATAAAACAAAAGTTAATATAACTAATAACAATATAATTATCATTATATTTTGAATACTCATATATACCTCCATTTTCTTTACTAAATTATATCATATATGATATAATGCTTGATTCTATAATTTATTAATGTATAATTTTATTACTAAGTAACAGCTATATTGAAATTAATAAAATCTAGTAATTAGCATAGCGTGCAAGTAATAAGCTGTTTATTGAAAGCACTAGTAATTAATGGGTTATTAATAAACAATAACTATGCTTAGTCAAAGGAGAAATAAAATATGGCAAAACAAAAAGTATTTAAAATCTCTAGAAGACTTGGATTTTCAATATTAGAAACAGGAAAAGAGTTTTCTAAAGGTAAAAAAAGAACTTATGGCCCGGGACAACATGGCGCTGCTCGTAAAAAAGACTCAAACTATGCAGCACAATTAAAAGAAAAGCAAAAAGCAAGACACTTATATAACATGTCTGAAAAACAATTTAGAAAAACTTACACAAAAGCAACTAATATCAAAGAAGGTATTACAGGAGAAAACTTCCTTATTCTTCTAGAATCAAGATTAGATAACATTGTATATAGAATGAAATTGGCAGCTACAAGAAGGGCTGCGAGACAACTTGTAAATCACGGTCACGTTACAATTAATGGCAAAAAAGCAGATATCCCTTCAATTCAAGTTCATCCTGGTGATATCATCGCTGTTAAATCAACATCACTGGCAAATAAAGCAATCAAAGAATCACTGGAACTTCCAGGACAAATGAAAGATTTTGTTACGTTTGATACGAAAACAATGTCAGGTAAATATGAAAGATATCCTGAAAGAAAAGAACTTAACCAAGAAATTAATGAATCATTAATTGTTGAATGATATAACAGAATGACTTAATAAAAATCTGCATCAGCAGATTTTTTTATACACTAGTACTTAGTAATAAAGAATTTTCTTTTCCCACGCTTAATAACATGAATAGAATTATCTAAAGCCATTTCTTTATTTACTTCCATATTTTCATTTTTGACTATTTTACCGTTTAGCATAATTGACCTATTAAAAATGAGCTCCCTAGCTTCTCTTTTAGATTTTGCAGCATTTGAAATAACCAAAAGCTCTTGAATATCAATATTGCCTTTTTTATCAATTTTGCTATTAGGCACATCACCAAGACACAAAATTAATTCTTCCGATGTAATGGAACTTATATCTCCTTTAAATAATAAATCTGTTATCTCTTTTGCCCTAGAAAGATCAGATTCTCCGTGAACATATCTAACAACTGATTCTGCTAAAAAGTTTTGAGCAAATCTTCCTTTAGGATTATTTTCTAATTCTGATTCAACTTTTTTTAGTTCCTCTTCTGTACATAGTGTTAAGCTTTTTATAAGATTAATCACTTTAACATCAGGCGTATTTTTTAAAAATTGATAAAGTTGGTATGTTGATGTTTTTTGTTTATCTAGTCAAATTGCTCCTGATTCTGTTTTGCCAAATTTAGTTCCGTCTGAATTTGTGATTAAAGGCAATGTTATACCGAAGGCTTTATCTGTTGTTTGAGTTTTTCGTATTAAATCTAATCCTGCTGTAATATTGCCTCATTGATCTTGACCTCCAATTTGGAATTCACAATTATTATTTTCTGCAAGATATCTAAAATCAATGGCTTGTAAAATTTGGTAAGTAAATTCTGTATATGAAATTCCCGCATCAAGCCTTGATGCAACAATATCTTTTTTAATCATGGAAGAAACATTAAAAAGTTTCCCATAATCTCTAAGAAATGTTGGTAAAGTCATTTTTGATAATCATTTATTATTATTTTCGATTTCAAAATCTGTTTTAATAATGTTTTTTATTTGATCAGTTAATTTTTTAGCATTTGATTCAATTGTAGACATATCCATTAAGGTTCTTTCGGATTTTTTGCCTGATGGGTCGCCAATCTGAGCAGTAGTGCCGCCTACAACAACTATTGCTTTATTCCCTTTTTTTACTAATCTATGAGCAAAAACCAGACTTGAAAGATGTCCAATATGCATAGAATCTGCAGTTGGATCTATTCCTAAGTAAAATTTAGATTGACCTTTCTCAGCTCTTTCCAACCCTTCTTCACATGTTGTATCAAAAATTAAATCTTTTATTTTCATGTTATCCTCTTATTTTTTTATAATTGAAATTGCCTTAACTATTGCGTCATCATCTTTCAAAATTGATTCTTTTAAGGCAATGACTTTGATTGCATTTTTTTCGAATTCTTTTTTATATTTTAAAATTTTTTTATTAGTTGCTGCTAGCACAATGAATTTAGGTTTTAAGGTCAAAGCGTATTGAATACTGTGTTTGTTGATAAAATTTGTAGAAGTATTAAATACAACAAGAGAGAAACCATAGACTTCTAAGTAATCAATCATTATTTCAATTACTTTTTTAAAATCTTCTGCTTTAATATCATCACAAATATAAAAAGGTATTAACCTGGATTCCTGTTTTTTCATAGATACTGCTGATGCAGAAATAATAAAACCTGTTTTTTCAATTGCTTTATTTACTTTTTGTTTTGTAGCTGTTGCCACAGTTCCAGTTTTGTTTAAAACTCTTGATACTGTTGCAATTGAAACGCCTGCTTCACGTGCTACATCTTTAATGTTTGCCATTATATTGTCCTATCTACTTTCTCAATATAATTCTTTATTTCTTTTTAGTTATTGTCTTTTTGGGTTTAGCTTTAACTTTTTTTGTTTTATCAAATTCTTTTGATATAGCCACTAGCATTTCATATTTTATAACATCAACTAGGTTTTTGGTTTTTGGTTTTTTAGCTTTTTTTGCATAAGATTCGAGCTTTGAAATTGAATTTATAAATTTTTCAACTTTAGAAGATAATTCTTTATGAGGGATGATTTTGTACACAAATTTTTCTTCAAGTGTTTTATGTATTGTTAAAGCACGTTCATCAATGTATTTTGTGTATTTTACAATTTCTTTAGCTATTTTATCATATTTTATTTTTGTAGTGTCTGCAGTATAGTTTGATATTAATTCTGAAAGAACAGAAATTACACCCTCAATATTTTCTGTGGTTTTGGGTGTTAATTTATTTTTCAACTCTTTTATAGGAACACCTGTTGTTTCTGATATATTATAATGATACTTTTGGTTTTTTTTAAAAATTGAGTCCTTTTTTTTATAGATCAAAAAGGCTGAAATTGCTGCTATCGATAAAAGAGATTTTTTTATTTTTTTATTTTTCATGTTAATTCCCCTTTGATATTAAATCTAATATTTTATCTGCTAAAGCTCCAGAATCATTATCACCTATTTTTTCGAATGGTGTATTTTGTAATTCCGGAACACAATTGCCCATAACAAATGGATGACCAACTAATTTTAGCATTTCCAAATCATTGCCGCCATCTCCAAATGCAACTGTTGAATTAAAATCTATATCAATATGTTTTTGTAATATTTTTAAGCCAGAAGCCTTTGAAATACCAGAAGCATTAAGTTCAATGCATCTTGGTGAAGATCTAGTTATTTGCACATCTTGTTCATTTAAATCTAATTTCAATTTGTTATAATGCTCTGTAATTTTATCTTTGTTATCGATCATTATTAACATAACTTTATAAATATCGTCTGAAAAAGCATCTTCATAAACTCTATCATTTGTGTTATTTCTGAAATTTATGATGTTATAATTAGGTGATTCTTTCATGATTCTTGTTTCATCTTTTCTATAAAATATGGTATCAATTTTTTGATCTAAAGCAAATGCATGCAGTTGTCTTACTGTTTCTTGATTTAAAGATTTTTTGAATAATAATTTTTCTTCTGGAACTGAATATATTGCTGAACCATTCATAGAAATTACGTGATTGACTTTTAATTCTCTGGCAAAGTCTACCATGTTAAAGAAACTTCTCCCAGAAGCTAAAATAATTCTTATACCTTTTGATTTAGCTAAATCAATAGCTTGTTTTGTTTTAAGGGGTATGCCGTGTTTTGAATTTAGAAGTGTTCCATCTAAATCAAAAACCATTGTTGTTATTTTCATGTTTAACCTACTATGTTCAAAATTTTATCCTGAACATAAACTACTTTCTTAGATTCTTTAATCATTGATGCGAATTTTTCATTCTGCAAAACAATTAAAACTACTTCTTCTTGGTTTAAACCTTTAGGAATTTTTATAGTGCCTCTTAATTTACCATTTTGCATAATTGGCATTTCAAAACTTTTATCTGCCAATAGTGATTCAACTGTTTCTGGTCAATCTGCATTTGCTAACTCTGATGTTTGTTCTTGTTTCGCTCAAAGTTCTTGAGCTATGTGTGGGCAAATAACATTTAATAATTTAATAAAATTTAATTTTATTTCTTGAGTCATAACTAACTCTTTTGCAATCTTGTTAATGAAGACCATTAAATCAGAAATTGCCACATTAAATTTGTATAACTCAATATTTTTGGTAAAATTTTTTATAGTTTTAGCATATGTTTTGTTTAATTCATCTGAAACTTTTTCTGTAGTTTGAGTTTTATGCATTATATCTCAAATTTTATTAATTCATTTATGCATTGATTTCAAACCTTCTTCTGACCAAGGTTTAGCATCTTCAAAAGCTCCCATAAACAAAATATATGCACGCAGGGTGTCAGCACCATATTTTTCTATAACATCGTTGGGGTTAATAACATTACCTTTGGATTTGGACATTTTTTTCCCATCTGTTCCAAGGATCATTCCCTGGTGAATTAAATGTTGATAAGGCTCTTTTACATCAAGCACACCTATTTGTGATAAGAAGTTATTCCAAATTCTTGCATAAAGTAAGTGGCCTGTTGTGTGTTCTGATCCTCCCACATATAAATCAACAGGCATTCATTTATTAAGTTTTTCTTTTGCTTGTTTAGAATTAAGAGGTAAATAACCACTTTCATTTTTTAATATATATGCAAGGTGGTATCACGATGAAGCTGCTGATCCAGGCATGGTATTTAAATCGTAACCTTTTTCGATTCATTCAACAGAATTTGCTAATGCGGGTTGCCCGTCTTTACCTTTGAAATCATTTAAATCAGGTAGAATTAAGGGTAGTTCATATTCTTTCAATAAATCAATTGTGCCGTCTGAATTATGTTTTACAGGAAAAGGCTCTCCTCAATATCTTTGTCTTGAAAAAGTTCAATCTCTAAGATTTAATTCTCCAGTGCTTGGGTTTTTAATAAAGTTTTTCTGCATTTTTTTAGTAGATTCAACTCAATCTAATTGGTCCAAACCTTCAACTAAATTATCTGCAAAAGCAGTAGATTTTATAACTCATTGTTTCATGGGTTTTTGAACAATAGGGTACCCTGTTCTTTCTGATACTTGGTTACCTTTCTCATCTGTCTCTATTTCATCGTTAGCTAAAACAGTTGATAACTCTTCACATCAGTTAACTGACACTTCTCGCAATTCAGCTAAATCATGTTCTACAAATTGAGTGAAGATTCATTGAGTCCATTTATAATACTTTGGATCACTTGTGTTAATTTCCTTATCTCAATCAAATGAGAAACCTAACAATTGTAATTGTTCTCTAAAAGTATCTATATTTTTATTAGTAAACTTTGAAGGGTGTTTACCTGTTTTAATAGCATACTGCTCAGCTGGTAAACCAAAAGCATCCCATCCAATTGCATGAAGCACATTGAAACCTTTCATCTTTTTATATCTTGCTATAATATCTGTTGCTGTGTATCCTGCTGCATGCCCTACATGAAGACCAGCGCCTGAAGGATAGGGAAACATATCTAAAGCAAAGAAGTATGGTTTTGAATCATCTTCTGTAGTTTTAAATGTTTTATTTTCTAATCAATATTTACGCCATTTTTTTTCTATTTCCTTAAAATTATATATTTCCATACCAATTCCTTTACTAAACAATTATACCAAAAAAAGACCCTTAAATTAATAAGGAATCTTTAAAAAGTCTAAAACTTCTCTATCACATTTTTTGCTGGGATCAAATTTTGGCGAAATTCTTTTGTTGATGTTGTTTTCAATAAAATTTTCTGCAATTTTTAGTTTAGATTCTAAAAATTCCTTAATTGTATTATCAAATTTGTATTTTCATATCCTTAATTTGTGGTTTTCTATTTTGGTTTTAGTTGGTAAGTCGTAATCTTCCGGATCGAGGAAATAACCAGATAATCATATTTCTTCAGCCTCGGCAAGTTTGGCATATAAAAGCATCTGAAGTAAATAATACTTTGGTGGTTGATTTTTAATTCATTTAGATAAGTTTTTTCGAGAAGTAACCTTGCATTCTAAAATAATTTTTTTCTTCGCATCCCAACCATCGATTTTACCATTATATTTTGAACCCAATGGCGAATTTACATCTCAATCATAATAAGGTGTACTTGTATAATCAGAAAACTTAGTATTATTCAAAGAGTTGACTCCTTTAATAACATATGGCTCATATTCCATTCCTTTTTCAATTTGCACCGTCATTTCAAATGGTATTGCAAATCTATACATATCCATGAAAACCACAAAAGGAGAAGATCAAGGGTTATCGCCTGTGATAGCTCCGATTTTTGTACCTGTAATTGGCTTGGCTTTTTTGACATGTTTTTTAATATAAACTTGATTTTTTTCTACTCAAAAATCATTGAATTCGTATTTCATATATTTTACTCCTTTAAATAGTAATGAAATTAATTTATAAAATTTAATTTTATCTTCTTTATCTAATTCTACTTTGTCATCATTTGATATTCTTTGTATTTATGAAATTATAATGTTTTTTTCATCAAAACCCTAAGTAAGTGCGCAAATTTGATTAAGTTGCACTAAAATAAGAAAACCTGATTTAGTTGTTTCTGCCTCATCTATTTCTATTTATTTTTTGAGAGCAGCTTCATATATTTATTATTCTGTCAAACCTTTTATTTCCAAAACTAATTTTCTAGAAAAATAAATAGAAACAGAGCCTTGAGTATCAATTTTAGTATATGACTTATTAAAAGCAAATTTGATTTAAAGTGAGGTGCGATTTATATTATCTGTAGAAGCCGCTATATGTAATAACTTTTGAGAAATAAAACCTTCATATAAAAAGTTTTTAAAATACATATTTTCATTTGGCGCGGTTTTTAATAATTCTCTTAATAATATATTTTGTAAGATTAGGCTCTTTTGGCAAATTTAATAACTTAGCGAAATCAGAATTTAATTCTGGATTAGGATTATTTCTAACTGATTTATAAATTAATTTACTATATTTAAAATAAACCTTTGATTTTGCTGAGCTGGTTTTAGATTTTTTATAACACTAACTTCTGATGCTCTACCCATTTAATCTTCTCCTTTTAATTTTTTTATAAACATTAATAATTTTGAATTATTACGTGAAAGAAGGAATATGCCTGGTTTCTTATTTTTTTGATCTTTTATTAAAATAAATTTAATCGCGTTTGTGAATATATAGTGATTAAAATAATATGAGTTTTTGTTCTTGCCAAATACCAAGATTAATCTTTTGTTTGTTAGAACTAAGTATTTATATTTTTTGTAATCTAAGTTTTTGATGTGTGGAACATCAAAAAAAACTCCATTACTTAATTTTAAATAAGCTTCTTCGTCTTTCAAAAGTTTAAAATCAGTAAAATCTATTGGTCTTAATCTAGAATTAAATTCTTTAGATTCTTGCAAATGTTTCTTAATTAATTTATTTGATTCTATGTTAAAACTCAACTTAAATTCTCTTGCTACTTTTTTCAGTTGTTTGTTTTCTTCAATAGTTCTTGGCGCTTTTGCTACTAGTTTTGCAAAAATTTTTTTCTTATGTTTCAAAACATCTGCTTTAGAAAAAGAAGAGGTTAGTTCACTAATTTTTGATCTAGTTAAAGTTTTGGCATTTAAAGTGTTTATAATAACTTGTAATTTTATTTTATTTAAAATGTATGACATGATTTTTACCTTGGAAATATTATATCATTTATTGTACAAAAATAAAAAACACCCAAGATGGGTGTATATATTGCAAAATGGTGGTCTTAGCCGGACTTGAACCAGCGACACCTTGAGCTTCAATCAAGTGCTCTACCAACTGAGCTATAAGACCGTGGTGACCCGGACGGGGCTCGAACCCGCGAATGCCAGCGTGAAAGGCTGGTGTGTTAACCATTTCACCACCGGGCCATTAATGGCGGCCGTTACAGGACTCGAACCTGTGACCTTCCGATTAACAGTCGACTGCTCTAACCAACTGAGCTAAACGGCCATACCAATTGCTATAATATTATACAAGTTTTTAAAATATATTGCAATAAAAAACTACTCGACGAGTAGCTTTTATTTTTTAAAATAATTAGTCTGCCATTTCAACTAGTTTATTAATAAGTTTGTTGTCTGCTGATTTGGCTGCGTGTTCTGGCACTAAGTAATCTGCAGCTAATTTAACATGATCTGCAAGTCTATTAACACTTGTCATAATTTCAGGTAGATATGTTAGGTCTGCAGTTGTTGCTTTACCTGATTTCATTCTAGATATTTGTAGTTTTTTGTACTTAGTTATAATTCTGTCCATTTCCATTTCATCAGTTGCTAATTCATTGTAAAGTGATTTTTTGAAACCTTTTTCAAGAATTGTAATTAGATCTTCTGTAATCTTAATAACTAGTCTGAATGTTACTTTCATTTCTTTATATGCTGATTCAGAAAGTGACCTTTTTCTAGATTTCATATCAATAGCCATTTCTTTTAATTGTTTATTGATTTGTGAAATACTGATTATGTCTCTTGAGAGTAATGTATAGTTTGTAATAACTTTTTGATCTTCAGTGTTTGTTTGTCCTTCTGATATATCATCTAAGTAAGCTAAAATATCTGATGTGTATTGCTCTATTGCTAAAGTAAATTCTTCTGCTTCATTAACAACTTTTTTATCAAATGTTTTAAATAATGAGTAAACTGTATTAGTCTGTGAATTAGTTAATTTAATAACTGAAGTTAAAGCGTTTTTAGCTGATACAAGAGCTAATGCAGGTGATGTTTCTGCTATATCGTAATTTAGTTTTATTAACTTGTTAGCATCTGAAGATGTATTCTTGCTTTTTATAATTTTTGAAATTACTTTCTCTGAAATTGGAATTAGTGGCAAGAATATAATAGCCATAATTCCGTTAAATGTTACGTGAGTAATTGGGATTAAAGCTGACGATCATTGATCTCCACCAACTGATTTGAATACCATGGTAGAAAACGGAACAATCAAAATAGTAAATGCAAGTGCTCCAAATATGTTAAAGAAAGAGTGGAATACTGCAGTTCTTTTTGCATAAATTGATGATCCAAATGCTGCTAGGATGGCTGTGATTGTTGTACCAATGTTTGCTCCTAGAACCATAGGGATTGCTGCTGCACCTGGAATAACTTTTTCCATGTGTAGTGATTGCACTATACCAACAAATGCTGATGATGATTGCACAAGCATTGTTAGTAATGTACCTAGACCTAGACCTAGGAATGAGTTACCTGCACCAATATCTTGGACAGCAGTTTTAAATCATGCTTCTTTAGCTAGAGGCTTAACTGCTCCTCCCATGTATTTCATACCTAGGAATAATATCCCGAATGCTAAAATTGTTTGTGCGATGTGTCTTCTATGTTTTTTGTTTGTAAACATATATCAAATACCACCAATGGCGATAATCATTCAAAGATAGTATTTGATTTTTAATCCAATAAGGACTGATGTAATTGTTGTACCTATGTTGGCACCTATTGTAACAGCGATTGATTGTCTAAATGTCATTAGACCTGCTGATACCAAAGCGACAACAAGAGCAGTAGTTCCTGAAGAGGATTGTAAAATACCTGTTATTACAAGCCCTAGTAGAAACCCTTTCATTGCGTTGTCTGTAAATTTAGTAATGTATTTTCTGATTTTCTTACCCGCTGTAAGCTGTAGACCTTCTCCCATAAATTTAATACCAAATAGGAATAGTCCTAAACCTCCAATGAATTCGAATAGTTTAGTTACAGTAAAGTATTCTGATCCAAATAATTTTAGATCAAGAACACCTTTGATAGCCGATTGGAAACTCTTTGCAGCGTTTGCAAGTGCTGAGGGTTCGCCGCTCACTTTAGAAGTGTTGATAAATAACACGACTGCTGCGATCGCGAACATTCCGATAATTAGTTGTATATTATCGGAAATTCTAGTTTTTTTCATTAAGTTCTCCTGTTAAAAATTTGGTGAAGTATTACTATCACCAATATTATTATATTTTAAAAATATAATAAATGGGGGAAAATATAAAAGTTTTTTGCATTATGCAAAAAACTTTTAAAAATAAAATCATTATAAATGGGTGGTAATTAATTTTTATTTAATCAGTGATCTTAATCATTTGTAATTTTTAAAATGATAATATGCATGGTATAGTTTTATTATATTAGTTAATTCTACGCATATAAATATACCTATGATACTTAATGTTGTGAAGTTTTTTATTGATAACATAACCGGCAACATTATCAATCATGCAGAAACTAAATCTATTTGCATTGTTTCTTTTGTAAGCCCCGATGTTCTAATAATAAAGAAGAATGCTCCTGTCATTAATCTTATAGGATAAGACAATGCCATGATAGCAATAATTTTAAAAGCAATATTTTTAGAAGTTGTGGAAACATTGTAAATAGACAGCATAGGGAAAGAAATCAAAAAAATCAATACACCTATTGCAATAGATAGAAAGAAAGTGGTCCCAATCAATTTTAGTGCTCTTTCTTCGGCGTGGTCCAAATTATTTCTACCTAATTTTTTACCAACTAAGTATACAGTTCCTCCTCAAAGTCCTGCTCATACAACTCCTGCAAATGTCTCTACATTTCCTAATATGGTAATTGCTGCAAAAGAAACTGTACCATATGATGCAAAAATTTGTGTTTTTATAACCATTGCTAATGATCATAATAATTCTGTAATAAAAACAGGAACTGTTTTTCTAATAACTTTTTTATAAATTTCTTTATCAAAATAAAAAATTATTTTGTAAATTCTATTTTTTACAAATGATGTGTCAATTAAAAAGTTTCAAGTTAAGAAGGATGCAATTTTAGAAATAACAGTACCGTATGCAGCGCCGACCAATCCTAAAGCAGGGATAGGCCCTAATCCAAAAATTAAAACAAAGTTAACTAAAATGTTAACTACAACTGAGGCCGAGGACGCATACAAACCTTTTTTGGCTAATCCTAGTTCTTGAAAAGTTGTAGAATAACCAAAATTTTGTGATTTAAATAAAACTGATATAACAAAAATTTTATAATATGATATTGCCAATTTAATTGCTAATTGATTTTCTGGTATATCTTTAATGAATGCTTTTACCATTTGTGGGGCAAATATTCAGATTATTGCTATAGTTATAATAGAATAGAGTAAAAGTAATAATTGTTTTATTCCAGCTGCTTTTTTCAAATTTTCTTTTTGGTTTGAACCATTAAATTGTGTTATGTATATTCCACAACCAGTTGTTGAACCATACATGGCGAACATAAAAAAGAAATGTATTGCATTAACTGCCCCAATTGCAACTACTTGTTCTTGGCCTAACTTACCAACCATAAGGTTGTCGATAACAATTGCTGAGTTAATTAAAATTTGTTGAGCCACAATGGGTGTAACAATTTTAAAATATCTTTTCAAAAATAATTTATCTGGGATAAAGTTTTTTAATTTATATATCATTGCTATTAAATTATAACAAAAAAAGCCTACAGGCTTTTAATAAATTTCAATGGTGGACTCGACAGGAATCGAACCTGCGACCTCCTGCGTGCAAGGCAGGCGCTCTACCAATTGAGCTACGAGCCCATGGTGGGACTGAGTGGAATTGAACCACCGACCTCACGCTTATCAGGCGTGCGCTCTAACCCCTGAGCTACAGACCCTACTTCATAGGCTAAATTATTATATCAAAATATTAGAAAAATTTGTTGATAATTTTCTTTACAAATAAAAACTACGTTTCGCGTAGTTTTTATTTTTTTTGATTTAAACAATATCTTTTTTATTGAAGTAAACAAACCCAAATAATAGAAATGCAGTTGTAATAAATGTGTACATTAAATAAAGTGTTTTAGTTGGTATTCAGTTTTTTAATGCTTGAACTTTATATTTTTGTACTAAAATCTCTTCTCCAAGTTTATTTTTTTCTTTGACATTATAATTAGTAAATAAAACTTCTTTATTTATGCCGGATGAAGCCAGCGAGGTTAGATTATATTTAGATAATGTTTTTTGTATGTTTTCAGAAAATATTTGATCAGCATGTTGAGAGTAGTTTAGATATTTAAATTTTGAATAAATAGTTTGACCTCTATTTACTTTATCATAAGTTTCTTCCTCTACAACTTCACCAATAGCATTTTGGAGGTCAGTATTTTTAATAACTATACCGTTAATTAAGTGTGGTCCTACAAAACTGAAGAAACCAATCCCTGTACCTAAACCGATAATAAGTGATGATTTTATTTTTAATGATAATATAACTAATATAATTGATAATATTGTTGATAATACAAATGGAATTGTAAACATAGTAACAACAGATTCCAAGAAGAAGTCTGAAGTCATTCTTGTTGGGTTTCCTCTTAATGTAAATCATCATAAAAGGCATAACATAGAGAAGATGAATGTTGCATTAACTATGAATAAAGCAAAAAATTTTGAAATAATAATTCTTGCACGACTAATTGGTTTTGAAATAGTAGTCAAAAATGTCCCATCCTCTAATTCATCCGCAATAAATCCTGCGGATTTAGCCGCAACAAATGGTGGTAAGATGAATCACAAAAAGAATAGTTTGAAACCTGAGACAGGACCCGAAAACAACCTTGATATCACTTCTGTTTTTCATATCATATATTGCCATGAAGATGATGAGATTAACCAAAATATAAGTGCCACAACTAGTATAAATAAAATTGTTGATAATGTTAATAGTAATTTTTTATATGTGTATTTAAAAAGTGCAAACATTATTTTTTACCTCCATTTTTAATTTTATAATTTAAATCTGTTTTTGGTTTTTTATTGAATAATTTGCTAAAAAACGAAGTTTTTACTTTAGGATCATTAATCCCTGATTCCCTACCGTGTTCTAAAACTAATTTATCATATGCATAGCTTAAGTTTGATTTTAAGAATCCGATTTGATTAATTTCAGTTTTATCACTAATTATTTTTTTAGCTAATATTTTGGCTTCGGAGTGAGTTTTTGTTTTTTTCACTCAACCAGATGTTGTTTCCTCTAAACCATATTTTTTAACCGGATTGTTTTCTGTGTAAATATCCCCAAGAAAACTAATAAATATCCCAGATTCCTTAGAAAGGTCATTAACAGTTCCTGAGAATCTTATTTCTCCTTGAGAAATAAATGTTACTTCATCAACAATATCTTGTAACTCTGTAAGGATATGTGATGAAAGCAATATTGAACAACCTTTCTTTTTAATATCTTTAAACATTTGAAACATTTCTTTTCTTGCTGTAGGGTCTAAGCTTGCCGCTGGTTCATCAAGAACTAATAGGTGGGGGTCAAGCATTAGTGCCTGGGCAACTAAAATTTTCTTTTTCATACCTGAAGAAAATGCAATTGGTTTTCTATTCTTGTGTTTTTCCATCCCTAATTCTTTTAATATACTTGCAGCCTTTTCACGAGCTAATTTTGGTTTAAAGCCAGAAAGTTCTGCCATTGTTACTAAATATTCCATGCAAGTCATTGTTGCTGGGAAAGAAGCTCTTTCTGGTATATAACCTATTTTAGACTTGGCTTTTGGTGTTCCGGCTTTGTATCCTTCGACAATTATTTTCCCAAAAGATTTTGAGTATGCACCAATGATTGCTTTTATAGTAGTTGTTTTACCAGCTCCATTAGGACCGATAAAGCCATGTATTTTCCCTCTTGTAACTGAAAATGATACATTTCTTACAGCAACAAACTTACCAAATTTTTTGGTATAATTTTCAATATATAGAGGGTATTTTTTACTTATTTCAATATTTTTTTTCATAATTAATCCTACTTTATTTATTTATTACTCTCTTAATTGTAAAGTAAAAATATGGTCCTAAAATTAACAGAAGTGGTAATAATAGTAAATGGATTGGGAATGTCGGTTTTTCTTCTTTAATGTTAATAGCTACTTTCAAGTTATATCCTCTAGCTAGGTACCCAAATTTTTCTGAACCTTGGTTAGTTTTTACAATATCAAAGTCATCAGAAGCAATTCTGTGTTCATCAGTAAATGCTAATTGAAGATTTGTAAGAAATTGTGAATAATTTTTAGAATATGTTTCTTCTTCGTCTTTTGTTAAACCAGGTTTTTTAAATAAATCATATAGTTTCATAGCATCATTTTCGCCTTTGTGGTATGAAATACTACCAGACTCTCTTGAGATAAATACATTTTTAATATCAGCAAAAATAATTTGTGTAAATCCAGGTTGTAAATTAATATTCATTTCTTTGACTGCAGAAACTGGATCAAAAATAAATGATGGTGTGTCTTGTGTTAAAAGTTGCTCCCTACTTCTATACTTAAATACATTAGAACTTTTTCTTGTTATAAGTTTTTTAGTTTTTGCATTTAAATATTTAAATTCTATTTTATCTATCATTAATGACCTTGCGTCGATAAATAAATTGTCTTTTTTGATTTTTTCAAATGGTGTTGTACCATCAAATAAACCCGAAGACTTTGCTTGTTCATAAATCATTTTATATAGTAAATCATAATTAATTTTATACTCGATTGAATTTGTTTTAGTATCTCAAGTTTTTTTGTTAATAGTAATAAGTGGTGTTTTGTAAGGCTTGCTACCTGCCTCATAAAATGTTGTTTCAAGCAATTCTTCATCTGTTGCTCTATTGAAAACAATGTTGTCTTGTGACTTGGCAACATTTGCAAAATTATTAAATGTTGCAATATTAAAAATTGTTGTTAATGCTAATAGTAGTTTCATTTTTCTCCTCACTAATTAATTATACATACAAAAATGGTTATTTCAAAAAAAAGATAAAAACATTTTTATACTGTTTTTATCTTTTTGAAAATTGAGGTGATTTTCTTGATTTTTTGAAACCGTATTTTTTTCTTTCAACTTTTCTTGCATCACGAGTAGTAAGTTTTAGTTCTTTTAGGACTGGTTTTCAATCTGCATTAACTTCGATTAAGGCTCTTGTGATACCTAATCTTATAGCTCCTGCTTGGCCATTGAATCCTCCACCTTTAACATTAACAGCAATATCAAATTTTCCTTTTTGTTCTGTTGCTACTAATGGTTGTTCTAGATCTTGAACAAGTGTTGCATAAGGCATGTATTCATTAACGTCTTGACCGTTAACAATAATTAAACCTTCCCCAGGTTTTAATGTTACTCTAGCAACTGAAGTTTTTCTTCTCCCTACTGCTTGGTATTGTACTGACATAGATCCAATCTCCTTATAGTTCTATTTTTTCTGGTTTTTGAGCTTCCATGTTATGCTCTTCTCCAGCAAATACAAATAGTTTTTTAAATTGTTTTCTACCTAGTGTGTTGTGTTGCATCATTCCTTTAATAGCTTTTTCAACCATTTCTACTGGGTATTTTTCAATCATAACTTCTGCACTTCTTGTTCTAAGACCACCTTTTCAACCTGAGTGTGTGTGATACATTTTGTTTTTTAGCTTATTCCCAGTTAATTTAACTTTTGCAGCATTTACAACAATTACATAATCTCCACAGTCAACGTTAGGTGTTCAGTCTACTTTTCCTTTTCCTCTTAGTAAATCAGCAATCTTTGTTGAAGCTCTACCTAGAGTTTTGCCCTCAAGATCAATCATGAATCATTTTCTTTGAAAATCTTTTTCTTTCGCTCATGTTGTTTGTTTCATTTTTTGAGTACCTCCTAAATGTTTGTAACTAATACCGGGTTACATCCATATTTGGACTTTTAAATTATATCATACATCAATTTGTAAATACAGCATTATTTATAATATACCTTTTTAAGGTATAAACCACATGAAGGGGCTTTATAAGGTATAGCAGAGGGATCATGCGATTTTAATGCTTTTTCAATAAAGTTTTCATCAATGTTTCCCAAACCAACCTGTACTAATGTTGCAACTATTTTTCTTACCATATGTCTCAGGAAACCATTTCCGTTAACTTGTATTAATATTTTTATACCTTCTTTTTTAATGGTTATGCTGTTAATAGTTTTTTTAGTGACTATTTGGTCTTTTTTTGTTATTGTTGCAAAAGATTTAAAATCTGTTGTTTTACAGAATAATTTTGCAGCTTTTTGCATTTTTGATATATTAAGTTTTTCATTAATATATCAATAGTAGTTATTATCTCATACTCTATCACTGCTTTCAGTTTTAATTCTGTATTGATAAGTTTTGTTTTTTGCGCTATATCGGGCATGAAAATCATTTGAAACTTTTGAAACAGATATAACTTCAATATCTTTTGGTAAGTTTTGGTTCATTAGTTTTTTTAAAATGTTTATTTTAATTTTTAGATCCAGTTTGATTGTTGCGGTTTGCTCAAAAGCATGCACGCCTTTATCGGTTCTACCAGATCCTTGAAATTCAATTTTTCCTTTATAAAAATTTTTTAATGCTTTTGTTAGTTTGGAAACAATGGTTTCCCTACTTGGTTGCATATTTCAACCGTAATAATTTTGCCCATTATACTTAATTTTTAGAAAATAATTTTGCATATTAAGAACCTGTTTTTATCCTTCAAATTATCATGCTTAGTAAATAAATTGTCATTAGAATGAGAATGGCAAAATCTCTTTTTTCTAAATTTAAGGTTCTATATCTTGGCCTAGAAACTTCTGGATTATAATTTTTTGATTCCATTGATAATGCTAACTCATCTGCTTTATTAAAAGAGGACACAAATAAAGGTATTACTAATGCAATTAGTGCTTTTATTTTTGTTTTGATTCCCCCGTTAGTAAAATCTAGGCCTCTTGAAGCTTGGGCATTTGAAATTTTTTGTATTTCTTCAAAAATTGTCGGTATAAATCTTAGCGCTATTGATGTCATCATAGCAAAAACTTCTACTGGTACACCAAACTTTTTAAGGGGTTTATTTAATTTTTCTAAACCTAATGTTAAACTCAGGGGGTTTGTGGTAGATGTTAAAATTATTGACATTGTCACAATTAAAACTACTCTTCAAAAAATAAAAACTGTTTGTGTTATAGCTTTTGTATGAATCTTAGTGTTAATTTTTGGTACTACAAACATTACTGGCCCTTCTTTAATAATGAATATGTTCAAAACCAAAAGAAACAAAAACATAAAAGTTAAAGGTTTTATTGATTTTGCTACACGCTTTAGTTTTACATTACCTAAGATAATTGCAACAAAGAGAATTAGTGTCATTAAAGCAAAAGATGTTAATGTGGCTTTTATAAAAAGTCCGGCCATTAAAAATATTAAAGATATAACTTTTGTTCTTGGGTCTAATTTATGAATAAAAGTTGTATCTGGAATGTATTGTCCAAATTGCATATCCATATTATTTGCCTCCTTTTGCTGTTTTTATATATTCAACTATTTGTTTTGCTTCATTAAAATGGAAAGGAACATTAATTCCTGTTATTTTTTTTATTTTTTTAATAAAACCAATGTGTTTAGGCATTGCAATAGAATTAAGAGATAAAAATTCCTCGTTATCGAAAAGAGTTTCAGGGGTTCCAGAAAACGCAACCTGACCTCTATTTAGAAGTGTAACAACATCTGAATATTTCCAAACATCATCCATATTGTGTGTTACCAAAATTATTGTCATTCCTTCTTTGTGTAATTTTTTAAAAATTTCCATAATTTCTTTTTTACCTGCTGGGTCTAGCCCGGCAGTAGGTTCATCAATAACAAGAACTTCTGGTTGGATAGCTAAAATACTAGCAATAGCTACTCTTCTTTTTTGACCACCAGATAATTCGAAAGGAGACTTTTGCAAAAAATCTTCTGTCAAGCCAACTAATTTAATATATTTTTTTGCTAAGGATTTGGCCTCTTCTTCTGAAACTCCAAAATTTCTCGGTCCAAACATAATTTCTTTTTCAATAGTTTCAGAAAATAATTGTAATTCAGGAAATTGGAAAACAATAGAGTTATTTTTTCGGATTTTTAAAAGCTCTTGCTGAGCTAATGATGTTTTTTTAATTAAATATCCGCTTGTGATTACTTCTCCATATGTAGCTTTTAATAAACCATTAATATGTTGTATAAGAGTAGACTTCCCAGAACCTGTATGACCAATTATTGTATGTCAAATGCCCTCTTCGAAATTTATGCTGATGTTTTTTATAGCAACTCTTTCCAACTTGGTATCCTGCATATAAATATGAGTTGCATTTTTAAAAATTACTTTAGACATGATAAAATCTCCTCTTCATCAATAGTTTTTTTATCACAAATTTCTTGAGCAAATAATTCTTGGGAAACCTTAGCAATAAATGGCGCGTCAAGATTTAAAGACCTTAATTTATCAATATTGAAAACAATTTCTTCAGGCGCATCATCAAATTTAATTTTACCTTTTTCTATTATAACCAATCTGTCTGATCAAAGTGTTTCTTCCATATTATGCGTTATATTAATAATAGTAATTTTTTGTTCTTTGTGAATTTTTTTGATTAATTTATTAACTTCTCTTACTCCTTTTGGATCTAACATTGAAGTCGATTCATCAAAAATAATTATTTTAGGTGAAATAGCAATTACTCCTGCGATGGCTACTTTTTGTTTTTGACCTCCTGATAACTTATGTGGTGCCGCTTCTATAAAATCATTCATATTCACTTTTGTCAAAACTTCAGTAATTATATCTTTCATTTCTTCTGGTTTAAAAAAGTGATTTTCTAATCCGAAAGCAATATCATCTTCTACAGTTGCCCCAACAAATTGTGAATCTGGATTTTGAAAAACTACCGATATCATTTTTCTTATATCGAAAATATTTTCTTCATTATATTCTTTTCCAAAAATTAAGACTTCACCTTTGTTAGGATTAGTTAATCCAGCCATTATTTTAGAAATAGTAGATTTGCCTGATCCATTGTGACCTAACAATGAAACTCATTGTCCTTCATAAATAGATAAAGAAAGGTTTTCCAGAATGTATTCTGAATTTTCTTTATATTTAAAAGATACATTTTTTAATTCTAATGCTTTTTTCATCCATTATATTTTATCATAATAAAAAAAGCCTTATAGGTATTTTGTTATTAACATAGATTCATATTTTAAAAAAACACCTTACGGTGTAGTTTTTATAAAAATTCAATTAGACAGATTGGAGCATTATCTCCTCTTCTGTTTTTAACTTTAAGAACTCTTGTATATCCGCCTGAACGGTCTTTGTATTTAGGGGCAATTTCATCAAAAAGTTTTTTAACAGCTTTTACATTATTTGCATCTGTTTCGCTTCTTAAAAATTTTGCTGCTTCTCTTCTTGCGGCAACTGTTCCTTTTTTACCAAAAGTTACCAAACGGTCAAGAATTGCTTTAAGTTTTTTTGCTTTATATTCTGTTGTTTGGATTCTTCCATAAAGAATAACATCAGTAGCCAAGTTACGCATAACACTTTTTTCTCATGCAGCGTCTTGTCCTTGTTTTTGAATATATGACATATCTTTTTACCTCCTATTTAATTTCAAACCCTAGTTCTTCAAGTTTTTCTACAACTTCATGAACTGATTTTTTACCTAAGTTTTTAGTTTCAGTAAGTTGTGCAAGTGAAAGTTTTGAAATATCTTCTATTCTTTCATGCCCTGCACGTTTTAGGGCATTATATGATCTTTGTGATAGATCAAGCTCTTCTAATGTAGTGTTTAGAATTTGTTGCATCTTGTTATCTTGTTGCGATGTCTCTTGGATAACTGAGCTGTGTTCTTCTAGAGAGTCGATATCTGTAAGAAGAATGTAGTGTGAAATTAAAATATCTGCTGCTTGCTCAAGAGCTTTTTTAGCTGAAATTGCACCCGAAGTTTTAATATCTAGAACAATTTCTTCCATAATGTCAATTTTTTGTGTATTAATTTCATTAATTTCAAAGTTAGCTGATTCAACAGGCGAGAAGTTTGCATCCATTGCAATGAACCCTATAGATTCAGCATACGATTTGTTTTCCTCTGCACGCGCATAACCGCGCCCTTTTGCAACGATTAGCTCAATATCTAGAACTCCGCCTTTTTCTAGGTTTGCAATTTCTAGATCTTTTGAGATTAGTTCTGCATTAGCTGGGACTTCAAATTCTTTTGCGGTTACTTTGCCTGTTTTTGTTGTTTTAAGTTTTAATGTGATAGCTTCATCACCTTCAAACTCTACTACTAAATTTTTAAGGTTCAGAATTATGTTTACTACATCTTCTTCTACACCTTCTAGTGCTTGAAACTCATGTTTTGCACCTGCTATTTTAACTGCTACTGGAGCTGGTGATTCAATTGAAGAAATAAGTGTTCTTCTTAGGGAGTTTGCAATTGTTGTTCCATAACCTCTTGAAAGATTAGAAATAACAAATGTTCCTTGAGTATCATTTGCTGTAAGACTTTTAGTTATAAAAGTTGGTTTTTCAAATACTTTTTTCATATCTTACCTCTAAATTAATTTCTTTTTCTTTTTGGTGGGCGACAACCATTGTGTGGGATTGCTGAAACATCAGAAATTTTTGTAACTGTAATACCTGCTGCTTGGATTGATCTAACAGCAGCTTCTCTACCTTGACCAGCACCTTTTACTTGCACTGATACTTCAGCAACGCCATGCTCTTTTGCTTTTTCAGCAGCTGATTTAGCAGCTAATTGAGCTGCAAATGGCGTAGATTTTTTAGAACCTTTATAGCCAATTGCACCAGATGAAGATCACGCTAAAGCATTTCCTTCAAGGTCTGTAAATGTAACAATTGTGTTATTAAATGTTGCATGCACATGTGCTATGCCTTTAGGTACATTTTTCTTTACTTTTCTTTTTGCCATTTTTACTTACCTCTTATTTTTTCTTTCCTGCAATTGCAACTCTAGGGCCTTTTCTTGTTAGGGCATTGTTTTTTGTTTTTTGCCCTCTGACTGGTAAACCTTTTTTATGTCTTTGTCCACGGTAACAGTTAATTTCCATTAGACGTTTTATGTTGAAGGCAACTTCTCTTCTTAAGTCTCCTTCGTGTGAATATTTAGCTGCTTCTTCTCTAATAGCGTTAATTTGATCATCACTTAGATCTTTAACTCTTGTTGATTCATCAACTTCTGCAGCTTCAAGAATTTTCTTTGATGTTGTTTTTCCAATTCCAAAGATATAAGTTAGTGATATCACAACTCTTTTATCTTTTGGAATATCAATTCCTAGAACTCTAGCCATATTTTATTCCTTTCTTATCCTTGTCTTTGTTTATGTTTTGGTGTTTTGCATATAACCATCACACGTTTTTTTCTTTTAATTACTCTGCAGTTATTACAGATTTTCTTTACTGAAGCTCTAACTTTCATAGCTTACTCCTTTTTTTTATTTATGTCTATATGAAATTCTTCCTCTAGTTAAATCATATGGTGACATTTCTAAATCTACTTTATCTCCCAAAACAATTCTGATGTTAAACTTTCTCATTTTACCTGAAAGTGTTGCATCAACAATTGCTCCATTTTCTAATTTGACTTTAAATTTTGTTCCAGGTAGTACGTTAACTACTTTTCCTGGTACTTCAATTACATCCTTAGCCATTGATGACCTCCTTTTGATCCAGTGAAGTTAGGATTTTATATCCTTTTTTAGTAATTTCAATTGTGTGCTCATAATGAGCTGCTGGTGTTTTATCAACAGAAATAGCAGTCCATTTATCTTCAGCAATATTTATCTCTTTGGCCCCTAAGATAACTATTGGTTCAATAGCAATGGTGTCACCAGCTTTTAAGGTTTCACCTTCGCCTTTTTTACCAATATTGTAAATATATGGTGCTTCATGAAGACTTCTTCCAATCCCGTGCCCCGAGAACTCTTCAGGAATACTCATATTATTTTTATACACATAAGAACAGATTTCATGTGAAATATCTCCCACTTTTATTCCGTCTTTTACTACAGCAAGCGCTCTATACAAAGCAGCCTCTGTTACTTCCATCAATTTCTTCTTATCGTGGGAGATGTGACCCACAGCGTATGTTTTTGCAGTGTCGGAATTTCAACCGTTAACTTTAGCCCCAACATCTATAGAAACTATGTCTCCTTCTTTTAGAATGTAGTCACGAGGAACTCCGTGTACTACCTCCTCATTTACAGATATACAAGTTGCATATTCATAATCGTAGATTCCTTTAAAAGCTGCTGTGGCTCATTAGACTCTATAACTTTAACCGCTTCTTTTTCTAAATCTAAAGTATTAATACCTGGTTTTATTATTTGACTTATTTTGTCATGAACTTTAGCAGCTATAATTCCTGCTTGAGCCATATAAATTTGTTTTTCTTTTAGATTAACTATTGATAGCGTTGACAATTTTTTCATAATTTTCTTCAAGGCTTCCTATTGAAGTATCTATTTCAAGAATGGAGACTTTATTCTTATAAAAATCAATTAACGGCAATGTTGCTTTCTCATACTCTTGTAACCTGTTTGCAACAAATTCTTCGTTGTCATCTTGTCTTTGATAAAGTTCTCCATTACATTTGTCGCATTTACCCTCTACTTTAGATGGAAAATTTTTAATGTTATAAACTTGGCCACAGTCTTTACACAACCTTCTGTTACATATTCTGTCAATAATTATTGATTCTGGTGTGTTTAATCAAATAATCAAATCAATTTGTCTTTTGATTTCTGCCAGTAGTTCAATAGTTTTTGAAGCTTGGTGTAGATTCCTTGGGTATCCATCAAGTAATGTGATAAAATTTTTAACATCTTCTTTTTGGAGTCTTAACCTTAGCATTTCATCAGTGATTTCATCAGGAACTAAAATTCCTTTTTCGATATATTTTAATGCTTCTATTCCTACTGGTGTTTTAAATTTTATATTTTCTCTAAAAATATCTCCTGTAGCTATATGGCAAATTGGCAAATCCTTTTTTAATAACTGAGCAAAAGTGCCTTTACCTGTACCTGGAGCGCCCATAATTAGAATTGATTTCATGATTATCATTCTCCTTTTTCTAGTTTTGCTCTAATCTCTTCATCACTTTGCTCTTGCCCGCCGAAACCTTCATAAGAAGCTTGGAATAGTTGGCCTTTAATTTGTCTATATGTTTCAAGTGCAACACCAGCAACAATAATCATAGAAGAACCACCAATTGATAAAGGTGCTGAAACTTTAATTACATTAGATATCAAAACTGGCAATGCAGCTACAAACAGAAGGAAAAGCCCTCCAAAAAATGCCATTCTTTTAATGATTCTTGCTATATATTTTTTAGTTTCTTTCCCTGGTCTAATGCCTGGGATAAATGAAGATGAGTTTGCAAGATTATCAGCTAGTTCTTCTGGGTTAACTGCTAAGAATGCTTGGAAATATGTAAAACCAAAAATCATTAATAAGAATGTAGTATATGCTACAGGGTTTTGGAAGTTAAATGTTTTCGTTATTCAAGCAGTTGTTTTGCTATCTGGTAAATAAGATGCAATTGCTGCAGGTGCCAGCAACATAGATGATGCAAAGATAATTGGTATTACACCTGCTATGTTCACTTTTAATGGGAGGTATGAAACTTCTTCCTTTCTTTTAATATCATATGATTGTGAATATTGTACTGGTATTTTTCTTTCAGATTGATCAAAAAATACTAGGAAAGAGATTAAGAAGTATCAAGCAACCATGTAAAATGAGAAGTTTAGAATTCCAGTAAACAGTTCTTGTGCAGAATCACCTACTACAAATATTTGGAAAGTTTGTAATAGTTGGTATGGCAGTGAAGCGACAATTCCTGAGAAAATAATTATGGAGAGCCCGTTCCCAATTCCTTTTTCAGAAATTTTATCACCAATGAATACTGTGATCATAGCACCTGTTACTAGAATGATCATTACATATATGAACTGCGTAGAATTAAGAGTAATGATGCCTTGGTTTACCATTCCTTTTGTAAGGGCAAATCCTTGCAGTACTGAAAGTGCAAGGGTTAGTTTTTTTGTAATAGCTGCAAGAGCCTTTTTACCATTTTCTCCTGATTTTAGATGTTCCTTTCATGGAGAAATAACATCTTGGGCCAAAAGTTGAACCACAATTGAAGAAGTAATGTAAGGTGATACCCCTAGGGCAAATACTGAAAACTTTTTAAGAGCTCCTCCCCCTAACATGTTAACTAATCCTAGAAACGAATTAGTATCAAATGAGTTTTGAATAGCTACACCTGGAATAGTGATTGATGCCCCAAACCTGAACACAATCAAAAGCCCTAATGTGTAAAACATTTGCTTTCTTAATTGTGCGTTTTTTAAAATTGATACTATCGTTTTAATCATAGTTTATTTTACCTCTACTTTTCCTCCAGCTTTTTCAATAGCTGCTTTGGCAGAGTCTGAAACCGCATCAACTTTAACTATAAGTTTTTTTGTAAGTTTTCCTCTACCAAGAATTTTGATTGATTTAGTTGATTTTTTAATTAAGTTTGCTTTTAATAATGCTTTAAAGTCAACTGTTGAACTATTTTTGAAGTTTGCTTCAAGTGTGTCGAGGTTAATTGGAGTAAATTCTTTGCTGTTAAAATTTTTGAAACCAAATTTTGGAATTCTTCTGAATAGTGGAGTTTGACCTCCTTCAAATCCTGGTCTTACTCCACCACCTGATCTAGCTTTTTGTCCTTTTTGTCCTCTACCTGATGTTTTACCAGTTCCCGAACCTGGTCCTCTACCTATCCTTTTTTTATCTTGACGTTTAAATGAGGATTTTAATTCATGTAATTTCATATTATAACTCCTTAACATCTTTGTCTCTTAGAGCTGCGACTTCTTTTCTTGATTTTAGGTTTGCTAACCCATCAAATGTTGCTCTAACAACGTTGATAGGTGTTTTCGATCCTTGAACTTTTGAATAAATGTTTTTAACTCCTACTAATTCTAACACTGAACGAGCAGCTGAACCAGCAATAACTCCTGTACCTTCAGGGGCATTTTTTAAGAACACTTGTCCTGATCCTGCTTTACCTGTAATTGGGTGAGGTATTGTATCTCCTTTAACTAGTGGGATTGTGATAACATTTTTTTGTGCTTGTTGGATAGCTTTTTTAATAGCTGCTGGAACTTCTGATGCTTTAGCAATTGCATATCCTACCTTACCTTTTTTGTCTCCAACAACAACTAAGGCGTTAAATGACATTCTACGTCCTCCTTTTGTTGTTTTTGAAACACGGTTAATTGCAACGACTTGTTCTTGATAAGGAGATTCTCTTCTTGGTCCACGACCCCTGGCTCCTTTGCGACCTTTTCTATCGAATTTTTTAAATGGTTTTCTTTCTTTATCTTTTCTAGCGAAAGGTTTTCTGCCTGATGTAGTAGCAGCATTATCTCCGGCTGGTTTTACAGCTGGAAGAGTTTTTTCAATGTTTGTGTTTGTTTCCATGATTTACCTCTTAAAATTTTAGACCTTTCTCTTTTGCAGCTTCAGCTAACGCTTTAACTCTGCCATGGAATAAGTTTCCACCTCTATCAAATACCACTGTTGTGATTTTTGCTTTTTTAGCAGCTTGGGCAATAGCTTCTCCAACTTTTTTAGCGGCCTCGATATTTCCGCCATTTTTAATTTTTAGTGATACAGTTGATGCTGCAGCTAATGTTTTGTGAGCTGAGTCATCAATAATTTGAGCTTCTATGTTTTTTAGTGAACGGAAAATGCATAGTCTTGGTTTGTCCGTAGTACCGATAACATTTTGTCTAATACGACCTTTTCTTTTAATACGTGCTTTGGTTCTATTCATGTTATTACCTTACTATTTACCAGCTGTCTTACCGACTTTTCTGATAATGTGTTCTCCTTTGTATTTAATTCCTTTCCCTTTATATGGTTCAGGTTTTTTTCATGCTCTAATCACTGCGGCTGTTTCACCTACAAGTTGTTTGTCAATTCCTTCAACAACAATTTCTGTTGTTGATGGTGTTGTAATTGTGATCCCAACTGGTGTTTCTATGTTAACATTGTGCGAGAATCCAACTGACATATTTAGGGTAGTACCTTTCATTGCAACTTTGTAACCGACTCCAGATACTTCTAGTTCTTTTTTGAAACCTTTTGTAACTCCTTCAAGCATTCCAGCAATTAATGAGTTGTAAGTTCCGTGTAATTGTTTTGTTTGTTTTTCTTCATTTGATCTAATTGTTGTGATTTTGTTATCTTTAACTTCTACTTTA
The DNA here is from genome assembly GCA_965214965.1 of Mycoplasmatales bacterium. GTDB lineage: Bacteria > Bacillota_I > Bacilli_A > CBDATW01 > CBDATW01 > CBDATW01. Next base: position 484,129 of record OZ244030.1, read on the forward strand.
ATAACTTCTTTAATTTTTTGCTCTAATGAACCTTTTGGTCCAGTTACTTTAACTAATGTTGGTTGAACTTCAACCTTTACTCCATCGGGAATTGTAAGTATTCTATTTCCAATTCTTGACATAATATACTTTTATACTTTCTTACTATCAAACGTAAGCCAGTACTTCTCCTCCTAAGTTATTTAGTTTAGCAAATTTTGAAGTTTTAATTCCTTTAGATGTGGAAACGATAGCAATTCCCATCCCATTTAGAACTTTTGGCATTTTTGATGCTTCTACATAAACTCTTAGACCTGGTTTTGAAATTCTTTTTAGATTATTGATTACTCTTGTTTTACCTTTGTATTTTAATTTAATAGCTAGTTTAGGTTTTTTATCATCACCAATGATTTTGTAATCTGTGATGTATCCTTCTTTTTTAAGGATTTTTGCAATTTCTAGTTTTAGTTTTGAACTATCAAGAGAAATTGAAGGTTTATAAACTTGGTTTGCGTTTCTAATGATTGTTAGCATGTTTGCTATTGGATCGCTTAACATAATATATATATCCTCTTTATCTTTCTCTTAATTATCAAGATGCTTTCTTAACACCTGGAATTTGACCGTTGTATGCAAGTTCTCTGAAGCAGATTCTGCATACTTTGTATTCGCGCATAAATGCATGTGGTCTACCACACTGTTCACATCTGTTGTAAACACGTGAGCTAAACTTTTGGTGTTTTTTGCTTTTTTTAATAAGTGCTTTTTTTGCCATGTTTATTTATCTCCTTAATCTAGCTTTTGAATGGGCAACCCATCATTTCAAGAAGAGCTTTTCCTTCTTCATCAGTTTTGGCCGATGTAACAATGATGATGTCCATTCCGAGTAGTTTTTTTATTTTATCGTAATCAATTTCTGGGAAAATAATTTGTTCTTTAATTCCTAGCGCATAATTTCCGTGTCCATCGAATGACTTTGGAGAAATACCTCTAAAGTCTCTAATACGACCAAGTGAAACATTAAATAGTTTGTCTAGGAATTCATACATTTTTTCACCTCTAAGAGTAACTTTGCATCCCATTGTTTGTCCTTCTCTTAATTTAAATGAGGCAAGTGATTTTTTGGCAACAGTCTTAACTGGTGTTTGCCCTGTGATTGCTGCAATTTCGGCTGCTGCTGTTTCAAATAATTTTGAATCTGTTTCACCTGATGCAATTGATTGGTTAATTACAACCTTTTCAACTTTTGGAATCATCATTGGAGATGAGTAAGAGAATTTCTTCATTAGTTCAGTTGAAACTTCTTCGCGATATTTTTTAAGTAATCTGTTCATATCCTATAACTCCTTATTTTTTAGCTGTTGCTTTTTTAGCAAGAGCTTTTTTGGTTGTTTTTGTTTTTTTTGCAGTTGATTTTTTAGATATTGCTTTTTTGTTTGTAGCTTTTTTAACTTTTACTTTTGTTTTTGAAGTAAGTGCTACATTTGAAGTGTGAATTGAAGCTTCAAATTGTACTTTTCCACCTTCTGGGTTTGCTTGAGATGGTTTTAAGCTTTTTGTAACCATGTTAACTCCATCCAAAATTACACGATCAGTTTTACGTAATGTTTTTTTAACTGTAGCTTGAGTCCCTTTGTGTTTTCCGGCAATAACTACAACTTTGTCTCCGACTTTAATTTTCATAGTCATAACCTCCCTATAGTACTTCTGGAGCTAGTGATGAGATTTTTGTAAACCCTGCATCTCTAACTTCTCTGGCTACTGGACCAAAGATACGAGTCCCTTTAATTTGTTTTTCGTTGTTGATGATAACAACTGCATTGTCATCAAATTTAATGTAAGATCCATCTGCTCTCTTTACACCATAGGTTGTTCTAACAATAACTGCTTTAACAACATCACCTTTTTTAACTGACCCATTTGGGCTGGCTTTTTTAACTGTAGCAACAATAATATCACCAATATTTGTAAACTTACGAACTGAACCACCAAGGTTTCTAATAACTAATACTTCTTTTGCACCCGTGTTATCTGCGACTTTTAATCTGCTCTCTGTTTGAATCATAATCTAGAATCCTAACCTTTATGTAAGATAACTGCTTTTTCTAGAATTTTATCTAGTGTTCATCTTTTTGTAGTTGAAAGGGGCCTTGTTTCAGTAATAAGAACTTTATCACCAATTTTAGCTTCGTTTTTTGCATCGTGGGCGTGGAATTTTTTAGTTTTTTTAACACGCTTTCCGTACATTGGGTGTTTTTCGTATTTTTCAATCTTAACTGTAATTGTTTTGTCTCTTGCGTCTGAAGACACAATACCAGTTAGAGTTTTAATAACTTTAGTCATTATTTAATTTCTCCTTCTTTATTCAGTTGTGTAAGTAATCTTGCAATTTGCTTTTTAATCGCTTTGATTTTGTGAGGGTGCTGTAGTTTTCCTACAGCAGCTTGAAAACGAAGTTTTAATAATTCGTCTTTAAGCGCTGCTACTTGGTTTTTAATTTCTTTTCTTTCCATGTTCCCTCCTATTTTTGTATTTGTGAATTTAAGTCATCTTTTTGAATGACTTTACATTTCATTGGTAATTTGTGCATAGCTAGTCTTAGAGCTTCTTTAGCCATTTCGTCTGAAACTCCAGCGATTTCGAACATTACTGTTCCTTTTTTAACCACTGCTACTCATTGTTCTGGCGATCCTTTACCTGATCCCATACGTACACCGATTGGTTTAGATGTTTTTGCAAAGTGTGGAAATATTCTAATTCAAACTTTCCCAAAACGTTTCATGTATCTTGTCATAGCAATACGAGCTGATTCAATTTGGCGGTTTGTAACTCAGTTTCCTTCTTGTGCTACAATTCCTCATTCCCCAAATACAATTGTTGTTCCTTTTTTAGCTGTTCCTTCATATCTAACTCTGTGAGGTCTTCTGAATTTAGTTTTCTTTGGTGATAACATTATTTCATTCCCTCCAGAATTTCTCCATGGCAAACTCAAACTTTAACACCAAGGATACCGTATGTTGTATGAGCTTCAGCTAAATGATACTCAACATCTGATCTTAGTGTGTGTAGCGGAACAACCCCTTTAGAATAACCTTCGGCACGAGCCATGTCTGCTCCTGCAAGTCTTCCTGAAACTTGAGTTTTTATACCTTTAACTCCAGCTCTCATAGCTCTTTGAATTGCTCTTTTTTGAACAGTTCTAAATGAAGCTCTGTTTTCTAGTTGTTCAGCTATTGATTCAGCTAGAAGTTTTGCTGATGTGTCTGGATTTTCTAAAGCTGTGACTTTAATTTCAACTTTTCTTGCTTTTTTAATTGCTTTTGAAAGTGAGGTTACTAATTTTTTGATTCCTTCTCCGTTTTCTCCCATTATAAAACCTGGTTTTGCTGAGAAGATTTCAACTAAAACAACTTTCTCGTCTTTTCTTTCAATAGAAACGTGAGATACTTCACCTTTCCTACCTAATTCTTTATCTATTGCTTTTCTTAATTTAATATCTTCATGTAGGAAAACAGCTTGGTTTTCTTTTGAAGTAATTCAGTTAGTTTTTCATTTTCTAATTATCCCAACACGTAATCCGTTAGGCGATACTTTTTGTCCCATATCTGTTCTCCTTTATTTTTCATCCACCACAGCTGTAATATGTGATGATTTTTTTAGAATTTGGAAGGCTCTACCTTGCGATCTTGGTTGGAATCTTTTCATTGTAGGCGCTTCGTTAGCATAGATTTCTTTTACGTAAAGTTTGTTGATGTCTTTTCCATCATTGTTAACTGCATTGGCAGCGGCTGATTTAATTAATTTTTGTACAACTAGTGCTGACGATTTGTTTGTGAATTCAAGAATTTGCATTGCTTCTAAGATTGATTTGCCACGTATAAGGTCACAAACTAGTCTGACTTTTCTAGGTGCGATTCTAACCATTTTTGATGTTGCTTTTGCCATAATTATTTAATGTGTCCTTTGAATGTTCTAGTTGGAGCAAATTCCCCAAGTTTATGCCCTACCATATCTTCTGAGATATAAACTGGAATAAATGATTTTCCGTTATATACGCTAAATGTAAATCCTACAAATTGAGGGAAGATAGTTGATCTTCTTGATCATGTTTTAATTGGTTTTTTGTTTCCAGATTTTTTTGCTTCTTCTACTTTTTTAAGTAGATATGCATCGCAAAATGGACCTTTTTTAAGTGATCTTGCCATTATTCCTATCTCTCCTTATTTCTTTCTTCTTCTAATGATTAGTTTTTTTGAAGCTTTGTTTTTCTTTCTCGTTTTAACGCCAAGAGCTTTTTTGCCTCAAGGCGTCATAGGTGCAGCTCTACCTATTGGGGCCTTACCTTCACCACCACCATGTGGGTGGTCATTAGGGTTCATGACTGAACCTCTAACTGTAGGTCTAATACCTTTGTGTCTGTTTCTACCAGCTTTACCAATGTTAACTAGGGCTTGGTCTTCGTTGCCAACTGTACCAATTGTAGCTCTGCATGTAGCAAGGATTTTTCTAACCTCACCTGATTGCTGTCTTATAATTACATACTTTTCTGTATCATCAAATCCAAGTACTTGTGCAGATGCTCCAGCTGATCTTGCCAACTGACCACCTTTACCTGGTTTTAATTCGATGTTGTGTATAACAGTCCCTTCAGGAATATTTTGTAAAATTGTTGAGTTCCCAATTTGGATGTCAATGTTTTCTGTACCTGATACTATTGTTGCTCCAACTTTAAGTTCTTTTGGTGCTATGATATATCTTTTTTCTCCGTCTGCGTAGTGTAGAAGCGCAATGTTAGCTGTACGATTTGGATCGTACTGAATTGAATCTACTTTTGCTGGAATATTATCTTTATTACGTTTGAAGTCAATAACACGGTATTTCCTTTTTGCTCCTCCACCTTTATGTCTAACTGTGATTGAACCAGAGTTATTTCTTCCAGCATTTTTTTTCAGTTTTCTTAAAAGTGATTTTTCAGGAGTAGTTTTTGTGATTTCTGCTTTGTAATCTAGAACCGACATGTTACGTCTTGCATTGGTAGTCGGTTTGTATTTAATGATTGGCATACTTTCTCTCCTTTATTTTTATCGGTATAGAATAGATAGCTTTTTCTATTCTGCCCATAGATTTTTTTAATTATTTAGCAGGTGTTTCTGTTTGTTCACCAATAACCTCGCCTGGCATTAGTTTTACATAGGCTTTTCTGATTCCAGAAACAACCCCTGTGTATCTTCCTACTCTTTTTGATTTTGGTTTGGTATTGACGATGTTTACGTCTTTTACTTTAACTTCAAATAGTTTTTCTATGGCTTCTTTAACCATAGTTTTTGAAGATTTTTTAGCAACTTCAAAAGTGTAAATGTTTTGCTCTGCTTGAAGTTGGTATGTTTTTTCAGAAAGAACTGGTCTAATAATGATTTCTGAATATTGCGCCATTATTTTAGTCCTCCTGTAATTTGTTCAACCGCATCTTTAGTTACGATCATGTATGTGAAGTGAGCAAGGTCAAGTACGTTAATCCCTTTTGCATCACAGTGATCTGCATATCTTAAGTTTGATAGCGATCTAAATGTATTCTCATCAAATTCTTTCCCTACTAATAGAACTTTTTGTTTTTCTACTCCTAGAGTTTTTAGGAATACAAGCATTTCTTTAGTTGATGGTTTTTTGAAATCAAATTTATCAACAACGATAATTTCATTTGTTTTTGCTTTAATTGAAAGCATGGATTTTAGAGCTAGTTTTCTAACTTTTTTGTTAACACTCTTTGTATAGTTAACGTTAGTTTGTGGACCAAACACTACTCCTCCACCTCTTCATTGAGGTGCTCTAATAGTACCTTGACGAGCTCTACCTGTTCCTTTTTGCTTTCAAGGTTTCTTTCCACCGCCAGCAACAGCTGATCTGTTTTTAACTGCTGATGTACCTTGTCTTAGAGAAGCTTGCTGAGCAACGATTGAATCAAATACTACTTTTTCGTTTGGCTTGATGCCAAATACGGATTTATCAAGTGTCATTTCTACTTTTTTCATATTCTATTCTCCTTTCACTTCTTCTGTGGGAGCTTCTTTTTTTGTTTCTTTTGCAAGAGCTGCTTTTGTTTTTGCTTGTGCTTTTTCTTCTAATTTATAATTGACTAGTTCCACTGCAATTTTAGCAGGTATCCCTTTAATTGATTCTTTAACAATAACAAATGATTTATTTGGTCCAGGAACTGAACCTTTAATCAAGATGTAACCTTCTTCATCATTTATATCAATAACTACAAGATTTTGTGTAGTTCTTTTTACAGAGCCCATTTGTCCAGGCATGTTTTTACCTTTTTGAATTTTGTTACCTTCAACGTCTGACATAGATCCGATTTGCCTATGGAATTGTGAACCGTGTGACATCGGACCTCTCTGAGCGTTGTGTCTTTTGATGACGCCTGCAAAACCTTTACCTTTTGATGTACCAGTTACATCTACTAGTTGACCAGATTTAAATAACTCTGATGCTTTAACTTCGGCTCCAAGTTCAAAACCAGTCATGTTTCTGATTTCTTTTGTGAAGCGCTTAGGTGCAGATTTAGCTTTTGCGAAGTGTCCGCGTTTTGCTTTTACGATCTTGTTTTCTTTCTGTTCACCATATGATAATTGAATTGAATCATATCCATCAGTTTCAGATGTTTTAACTTGAGTAACTACGTTGCCTTTAGTTGTAATAACTGTAACCGGAATAAGGTGTCCATCTTTATTGAAAACCTGAGTCATTCCAGCTTTTCTTCCTAAGATTCCTTTCATCTTATTTCTCCTTGTTTATTTTTTAAAGTTTGATTGAAATTTCAATACCTGCTGATGCTCTCATTCTTTGTAGCGAATCAATCACTTTGTCAGAAGCTTTTTCTAACTTAATAAGTCTTCTGTGTGTTCTTTTTTCAAATGATTCTTGTGAGTAACCGTACTTGTGAGTAGCTCTTTTGATCGTGTAAACTTTTTTGTCAGTTGGAAGTGGAACTGGTCCTGAGACTTTGGCTCCTTCTCTTTTTGCTGTTTCAACAATCTTTTTTGCCGTTGCATCAAGCAATGCTACATCATGTGATCTTAATTTAATTTTAACTTTATCAGCCATATTAGTTGTTCCTTTCGTCTAATCTTTTATAGATTGACTACCTCATACAAATTTCCCCACACCTACAACTATTACTGGTGTATCGGCAACCTCATATATCATAGGTCAGTCTATAAAATTATACATATATATAATAAGAAATGCAATATAAATAATAAAAAAATAATTAATTGCACTAAAATAGTGTAATATTGATATGATTATTATTTAATTTAAACATAATAAACTTACTATTAAGAATACTTTGAAAATGATCGACTAAGAAACAAAAAAGGAATTTAAAATGAATAAAAGATCATTTGATACAAAATGAAACCAAGGTGGAAGAAGTTTTGATGGAAATAAAGAGAGAAGCGAAAGAAGAGAATTTACTCCTGCAGATAAACTAAAACAACAACTTAGAGAAGCTGATATGAGAGTTTTTATTGGTAATCCAAAAAGATTTGAGCCAAAATTAGATAAATTACCAATTATTGTAATTGATTCATGAAAAGATGGAAAAGAGTGAATTGTAATCTCTGACCAAATAAAAACTCCAGAAGAGTGCCCGACATTTAAAGTGATGAAAAAACAAGATTTTCAGATTTCTACTTCACAAGAAACTAAAGGCAACTTTATATTTACTACTTTCACAATTAAATAATATAACTGAATTAAAAAAGCCCATTAGGGCTTTTTATTTTTCAAAATGGCGGAAAGAACGGGATTCGAACCCGCGCGCCTTTTAGACCTACTTCCTTTCCAAGGAAGCCTCTTTTAACCACTTGAGTATCTTTCCATATCTAATATTGTAATAAAAAAACACTTAAAATAAAGTGTTTTTTATTTTATTGCTTCTGCAACTTGTGCTGCTACTTCTTCAGCAAAGTTATCTTCTTTTTTTTCGATGCCTTCACCAACTGCAAATCTAACAACACATGCAATTGAAGCATTTATAGTTGAAAGGTATTTTTCAACTGATTCACCCTCACCTTTTACGTATTCTTGTTTTGTTAGAACATATTGTGATAATTCTTTGTTTAATTTACCTTGAGCGATTTTTACAGCAATTTTTTCTGGTTTTCCTGAATCAATCGCTTCTTGTGTAAATTTAGCTAATTTTTTATCAAGTTCTGATTGTGAAATTTCATTTATTGAGTGATATTGTGGGTTGATTGCTGAGACATGCATAGCAATTCCTCTGGCTGCTTCTACATTTCCGCCTTCTAAAGTAACAATTGAACCTATTTTTCCACCTGCATGAAGATACGGACCGAATACTTGTGAATCAGTTTTTTCTATAATTGAAAATCTTCTAAATGAAATTTTTTCACCAATTGTTGCTGTTGCCTCTGTTAAAGTTTCTTCGATTGTTTTACCATTTAAATCAACTTTATAAGCCTCATTATTATCAGTTGGTTTTGATTTTAAAATTGCCATGGCTACATCATCAACTAACTTGATAAATTTATTATTTTTAGCAACAAAATCTGTTTCTGAGTTGATTTCAACAATAACTGCTGTATTACCTTCTTCTTTAACTGCAGCTAAACCTTCAGCTGCAATTCTATCTGCTTTTTTAGCAGCTTTTGAAATGCCTTTTTCTTGCAGTCATTTAATAGCTGCATCTATGTTAAAGTCAGTTTCTTCTAGAGCTTTTTTGCAATCTAGAAAACCGGCTCCTGTTCTATCTCTTAGTTCTTTAATATCTTGTGTTGACATTATTTACCTCCATTTTGAATAAATGTAATTAATTCATCTTTTTTAAGTGATGAATAACCTTTATATCCTGCTTTTTTAGCTTGTGCTTTTAGTTCGGCAAGCGTAATTAATGATAGATCTACTGAGTTTGATTGTGTTGAAGAAGTTTTTTCTTCTGTTTTTGTTTTATTTTTGGGTGATTCTTTTTTAAACTCTTCTCTTGGTTTTCTATCTTCTCTTGGTTTTCTATCTTCTCTTGGTTTTCTATCTTCTCTTGGTTTTCTATCTTCTCTTGGTTTTCTATCTTCTCTTGGTTTTCTATCTTCTCTTGGTTTTCTATCTTCTCTTGGTTTTCTTGGTGGGAACTTTATTTCTTCGTCTTTTGTATAAGCAAGAATTGGTTTTATTCCCTTACCTTCATTAATAGCATCAGCCATTAATGTAGTAAATAGTGACACTGATTTTACAGCATCATCGTTTCCTGGGATGGGGAAATCAATAATGTCTGGATTTGCGTTGGTATCAACAATAGCAATAACTGGAATGCCAAGTTTTTTAGCTTCAAGAACTGCGTTCATTTCAATGTTTTGGTCTATAACAAAAATTGCTTTTGGCATGTATCTCATTCGTCTAATTCCGCCTAGGATCTTGTTTAGTTTCGCGTGTTCTTTCTGTAATCCAATAACTTCTTTTTTTGTTAGTTTTAAGAATGTACCTTCTTTTTCCATTTTTTCAATATTAGCCATTCTTCTAAAGTTATTTTTGATTGTTCTAAAGTTTGTAAGTGTTCCACCTAGTCATCTTTCTGAAACATACATTGCTCCACATCTTTCAGCTTGAGTTTTAATTGCCTCTTTTGCTTGTTTTTTTGTTCCAACAAAAATTACATCTCCACCTTTTTCTGAAACTGCTTTCAGAAAATCGTAAGCTGCTTGTGTTCTTTGAATTGTTTTTGATAAGTTTATAACATGTACACCTTTTTTAGATGTATGGATGAATTTTCTCATTTTTGGGTTTCATCTTCTTGTTTGGTGACCGAAGTGAGCACCTGCAACAAGAAGTTTTTGTGATGAAACCGCAAATTTTTTAGAGGTTTCTTTAGCTGCTGGGTTCGCTTTTTTGTTTTTCATATTTAGTTTTCCTTTTTTTTGTTGTACTTCCATTATTTCTATGCAATCTCCACCATAAGGCACACGAAGATTGAATCCATAATGTGTTTTGTTTTTATAACATGAAGATTATATCATAATTAGAGTGATTTGAAAATAAAAACTCGATTAGAGTTTTTATTTTTATTTTAATAATTCTTTAACTTCTGCTTCAGTTGCGCAATTTAAAGCTTTTTCCGCAAGTTTTTTACACAATTCCATAGTAGTTGATCTAATTATGGATTTTGCTTTAAGCATTGATATTGCTGACATGGAAAACTCATCTAGACCAAGACCCAGTAAAATTTTAATAGCTTCTGGGTTACCGGCCATTTCTCCACACATTCCTGTTCATTTTCCTTCTGCATGAGATGCATCAATAACTTTTTTAACAGATCTTAAAATAGAAGGGTTTAATGTTTGGTATAAATATGAAATATTATTATTCATTCTATCGCAAGCAAATGTATATTGCAGTAGATCGTTTGTACCAATTGAGAAGAAATCGGCTTCTTTGGCAAATTTATCTGCAAGCATAACTGCTGATGGAACTTCCATCATCATACCTACATCATATTTCCCAATTTTAATTCCTTCTTGTTGGAGTTTATCTGCTTCTTCTAACAAAATTTGTTTTGCACTTCTAAATTCTTCTATTGTGGCTATAAGTGGAAACATTATATGCAGTTTACCAAATGATGACGCTCTTAGTAAAGCTCTTAATTGCGTTCTAAATACATCTGTTTTATCCAGACACATTCTAATTGCTCTATAACCTAAGAATGGGTTCATTTCTTCTGGAAATTTATAATAAGGTAGTATTTTGTCCCCACCAATATCAAGTGTTCTAATTACAACTCCTTTATCACCCATTGCTTCTAAAACTTTTTTGTATGCTTCGAATTGTTTTTCTTCATCAGGTCAATCTGATGCATTCATATAAAGAAATTCTGACCTAAAAAGGCCAATGGCATCAGCGCCGTTTTTCAAAACTTGATCTATATCCTCAAATGTACCAATATTTGCAGCCACTAAAACTTCCCTTCCATCTAATGTTACAGATTTCTCTTTAACTAATTTTTGAAGTTCTGCTTTTTCTTTTGATAGTTTTTCTGCTACCTCTGTTGCTGCTTTAACTTTTTCTTCGCTAGGATCTAAAATACATTCACCAGTTTCGCCATTTACTAGTATTAACTTCCCATCTTGGACTTCAGATAAAATATGACCTACCCCAACTACTGCTGGTAATTCAAGAGACCTTGCCATGATGGCTGAATGAGATGTTGATCCGCCTATTTCTGTAACAAAAGCTTTTACATGAGAATTTAATTGAGCTGTTTGTGACGGAGTCAAGTCTTCTGCCACAATAATCACATCTTCTTTAATAGAGCTCAATTCTTTTATTGGCACACCCATAATATGATGTAGAACTCTTGTAGAAACATCTTTTATATCTGTTGCCCTTTCCTTCATGTAAGAATCATCCATATTTTCAAACATTTCAATAAATTTGGAAGCCACGGAATTATATGCAGATTCTGCACAAACTTTTTCAACTTCGATAATAGTTTTAGACTCCGAAAAAAATGATGGATCTCCAGCAATTTGAATATGAGCATCAAAAATTGCAGAATGTTCTTCTCCAAGTTTTGCAATAGAATCATTTCTAATCTTTTCTATCTCTTGTTTTGAAACATCAATTGCTTTTTGTAATTTCTCAATTTCTATAGATGCGTTTTCAATTAATTTTTTTTCAATTACAAGATTGCCTTCTTCTAGTTTAAATATTTTAGCTACAACTATACCTGGTGATGCCGCTTTACCATTAATTATTTTCATTATTTTCCCTTAAAATTTATTTGTATATTTCTTCTATTTTCTCTACTACTTTGCTTAAAAGAGCGTTTACTTTTTCATATTCCATTCTTGTGGGACCAATAAGTGCAAAGTGTCCTTTTGAACCTTTAACTTCATATTTATGTTTTATAATAGAAGTTCCCTCTGGATTTATTAAAATATCTTTTTCTTGCTCTTTTAAAAATTGGTCAAATGTTGAATGATTATTTATTATTTTAATCAACTTAGCCATTGTTTCTTGATCAACATCTTCATATCTTACAATATTCGAAGTTCCATGTGAATATTCTGATTTCTTAGTAAAAGATATCATCTCATAAACAAAGTTTTGAAACATAGTTTCCAAACCTTTAATTTGATTTTCAATTGCGGGTGCTATTGCTTTAAGTCTTTGTTCTACTTCAGAAATTGGAGTATAAACTAATCTTTGATTTAAAATATCAAATAATTTTTCTAAATCATTTAATGTTTGATTTTCATTGATTTGGAATACTTTATTATAAACATTTCCTTTGTTTGTGATTATTAATGCTACTACTGATGATTCATTTACAGGATTTAGTTGAATTTGTTGTAAAACCTCTTTTTTATCATAAGGTGTAATAACAACTGTGGCTAAATTTGTAATATCAGAAACAATTTTGGAAGCTTGATCTAAAACATATTCAATATTTTGGTTTCGACTATCAAATAAAGTTTGTAATTTATCATTTAATGAAACTTCTTGCAAAATCATAAGCTCATCTACGTAATACTGAATCCCTTTAGTAGTTGGTTTTCTTCCGCCTGATTTATGTGGTTGTTCCAAAAAACCTAATTGTTCTAAAACTGTCATTTCCTGTCTTATGGTAGCAGAAGAGCAATCCATGCCTTTGGCATCAGAAATAATACTGGAAGAAACAGCTTTTCCTGTCTTAACAAATATTTCAGTTATGTGTTTTAAGATTAATTTTTGTCTTTCTTTTAGCATAATAGCCTCCATATTATTATATAAAAATTTAGCAAACTTATGTTGAAATTGCTAAATTTTATTTTATTTAAATTGAAGGAGTTTTATATTTGCCTGCTTATCAAACAACTATTGAGACTGAATTTTTATATAAATTCAGCTTTATTTCTAACGTAACGACTAACCTTCCCTTAAAAATATCGCCTAAAAAGTCTTTTAAATTTTTCAACTACTAATTTAGAGAAATTAGCATCCAAGTGTGCAGCGATTTTTGATCTCACAGATGATAAAATCCATAATTAATTTCTTTAAAGAATATGATTGTAAGGTTTTTAATATTGTGTTTCACATATTTTTCCTTGTATTATTTTTATTTGTTTTGTTTTAAAAGAAGTTGGGCCTTGTAATTATTGGTGCAATCTAAAAACTTCTAATTCTTCTTCTTAATTAATTTTTATTAAAATTTTTGTCTTAATAAAGATTTGTTTTTCATTAATCTCTAAAATGTTTTATAAGGCCTGTGCTGCACATCATCTTTTTGGAAGGGCTGAAATTAATGGTTGAAATTAAAAATATCACCAATACGATTTATTTTTATCTTAGTATGTCACATTTTTGAAAGAAATCATAAATAAATTCTCCTACTCCTTCTTCATCATTTGTGTATTTTGTAATATAGTCTGCTACTTGGTGAATATTTTTATTTGAATTTTTCATAGCCACTGAAACAGCAGCAGTTTTAATCATATCTATATCGTTGTTTGAATCTCCAAATACTATTGTCTCATCTAATTTAATTATGCCTTTTTCCTCTAAAGACTTTAGGCCCGAAGCTTTATTTATATCCGAGGGCATAAAATCTAAAAGCCCTACTGCAGATCTTACCAAATAAGAATCATTGAAAGAATTAAAAAAATCAAAGATTTTTTTTTCATCATAATCACTAGAGTCCTTCGATGTTATTAAAATTTTTAGAACATTTTCTAAATTATTTTTAAAAGTAGTGATGGGTGTTTTGCAATCATCAGGTTGAGATTTTTTATTATTGCGTAATCAAAATAAATGGCGAGATTTTATATACTCTTTATATTGAATTTCTTTATCTGTATAAACCATGAAGTTTATTTTATGTTCAGAAACATAATCTATAATTCTCTCTAAAGTTTTTTTATTGTGCTTTTTATGGTAATAACTTGTTTTATTTTGGTTATTAAAAATTAGATTTCCATTGATTGAAACTGTCGGAAGATCCGGATTAACAGCTTTGATAATTTCCAAAGCTAGATAATATGGTCTACCGGTTGCTATTCCAATTTTAACACCTTGATTCTTTAATCACTCTAAAGATTTTAGCGTGGCTTTTGTTATTTTTTTATCTGAATTAAGCAAGGTTCCATCTAAATCAAAATATGCATATTTTATTTTATTTTTTGTTTTTTTCATAATAACTGTTTTTTTCATGTTTTCTAATGTAATTGCATTCTTAAATATATTTTACTGCTTCTTTTTACCTAAATTAAGAGTTTTCGTAAAATATGCTATTTTAACTGGTTTTTCAGGAGTTAGTGCTAAATCAGCCACATCTCTAATGATAATTTGAAATTTTGAATATTATCATACATAGTTTTTTAAAATTTTAGTTTATAATTTATCAATTAATTGAACTTATTGTAAAATCATATACTCATCTAAGTAATGTTGAATTACTTATGTATTTGGTTTGCTGCTCCGAATGAATATGTTTGTGTTTTATAACCTAATTTTTCTAATACTGCCATCTCTTAACTTATTTAGCCAAAGAGTAATCAATTACTGACTCATCTTAAATAATACTTAAACTTCTAGACATTCTGGTTTTAAAAAAAGATTTCCTTTATATGTTTTAAAATTAATTTCCTTTTTTATTTTAACATAATATCCTTTTGTGTGGGGTTGTAAGATTTTATGGGTGTTATTTGCTAGCAAAAAGCGTTTCCATTTACATAAATATTAAAAACCAATTAAATTTTTATTTTTCATAAAATAAGCTAAACTACTTTTTTGTTATAATTATTTTATGAAAATAATATTTATTGGCGACATAATGGCTGATGCAGGGATTAAAGCAGTAAAAAAAGAGCTTCCTGCTCTTATCGAAAAATATAGTATAGATTACTGTATAGCTAATGGCGAAAATGTTTCAAATGCAAAATCAATGAACAAGGAACATTATCAAATTTTAATGAAATTTGGTATTGATTTTTTTACAATGGGGAATCACACATTCGACCAAGGAAAATTATTTGAATATCTCGATGATGTGGAAAATATCATTATACCAGCTAATTACAATTACACATTAAACTATCCAGGCACAAAAATTGTTAAAATAAATGGTAAAAGAGTTAGAATAACTAACTTTTTAGGGCAAGTAAAAATGTCTCCTATTCCAAATTGTCCATGAAAAATAATGGACGAAATTGTAAAAATAGATGATAGTGATATTCATATTGTGGATTTTCATGGTGAATGCAATATTGAAAAATTAGCTTTTTACAATAAATATAAAGATTTTGTTTCATTTGCAACCGGAACACACACACATGTTCAAACAGCAGATGAATCTATTTTAGACGGCAAAATAGCATTTATTAGTGATGCGGGAATGACTGGGCCATATGATTCTGTAAACGGAGTTGATTTAACTTGTGGAATTAAAAATATTAAAACCAAAATCCCAGGACCATCTACACCAGCAGATGGGAAATATCAATTTAATGCTGTTATAGTTGAATTTGATGATGAAACAAATAATCCTGTTTATATTGAAAGAATTAATATTGTAGAAAGGAAAAAAGTTTAATTATGAAAGTTTTGTTTGTAGGAGATATTTATGGAAAAACTGGTTTAAAAGCCATTAAAAATGAATTACCAAAAATTATTAAAAATTATGGAATTGATTTTACTTTTGTAAATGCCAATAATGCTAATAATGGAAAAGTTTTGAATTTTAATCAGTATCAAGTCTTGGTCAATTCTGGAGTAAATGCAATTACTTTAGGAAATAATGTTTTTGATCGTGAAAAATTATTGAAATTCATTTCTAAAGCACCAAATATTTTGATCCCTCAAAATTGTAACTATAAAATTAAGCACCCCGGAACAAAGATATTTAAAATAAAAAACTTAAAAATTAGAATCACTAATTTATTAGGTCAATATTTTGTAAATACTGGCCAAATGCCAAGTTGCCCTTTTGATTCAATGGAAGAGATCATTAAAAATGATTGTAGTGATTTTCATCTAGTCGATTTTCATGGTAAAGCTGCTTTTGAAAAAACAGCTTTTGCATATAATTTTATGGATAATATTTCATTTTTAGGAGGTACACATAGTGGTGTTCAAACTGCGGATGAAAAAATTATAAAATCAAAAACAGCCTTTATTACAGATGCAGGTATAGCAAGTGCTGTGAATTCAATTTGTGGTATTAATCCTGAATCAGCAATTAAAATCATGCAAAAAAAGCTTCCTTTAAATTTTCAAGAAGCTTCTGGATTTTATAAAATATGTGGTGTCATAATTGAATTTGATGTAATATCTAAAAAACCAATTTTGATAAATAGAATAAATGTTTTTGAAAATATTTAATATTACTTGTTTTTTGTAAAAAATAAATGTTAGAATTAATTTGATATTACTAATATCAACAAAATTAAGGGACAAAAACATAAAGAAAATGAAAAAAATCTTTACATTAGGAATCATTGCTTCATTAATTGGAGCATGTGGTGGTGGTACATCTAAAAATACCAAAGCAGTCTACATGACTGATGGGGGAGCTCTTGAAGGCAGCGCATTCCATATATTAGCAAATCAAGGTGTAGGTAATTACACAGGGAATTATGAAAACTACATTATTCCAAAAAGCACAACCATTGGAGACTTAACAGTTCTTTTGGCAAACACACACAAGACAACTGATATCATTGTTATCGGTGGGGCAGCTGCAGATCCGGCAGTTAAAGAATACTTAAAAACTATTCCAGAAGGTAAAGGTATTATCTTAACAGGTAGCCCTTCAAACTATACTTTCACTCACCCTCAAGCTAATCTAATTCAAACAGAATGAAAGCAATTGTCATTTTATGTTGGATATCTTGCAGCTAAACATCTTTCAGAAAATAAGGATAAATTTGACACAGAAAGTTCTGAGGGATTAAAACTCGGAGCATTTGGAGGTTTGAACATTCCAAACGTTACAAAAATTATTGCAGGTTATCAACAAGGTATTGAATACTGAAATAATAATTTACCAGATGATGGGCATCAAGTAGAATTTATGGCGCAAAGCAATGACGGTTATTACACAGGGAGTTTTTTACCTGGTAAAGGGAAAGCAATGGCAGAAAAACTTGTTAACCAAGAAGCAGATATGATATTCCATTGTGCTGGGCCACAAGTTCTAGATGCATTAGAAGTTATTGAAAACAAAAAAGCTCATACACTAGTAATTGGTTTTCAAGATGATGAATCAAAAACTTTTGAAGAACACTCTGAAAAATTCTTTACATCTACTTTAAGTGCATTGGATGAAACGGTACATAAAATAATTAAAAAAGCTGTAGAAGATAAAGGCGAAGATAAATATGCGCTAGGTCAAAACACAGCAGTTACAATGGATTCTCCTGGAGAATTCTTGCTTGCAACTGGTGGAGGCAATAAACTTACTAAAGAAGAATGAGAAACTGTTCTTAAAAATGAAAAACTTAAAGAAGCCGCAAAGCAAGTTACAGACAATATTAATGATTAGTAAAAATAAAAGCATTTGCTTTTATTTTTTTTATATCTAATCAAGTGGTAAACCAATTGCTTTTGGATTTCTTGAATTTTTACCATATCTTATTAATACTAGTAATGTAATTATATATGGAGCAGCTAACTGCAAATTTCGTGGAATAAATTCAAATGCTTTTAAATTATAATATGAAGCTGCATTAAAACTTGAAAATATCATAGCTGCTATAAAAATGGATTTGACTCGTCATTGACCGAATATTAGTACAGATAAAGCCACGAATCCCATTCCATATACTGGTCCTTTAAAATTTGAAGAAACAAAAGTTGTAAAAAACGCTCCAGATATTCCTGCAAATATTCCTGAAAGTATTAGTCCTATTCATCTTTGTTTTTTAGGACAAAATCCAACTGCAAGTAATGCTGATGGATTTTCACCAGTTGTTATGAATCTTAAGCCATGTTTTGTTTTGTTAATCATATATCAAACAAAGAATAATAAAATGCAACTTATAATAAAGTAATAATTCATTATTGACATAATTCCCTCGAAGCTAATTCTCCAAGGTTTATATCTTGTAGGGATGTAACCAGTTCCTTTTGATACAACCTTTACAACAAACATTGAGAAACCAGAAATAAGTATATTTAAACCTAGGCCAGCCACTGCATGGTTTGCTTTCTTATTAATTGTCAAATAACCCAGCATTAAAGAAACTGTTATAGAGCCTAACATAGCACATACAAAAGCAAATATAATAGGTAAATTTAAATATCCAATAACAGAAAATATTAATGCACCAATTGTCATTTGTGCTTCAATAGCAATATTAACAGTTCCGGTTCTTTCAGATAATAATCCTGCAATTGCACCCAGCGAAATAATTGAGAACAAAAGTAATATCAAATTAATTAAATCAAAATATGTTTGTATCATTATTTTTTACCCCTCTTTTTTTTTATTTTTTACTTTCTTAGTATTGTATGCATCGCTTTCAGACATTGCTACAAAAAACATAATTAATCCAAAAGCTAGTGACATTAATTCTGATGATCATTTAATTCAAATTGATGCAATCTGCCCTCCTAATGATAATGCACTAAACAAGAAAGCAACCGGAACAATAAGAAGTGGGTTTTTAAATGCAACCAAAGAAACGACAATAGCATTGAAAGCTATTGGATCAAATCCATCATTATATGGCACAGGATATTGCCCAGTATATGTTCCATAATACATAACTCCGGCAAAACCGGCAAAAGCTCCTGAAATTGCTAATGTTATAGTTTGAATTTTAGTTCTTGAAAAACCAGCATAATCTGATGCAGATGGTTGAAAGCCTATCATTCTAATTTTAAAACCTAGTCTTGTTTTTTTAAATAAAAACCTAACATAAAAAACTAAAGTTAAAGCTATAAAACCTGATAATCCAATGGGAACTCTTAATGATTCATTTCATATTTTAGAGCCGAGTGTCCCGAACGAATTTTTTCAAGGAGCAGTTGAAAATATTGATATGCCAATATAATAAATTATTCAACTAATCATAATTGTTCCGATAATCTCATGAACATTATATTTAGATTTTAAATAACCTGCAATCCCTCCAACAGCAGATCCTAATATTGTTCCTATAATCAGCATAAAAATTCACGCTCCGGGAAATCACCCATTTTCTGCAATAGTAGATGCAAGCATCGAGGGTATCATTGCTCCTGCTAGCATTTGTCCTGAAATCCCAATATTAAAAAGTTTTCCTTGAAAAGCAATTGCTGTTCCTAATGACATTATTATTAATATTGAAGATAGCATAATCAATTTGCTAACATTAACAGCTTCAAATGGTGCTATGAATACAGATCTTGCTAAATCAAAAAATGAACCTGGAATTAAAATTTGAGAAATTAAAAATGTAATTAATAAACCATAATTAATGGCTTTAACTGATTTTTTTAAATTAAATTTTTCTGCATCTGTAAAAATATTTTTCATTATTTACTTTCCTTTTTGTTTTTTGTTAATAACATACCAATTTTGGATGTTGATATGTCGTTTTTAGTAAGCTCACCTTGGATTCTTCCAGAATTAAGGACCAAAACTCTATCAGCAAGTTCAATAACTTCAGGTAATTCATATGATATTAACAAAATACCTTTATTTTCTTTTTTAGCATTAAGAAGTTGTTCATGGATAAACCTAGTAGAACCAATATCTAAACCTCTGGTTGGTTGAGTTGCAACAATAAATTTTGTATTTTTTCTTAAAAGTTCTCTACCTACTACAAATTTTTGTTGATTCCCTCCAGAAAGTGTGCCAATTGGTTTTTTAAGATTTTTAGCGCCTCTTACATCAAATGTTTTTATTATATCTAATGCTTTTTTAACAAAAGACTTTTTATTAATTAATGGTCCATTGGAATATGGAAAAATATCTATATCTTGAAATGCTGCATTATTAGTTAATGACATTCCCATAATAATTCCATGATGTGTTCTATCTGCTGGAATATGAGACATTCCTTGACGATAGCGGTTTTGAGCTTTTTGTTTAGATACATCTTTATCTAAAAATAATATTTGTCCATCAAGAATGCCTAACATTCCAGTCGCAATAAGAGCTAACTCCTTTTGCCCGTTGCCTTCAACTCCAGCTATTGCAACTATTTCGCCTTCTTTCACTTCTAATGAAACACCTTTTAAAGACCTACTTTTTTCAAAACCAACTTTTCTTGCGTGTACATTTGATAATTTAAAAAGAATTTTACCAGGCCTGGAGTTTCTTTTAACTATTTTTGATATACTTTTTTTGCCAACGATTGCTTTTGTAAGTCTAGAAGTAGTTAATTTAGTTCTATCAAAAGAATCTGTAACTTCACCATGCCTTAAAACCGTAATATTATCAGCTAATTTTTTAATCTCATCTAATTTATGGGTAATAACAATAATGGTTTTACCTGCTTTTTTAAATTCTTTTATTGTTTTGATCAAACTTTCAATTTCTGCGGGTGTTAAAACTGCAGTGGGTTCATCAAAAATTAATATTTGTGATTTTCTATATAATAGTTTTATTATTTCTAGTTTCTGCTTTTGACCAATACTTAATTTTTCTACTGGCACATCTAGTGGAATATCTAAATTGAATTCTTTCATTGCTTTTTGAATTAGTTTTTGGGCTTTAACTTCATCTATTTCATGTTTGCCTTTTGTTGGTTCTTGTCCTAATATAATGTTTTGTTTTGCTGTAAAAATATCTACTAACTTAAAGTGTTGGTGAACCATACCTATTCCAAGGTCAGAAGCATGTTTTGAATTTTTAATTTCAACTTGTTGGCCATTAATAAAAATTTTTCCTTTATCAGGTTTGTACAAACCAAAAATAAGATTCATTAGCGTTGATTTACCAGCACCATTTTCACCGGCTATAACATGAATTGAACCTTTTTTTACTTCAAGGGAAACATTTTTGTTAGCAATAGTTTTGCCAAAAGTTTTGGTTATATTTTTTACTTTCAATGCAATTTGCTTGTTAGGCATTTTTTTCTCCATTTTTTAATTAACAATACTTTTATTATTATACATTTAAAATTTTTAAAATTACATTATAAATTGAAGGTTTATCATTTGTTCCGATTATATTAAGAGCTTTGCTTTTTACTATTTTTTTTGCTTGCCCCATAGCGTAGCTATGTTTTACATTTTGAAACATTTCAACATCATTGTCTCCATCTCCAAAGGCATAGCAATTATCTTTGTCAATCCTTTTAGATTTTTGTAAATATTTAATTGCTTTCCCTTTTGAATCTCCTGATACAAAAATTGTAATAAAACCATAAAACTCAATATCATTGAAACTTAAATTATATTTTGAAGTTAAATTTTTAATTAATTCCTTATATTTGGGTCATGCTCCTTTTTGGTGTCAACCATGTAGTTCTAAATATGGAATGTTCATTAGGTTTTGAAATTGTTTTTTTGAAATTTTATTTAACCCCCCTGTATAAAAACAGTCTCCTTTATTAACTAATTTATCAATAAATTCATCATCTAAATTATAGCTTAGTGATTTATCTTGCATTTGAATAACCACATTTTGTTTAGCTAATTCCTCATAAGATAAAAAGTCTCTAATAAATGCATTATTAACTATAGATTGTTTAATAACATTTTTAGATTCATAATCATAAATGCATGACCCATTACCACCGATTAAAAATCTAGGTTTAACTGGTAATGTTTGAGCAATAGCAATCAAAGAACTACAGGCTCTCCCTGAAGCTAAAATAAATTCATTACCATTTTTTGTAATTAATTGAATAGCTTTAATTGTTTCTCTCAAAATTTTAGATTTTGAATTAAACAATGTTCCGTCAACATCAAAAATAAATGTTTTTTTCATTTTTAATCTCCTGTTTATTAGTCAGTAATAATTTTAATCAATATTTTTTTAACATAATGAAGTTATATTAAATTATAACATTTATAGATATTTATTTTTTAGAAAAAATATGAATTTAAATAAATAAAAAGACCTATATAGGTCTTTTAAATTTCATATGGAGCAGGTGAAGGGAATCGAACCCTCACAGTCAGCTTGGAAGGCTGAAGTTCTACCATTAAACTACACCTGCATTATGGCGATCCCGACCGGGTTCGAACCGGCGATCTCCTCCGTGACAGGGAGGCATGTTAACCACTACACCACGGGACCTGGTTGCGAGGGTAGGAATTGAACCTACGACCTTCGGGTTATGAGCCCGACGAGCTACCACTGCTCTACCTCGCGATAATGGCGGAGACTGAGGGATTCGAACCCTCGCGGGACTTTCATCCCCTGCTGGTTTTCAAGACCAGTCCCTTCAGCCGGACTTGGGTAAGTCTCCGTAAATTGGTGCTTCCAGCAGGACTCGAACCTGCGACCAATCGGTTATGAGCCGACTGCTCTAACCAACTGAGCTATGGAAGCATAATGGTAGCAAGAGCGGGACTTGAACCCGCGACCTTTCGAGTATGAGCCGAATGCTCTAACCAGCTGAGCTATCTTGCCATGGTGGACTCGACAGGAATCGAACCTGCGACCTCCTGCGTGCAAGGCAGGCGCTCTACCAATTGAGCTACGGGCCCATGGTCGAGAAGACAGGATTTGAACCTGCGACCCCTCCGTCCCAAACGGAGTGCTCTACCAAACTGAGCCACTTCTCGATATTGCTATAATATTCTACTATATTTTTAAAAATACTACAAGTCCAATAAAAAATGGCACACTCCGTGGGACTCGAACCCACAACCTTTTGATCCGTAGTCAAACGCTCTATCCAATTGAGCTAGGAGTGCCTATTGCCATCAATATTATAACACTTTTTTATTTAGCCACTATTAAATAATAAATGGATGCTACAATTACTGCAACTAAAAAGTTAATTATGGCTGAGATGACTAATGCTTTTTTGCGATTTGCAAACAAAATAAATGTTGCATCTCCTGATGACGAAATAGCTGAGGCCAACAATCCAACAAAAGGCATTGTTCCGTTCAAATATAAAGATAAAATTAAAATTTGTGGGGCTGACCCTGGAAACGCAGAAATTGCTGAAGCTATAATAATAGTTGTAAAAATATTTAATTTTGAAGTGAATATTCCAGTTAAATCTACATTTGCTGAAATCATTTTAACTGGAATTAAAGCTATAATAATAATCGTCATAATATGTGATAATTGGTCAAATGTTTTTTTAAACACAAATCATATTCCGTGTTCTGTCTCGCAAGATAACATACAGCTATTTTTACAAGATCTTAGTTTATTGATAACCACGCTATTAATTATCATTAATGTTAATGTTATAAAAACTATTGATTCAAATCAAGTTGAGTGAACTCAACTATGAGGTATTAAATTAAAAGTATGCCCAATTGACATAAAAGCTATAAAAGGAATTGTAAACAAAAATACTCTTCACACAAAATTGTTAAAAATATTAAAAATGTGTGACTTTTTATATTTTGCTTTTATAGGTATCTTTTTAGTTTTAGATGTTTTATCATTAGGAATTATAATATCTAATTTATTTACTATAAAACCCACAATGGTTGCAGCAATAAAAGAAACAGTGATAATTATAAAAAAGTCTTTAGGCTTTCTTGCCATAAGAACAAATGCTCCGTCTCCCATAGTAGCTATAAGTGCAGCAGCCAAAAAACCAAATTTTGCATGTCCATTAGCATAAATTGTGGAAGCAGAAATTGCTCCTGCACATCCAGGAGAAATACCTAAAGCAGCTCCAGCAATTGGTGAGGCTGCTTTCTTTGTTGTAGTTTTTAAACTTTTTCTAATCATATTAAAAACGAAAATAACAAGAAATGTTATTCCTGTTATTTCGAATATTACATGAAATAAAGATTCTAGTATGTTATTACCGAACATAAATAAATTATTCTCTTTCTAGGAAGTTTTCAGCAAGCATACATCTTGCAGAACCTCCACCAATTTTCTCAATTGTAGAAATATCAGTTGAAATTATTTTATCATATTTATTAATAATTGTTTTTTGTTTTGGTTTTAAAGCTTTAAATGCTGTATTTGACATAACTAGGAAGTTTTCTTTTCCATTGGTTACTTGAAGAGCATTTCCCAAAAAATTTTCCACTTGTCCCAAAGAAATTTCAATGATTTCTTTTTTAGAATTTTCTATAACTTCTTTTACCATTTTTCTTTGAGACAAATTATTTATGGCATCCAAACAAATTAAAGCATATTTATCAGCAATAGCCATCATGACATTTGTGTGATATATTGGACTATGACTTGCAAAACTTTCAAAAAACACAGGTTTAAATTTAGAAATTAAACATCAATTTTCAACTGCTTGTTTATCTGCTCTTTTGGAAATGGAACAATAAGCAATTTTATTCACTCTATCTAAAACTAGAGCTCCTGTCCCTTCAATAATACCCAATTTTTTTTGATCTAAATTATGTAATGAATTTAGTTTAAAGCCTTGATTAATAAGCCTTTCAATAATATCTAATCTGATTTCTGATTTACGATTTGGAGTAAACATTTTATAAATAAATGAAGACCCGTCTTGATGAAAAGATATTCAATTATTTGGGAAAACACTATCAGGAGTGATAATTTCATCTCTATCTTCAAAAACTTCAATATTAATTTTATGCTCTCTTAAAATTTTTACAAAATTATCAAATTCTATTTGAGCTGCAGTCAAAATTTCTTTTGCTGATTTATTCAGTTTATTTTGAAATACATTGTCTTTGGCTGTTTCTTCATTGAAACCAAAATGTTTTGGTCTAATCATGATGATATTTTTAGTTACTTGTGATCTCATAGTTTCCTCTTTTTTATTTATATATTTTAAATAACTCTCCAATCATACATCTTGCAGAGCCACCACTAATAAATTCAATGGTTGAAATATCTGGAGATAATATTACAGAAGTTTTTTCAATTTCTTGAATTTGCTCTTGGTTTAAACTATTGTATCCATTTTTTGATACAACAAATAGTCTTTTTTCATCTTGTGACTTAAGCTGAATTGAATTAGTTGCAAAATTTTTAGCTTGATCATAAGTTACATAGATTATTTCTTTGCCAGTTTCTTGAAGAATTTTTTCTAAATTACCTATGTCTTCTTTATGAATTGCTTCTTTACATACTAATGCAAATGTTTCAGCCACAGATAATACTATGTCTGTGTGATAAGCAATTGGTTGATTTGTTTTAGAATCAATGGCTGTTCTAAATAGCAGCGGTTTGAATCCTGATTTTTTACAAAAATATTCAAAAACATCTTTGTGTGCTCTTTGTGATTCTGCACAATATGCAATTTTATGTTCTCTATCCATAACAATGCACCCTGATCCTTCTAAGTATTTTTGATCATCTGCAAATTTTTCTAATGATATATGCTCACTAACAAATCCCTTGTCTTTAAGAGATTCTATAATATCATATCTTATTTCATCTCTACGATTAGCCGCATACATTGGGTATGTGAAAGCTTTGCCGTCTTTGTGAAATGTTGTTCAATCCTGAAAAATGCTATCAGGAGTAATAACATCATCTTTATCATGAAAAACCTCTACATGTACTCCGTTGTTTCTTAGAAGTTCGACATATGAATCAAATTCTTCTTGAACTTTTTTTAGGGTTTCTTCAAAACTTAGATCTAATTTATTTTGAAATATATTAGTTTCTGAAGTTTGAGTATTATATGTAAAATGTTTTGGCCTTATCATAAATACATTATTTGTACAATTTCCCATACTAACCTCCTAATTTTATAATAATAATTAAAATAACTATAACAATAAATAAAACTACATAATTAAATATTATTGCATTTTTAATTTTTGTTAGTTTTTTTTTGATTGGACCAAAAAATCAATCTATAATTTTTTTAATCATTATTCTTCCTATATGCAATTGCATTTTAAATTTTAATGGTACCCAGAACGGGATTCGAACCCGTATGCTCTAAAGCGCTTGATTTTGAGTCAAGTGTGTATACCAATTCCACCATCTGGGCTTTTTAGCTTGTTCTATTATATAAAAAAACTTGTGATATTACCACCAAGCTTTTTACAATGGTGATCCCAGTAGGACTCGAACCTACGACACCCTGATTAAAAGTCAGGTGCTCTAACCAACTGAGCTATGGGACCATATGGCTGAGGTACCAGGATTCGAACCTGGGCATGCCGGAACCAAAAACCGGTGCCTTACCGCTTGGCTATACCTCAATAAATGGTGGGCAGGGAGGGATTCGAACCCCCGAACCTTTCGGAGCCGGGTTACAGCCGGATGCGTTTGACCACTTCGCTACCTACCCAATAAAAATGGTGCTGATGATAGGACTCGAACCTACAACCTACGCATTACAAGTGCGTTGCTCTACCAATTGAGCCACATCAGCATAAAAATGGTGGGTTCTGCGGGGCTCGAACCCACGACCTCCTGCTTGTAAGGCAGATGCTCTACCAACTGAGCTAAGAACCCATAATAAATTAAGGCATTAATGCAATGCCATAATATTATAGTCTAATTAAAATGTTTTTACAATAATTTTTATAAAAATTTCTTTCCTAACATTTTATATAAAATTTGGTCATTATAGTTATCTTTTGTGAAATAATAATAATTTTCTTCTTTAGACAAAATCATATCTTTTCTAAAATCGGGATCAATTATGTTGTATTGATTTTGCGATTCTTTATTAGTTACAGGATTGAATAAAGTAGAAAATAAAGTTTGTTGATAATTATTAATTATTCAATGAATCACTTGTTCTTCTTTTTCATTTTTGTTATTTGTTGTAATTAGAGAATAAAGTTGTATTAAATTGGCATTTTCTACTTTAATTGAATTTTTGTAATCTTCTTTTTGTTTTAATTGGTTTTGAACTCAATTTTGGCCTATAAAAACATCAATGTCTTTTCAATTATGTAAAGCGTCTTCTTGTGACATGAATGAGATGTTTTCTTTTTGTAATATTGCATTTAAATTTTTTTTCAAGATTTTTTCATTAATATTAGCAATGATTGCTGGCTTAAGAAAATCTTTAGATTCTAAATAATTAGCTACTCACGAGATAATTCTAGGATTATCTTCTACCACAATATTTATTTTTTTAATTTTTAATAGTTCCTTTAAAGACATAGATTTTTTTTGAATTAATTCTTGTATGTTTGAAAATATCTTTAAATCTGATAGATATAAAGGTAGGAAGTTATTTTTTAGTTCCGGAGGAAAAATTAAGGTTGATAAAGAGTTTACAGATTTTGTAATGTCATTTAATGCATAGACCTTTTTATTTTCGGTATTTTTTTGCTTTTTAATTATTTTTTTATTCAAATAACTTGGCGCTATAATAATTGAAGGGTTATATTTTGCAATTTGTTCAAAAAAGTTGATTTTATAATTTAGTTTTATATATGATATTTTTATATTATATTTTTCTTCAAGCATTTTTTTATTTTTGTTCTGAAAAACCGGATTAAAGGAAGCAATTTTAATTTCATTTGAATTTGTTTTTGCAGTTGAACAATTAGAAAAAAGAAATAGGGTTGTTAATAATATTTTTTTCATGTTTATTTTCTCCTACTTTTTAAATAAGCAAAAATACAAAAATTATGAAAAAATAAAATAGTAATATGACTATTTTATTTTTATCATTTTTTCATATGTGATTTATAAACTTCTGCAAATGGTTTATCAAATGGATTGACTAATTGAATGTATGAAGTCACTGAACAAGTTTTTATATGGAAGGAAAAGAAATAACTTAATATTTTTTAATCTCATTCTTCTATGTTGAAAACAATATTATTAATATTTGCTTCTTTTCAATGTGCAGAGATTGGTGATTTAAAAATAATTTGATTTGTTTGATTAAAAGTTTTATTAATTATGTTGATTTTATATTTATATTTTTTTTAAAATTTGTCTTAATCATTATTTCTAATATTCACTTACTGTTTATTATGTGCGAAAAAATAAAACAACTCCTGTAGGAGTTGCCCAAAATAAGTAAGCCATGTTCTGTTCGGTAAAACCGTGCGATAATTTATCTCTAGTTAAACTAGGTTTTCGCCGCTTCAATTAGCATTAAAAACTTCCCCTACCAAATTTGGGTTTCTTGCTTACGGGGTTTACAACGTTCCAAACAAAGGGTTTCCCCTAATCTCGTCTCTATTGCACTTTTATAGCCTAGCTCCATATCAATGACTTAGGAATTTGGCAGCCGTCACAGAAAAACTGTGCCTAGAGTTACTGTTGCCTCTAGCAGTAATCACTACAAGCATCGCAGCTTGTGCAAGCATGGACTTTCCTCTGTTTATTAGATAAGCAGTAATCGCATCATTATTTTGTATTGAGGTTTTATTTTTCTAACTTCTCAGAAATTTTGGTAATAATTTCTGCAAGTTGATTTTGGTTTTCTTCCATAGAATTAATTCTTTTTAATACAGAACCAAAATCAGACAAACCACCTTTTTGAAGTTGGACAAGTTCGGATTCAGCAGTTCTTTTCGCAAGTGAAATATTAGTATAATCTTGCTCTAATTTTTTAATCCTTGTTTTTTGATCTTGAATTATTTTTTCCAGTTCTTTAACTGTGTCTTCGAATTGATCATAGTCATTTGCTACAACATCAAGAAATTTATTGATTTCTTCAATTGAATATCCAAGAGATTCTTTTGCAAATGGTTTATTTCTAATTATATCTGAAGTTAGAAGTATCTTGTTTTCCATAATTACCTCCTTATAATTATACAAAAAAAAATAATTTTTTTCATTTTTTTAAATATATGTTAAGTATGAATAAAAATAGAGGGACGTTTTTAGAAGACCTTATAAATAGATCTTGTGACTATCTTTGAAAAAAGAAAATAGGTTTTGCTACTAAGCGTTTTACCAAAGTTCATATATCAAAAATAAAAAATAATAAGGTTACTGGTTTTTTAGCTAGTAAAAATTATGTTGATTATTATGGGCAAGTAAATGGGCAACATATTGAATTTGAAGCAAAAACTACTAAATTAAATAAATTTTATTTCAAAAATATAAAACCTGACCAAATAAACTTTTTAGTTAATTTAAAAAATATGGGGTCAGAAGCATTTTTTATAATTTATTTTTATTCAAAAAACGTAATTGTAAAAGTTAATTTAGATTATATTCATGAACTAATGAAAAGGAAAGTTAATTTCTTGGAGTTTGATGAAGCTATAAAAAAAGGTAAAAAACTTGCTGTTATTTACCCAGGCATAATTAGATTTTGAGATTAATTATTATTTTCCGTTAACCATTTCTTTAAATGCTTTGCCAGCTTTGAATTTTGGAGCTTTTCTTGCTTTAATTTTAATTCTTTCACCAGTTGATGGGTTAACCCCCATTTTTGCTTTGTATGAAGCCCTTGTGAATGTACCAAACCCAAAGATTGTTACATCTTCACCTTTTTTAACTGATTTTGAAACTGTATCAAATAGTTCTTTAAATGCTAGGTCAGCTTTTGATTTTGGAATATCAGCCGCTTTAGCCATTTTTTCTACTAGTTGTGTTTTGTTCATGTTGTTTCTCCTGTGAAGTTTTATCCACTTTTATTTTAAGGGGTTTTTTGGTTAAGTTCAAGTATTTTTTTTTAAAAAAGTCCTTAAAATAGGACTTTTTCGTGAAAATTACTCTGATCTATTTCTAAAAATTAAATTTAAAGGTGTGCCTTCAAAACCAAAATACTCTCTTAATTTATTCTCTAAATATCTTTTATATGAAAAGTGTAGAAAGTTTTTGTTGTTTACGAAGAATACAAATGTAGGTGGCTCAATTGCTACTTGATTCACAAATAAAATATTTAAAACTCCCCCATTAAATGATGAAGGCTCTTTTCAAATCATAGCCTCTGTAATTACTTCATTTAGAACAGAAGTTTTAACTCTTGTTTGAGTAGCAGCATGAACCTTCTCTACTTGTTCAATAATTTTGTTCATGCCTTTTTTTTCTAACGCAGAGACAAACACTATAGGCGCGTAATGCAAGAATTTAAATCATGCAAAAATTTCTTTCTTAAATTTTTCTACATTATTTTCTGATTTGATTGCTCCATCTCATTTGTTAACTACAATCACAATACCTTTGTGTGATTCTTGTGCAATTTGGGAAATGTTCATATCTTGCTCTATAATACCTTGTTTTGCGTCTATGACAAGAATTGTAACATCAGATTTTTCTATAGCTCTAGCGGCTCTAAGTACCGAGTATTTTTCTAATTTTTCAAAAATTTTACCACGTTTTCTAATACCTGCAGTGTCAATTACTTTATATGATTTATTATTATGTTTAAATATTGTATCAACAGAATCTGTTGTTGTACCTTGAATATCTGAAACGATAGCTCTGTCTTCTCTTAATAATGAGTTTATAAGGGATGATTTCCCTACATTAGGTCTACCTATAATCGCAAAACTTAATTCATTAGTTTTCTTTTTATCATGTTTTTCAGGCAATTTTTCCATTACTCTATCCAATAAATCTCCAACGCCAATAGAATGTGTTGATGAAATAGCTATTGGCTCGCCTAATCCTAGTGTTCAAAATTCTTCTTTTTGGTTTAGTTTTTCCTTGGAATCAATTTTGTTTACAGCCACAATAATTGGCGTTTTAGCTTTATATAAAATTTTGGCAATATATTCATCTTCTGCTGTAAGCCCATGAGTTCCATCTACTACAAAAATAATAACATTAGATTCTTGTATTGCTATTTCAACTTGAGCTCGAATTTCTACTTGAAACTGAGCATCTTTAATTGTAATTCCTCCTGTATCAATTAAATTAAATTTTTGATTTAATCATTCACATTTTGAATAAAGTCTGTCTCTTGTTACACCAGGTTTATCTTCAACAATAGATTTACGCTCTCCAACGATACGGTTAAAAAGCGTTGACTTACCAACATTTGGTTTTCCTACAATCGCTACCGTACCTGATTTATTCATATTAGCTCCTTAATAATAGTGAAATGATTTTTTCCACAACTTCTTCTATACTTAAATGAGTTGAATCAACTTCAATTGCATCTTTTGCTTTTATAAGAGGTGATATTTTTCTTGTTCTATCTTGATGATCTCTTTCTTGAATAGATTTTTCAATTTCTTCAAGTGAGCACTCTATTTTTCTTGATTGATTTTCTTTAAATCTTCTTTTGGCTCTAACTTTATAATCGCAGTTTAAAAAGATTTTATATTGTGCCTCTGGCATAATAACAGTTCCAATATCACGGCCTTCCATAATGGCGTTACCTTCTGCTGCAACATCTTGTTGAATTTTTTTTAAAGCTTCTCTAACACCTTCATAAGCAGCTACAATAGATGCGCCAGAAGAAACTTCTTCCGTTCTAATCTCGTCTATTACAACTTTTCCGTTAATAATAATATCTCCGTTTGGATCAAAACTAATTTTAGCATTTTGAGAAATCTCTACAATTTTTTCTTCATTTTTTAAATCTATATTATTTTCAAAACCTAGATAAGCTATTGCTCTATAGATTGATCCAGTTGAGATAAATCTTTTTTTTAGTTTTTTTGCCAGTAATTTTGAAATTGTTGATTTTCCAGATGAAACTGGTCCATCAATTGCTATGTTTCCATTTTTCATTTTATCTCCTTATAAACCATATTAATAACAAACCAAAAATCAAAACTATATAATATAATTTTTGTGTATCAATTTCTTTTGTATTAGTTTCGGGATTTATTTTAGTTAAAGAAGGTTTGGTTAAAGCGAATTTATGTCCTTGAGTTTTTTCAAACACTTCTTCTTGAACAGATTTTTCTTCTAACATTTCTAAATCAAAATCTTGTAATTTTTTAGCCTCAATTTCTTCATGGAGTTTATCTAGCTCTGAAATTTTTTTATTAAAATTTATTTGGTGAAAATCAAAATCTGATTGAAATGTTTTTTCGTGCTGATGTACTTTGTTATAAATTTCTTTAATATCATCTCTAAAGTTAATTTTAGTAATTAAATGTGCGCGTGGAGGAATATCAAATTTATTTTGAGTTAATGATTTTTGAATTTCTTTTAAATTCAAACTTAAATGATAATCTAATAACTTTGATTTTTCTAAAGGTTTGATAGTTTTTGCTTTAACTTCAATATCTTCTTTAAAATAATCTTCATCTAAATCTTTTAAAAATTCTTTTTTGTTACTTAAAAGGCTTGAATTAGCTTTTGCTACTCTTTCAATTGAATGGTATTGTTTTGATTCTTCAATATCTTTTTTAAATATTTCAGTTCTAGATTTTTTAGTGTTTTCCATATAGAATACCTTTATAAGATTATATCATATATATAAAAATAATAGCATTTGCTATTATTTGATTTTTATAAATGTTTTGCTAGCAAGTGCAGCTAATACAAAGCATAGTGTATATTTAATGAAGTTTCCATGTAAAATTCCTGCAGGTGGCATAATTACCCATTTTAAAACTTGTCAAAATGACAAACATGGGAATGCCCCTCTATATGTTGTTCAAGTATTTTTTACAAATGTTGGACTAATAAAATATGCATTTAACAAAGTCATAATTGCTGTGTTTACTAAAACCGTTATAACTGCTGCATTTAAAAATTTAATATTTTTCTTGTTATATGTTAAATCAAATACAGTAATTGTTAACAAGGCTGAAGAAATCAGTGCAAATTCGTTAACTAATGTTGGTGATAGTCCTTTAAAAATAAATAATATAGTGCAGTACACCGCAAAAGTAGTTAAAGCTTTTTTCACACCAAATAGCATTACTATAAAAATTAGTATTCCTTCTGCTGGGCTTGGTGTTACATACGTTCCTAAAAATGGTCATTTAAGTAATACCTCAAATATATATCCTATAATTAACATTATGCTGGCACAAATAGCTAACAACGGAATTTGTTTGTTATTTTTCATTTTGTACCCTTTATGAAAATAAATATATATGAAATACATTAAATATTTCCCATCCGGACTTACACCGTCGGTACAGGAATTACACCTGATCAACATGTTGCTCGTAGACTATAACTACCGGTCGCTAAATTACTCCCCCAATATTTATTTTCTCTAAAATTATATCATATTAAAAAATGTGATACAATTTATAAGAATATAGGAGGTATTATGTCATTTACAATTGAAACAATAATTGAAATTCCCAAAGGAAGTAATGTTAAATATGAAATGGAAAACGGTAGACTTGTAGTTGACAGAATTATGTATGGTGATTTTGTTTATCCTGAAAATTATGGTTTTATTAAAAACACAATAGATTGAGATGGAGACCCATTAGACGTTCTGGTTATTGCAGATGCAGAAATTATTCCAGGAGCGGTGGTGGAAGCAAGAGTAGTAGGAGCCATGAAAATGATTGACGAAGGAGAAACAGACACTAAATTAATTGCTTATGTTAATGGTGATGTGAAACATAAAGAAATTAAAACAATATCTGATGTTCCAAAAGATGTTTTAAACAAAATTGAAACATTTTTCAAAACATACAAAGATTACAAAGGATCTAAAATTGAAATTACTGGATTCGAAGATGTAGATTTTGCTAAACACGAACTAGAAGAAACCAAGAAATTATTTGCAAAATATAAAGATAAACCTAAAAAAGAATTCATTTCTAAAATGATGAAACAACATCCAGAAAAATATAATAAATAAAAAAGGCTAAAATCTTTTTTTTATTTTAGCTGTTCTATGTCTTTATTATCTATTTTTACATATTTACCTGGAGCTATACCTTTAACTGTAAATATAGAAAATTGTTCTCTATGCAATTTATCTACTAAATAACCTCTGGTTTTTAGCATCATTTTAACTTGGTGTTTTTTACCTTCAGTAATAGTAAGTGATATTTTGGATTGGTTCCTTTCTTTATCATAAGAGATAACTCTTACTTTAGCTGGTGCGGTTCTATATCCAGATTTAATTTGAACACCTAATTTTAATTCTTTAATATCTTCTGTTGATAATTTTCCTTTAAATATCACAATGTATTTCTTTTCTTTTTTAAATTTCGGATGTGTTAATTTAAGCGCTAGATCTCCATCGTTTGTCAAAAGTAAGGCTCCTGTAGTATTGTAGTCTAATCTACCAACAGGATAAACTTTTGGATTATTAGGCACAAAATCTATGACAGTTTTTCTTCCTTTTTGATCTTTAGTGGTTGATACACATCCTCTGGGTTTATTTAGAAGATAGTATACGTATGGGTTTGTTTTTTTAATTTTTTTACCCATGATATATATATCATCTTGCTCCGAAACTAGTTGCCCTATATGTGCTATCTCATGATTAACTTTAATTTTACCTTCTTTAATCAATCTTTCAGCTTCTCTTCTTGAATAATATCCTGCCCTTGAAATAACTTTTTGTATTTTATCCATTGCTTTCTTCTGTGAATTTTGTTTCATAAATATTTTTAACTTCGATATCTGATTCTTCTAAATTGTCAAGTTCTGGAAGTTGGCTAAGAGATTGCAAATTGAAAGAATCCATAAAATTATTTGTTACCTTATATAAAATGGGTGCTCCAGGAGTTTGGGCTCTTCCTGATTCCTCAATTAGATTAAGATTAACTAGTTTGGAAATTATAAGGGTGCAGTCAACACCTCGAATGTCTTCAATTTCTACACGTGTAATTGGAGATTTATATGCAATTATTGAAAGTGTTTCTAATGCAGAAGATGAAAGTTTATTCGGTTTATTGTCTACAAACATAGAAAGCAGCTCATGCATTTCCTCTTTTGTAGTTAATTTATAAACTTCATCAAAATTTGATAGTTTTAAAGCTGAATCAGAAGATTCTAATCTATTTTTATATGAACCTAAAAGTGATAAAACTTCTGATTTGTTGATGTATAGCATTTTTTTAATTTGAGATACAGAAATTCCTTCGGAACCTGCAACAAAAAGTAATGCTTCTATTTTTTTAATTAATTCCATATTATCCTTTCTCTAAATGAATACTGCAAAATTCATTTTTTTGAGTAATTTTTACTAATTTATTTTTTGTTAAATCTAGAATGCAAATTACAGTTGCAACAATATAAGCTCTATCTCACCTATCTTCAAATAAATCAATTAACTCTATTGTTGATTTTTTATGTACTAAAGATAATATTTCTAACTCTAACTTTTCCATGTTGATAGGTTTTGCGGAAAGAAATGTTTTTAGAGGTTTTTCTTTTAGAATTCTTTCAAACATTTTTTTCATAGCATTTGAAAGAATCTTTGCATCCAATAAACCTACTCCTCTTTGTTCTATAGGAATTTCTAATTCTTTTAGAGGCTCGGGCTCCTTGGTGAATATTTTCAGTCTTTTTTCAAGTGAATCTTTAAAAAATTTTACTGTTTTTTTATATTTTTTATACTCAATTAGTTTTTCAATTAGTTTTTGCTTTTCAGTTTGATCATATTCTCCATCGACACTAAACATTTCAATAGGAATAATTGCTTTTGATTTTAGTTCAATTAAATAAGATGCCATTACTAAATATTCTGAAGCTATTTCTAGCTTCAGATTTTTTTGTCCTCTTATAAAGTTAACATATTGATCTGATAGAACCTTTACATCAATGTCCATGATATCAATTTCTTTTTTTTGTACTAGGTATAGTAATAGATCTAATGGTCCTTCAAAGTCTTGAATTGAAAATTTGTGTTCCATATTTTACCTATATAAATTATAACAAAAAAGAGCAATTAGCTCTTTTTATATTACTGTTATGCTTCGTTTATTAAGTTAAAAATCTTTTCTTTTAATTTTTTTGGTGTAAGATTCTTAGTGTCTTCAAATTTAACTACATCAAGAATCTTAATAATAAATTTTCTATTCTTAGTTCCATCTTTGTTTTTTAATGTTTTTCTGTAATCTAATTTAACAGGAACAATATTTGCATTGATTTTTTGAGCAAATGCAAAAATTTGTTCTTTAAAAGGTATCATTTCTTCTGTTTTAGATCTTGCCCCTTCTGGGAAAAAAGCAAGGTTTCATCCGTTTTTTAAATCTCTTGCAGCTTTTAAAAATTGAATTGAAGTTTGTTTTTGGTTACCCCTATCTAGTGGGAATGCTTGCATGACCCTGCCAATATGACCAAAAAAAATATTATCAAATAATGACTTTTTTGCAAATCATCTAACTAAAAAAGGTAAAGCGTACTGAACTGCAAAAGGATCATAGTTGGATTTGTGATTTGACATTATAATTGTTTTTTTAATACCAATTAATTTTTCTGCACCTATTATTTCAAAATCATATGGAGAAATGTAAAGAATACCTAGTATGTAATCACCTATTCATTTTTTAATATATTGTTGACCTTTTAATGACTGTATATAATCTTTATCTTTTGAGATCTTTTTCAATTTATTATTTGCTTTTAGAAGAATTATAATACCTTTAATTTTTAAAAATAATTTCATTTTTGCCTCAACTAATTATATAGATATTACTTGTTTATAGTCAATTTTTTAAGATATCTTTTCAATTCGTTCAGCAAAAACATAATTTTGTAGCTCTGGTTCACTATGAGACTCTAGCCTACCCTCAATGAAAATTAATTGATTTAAATTTATATAATCTTCTAATGATTTAAAATAACCATCTCATATTTTTATTCAAACTTTATCTTTTTGAATTTGAAAATTATCATCTGGAAATGGTCTAGTAGTACTGAGTAATATGTAACCATTGTTTTTGTGATCTTTTTTTATTTCTTTTACCGTTCCTATCAATGTTATTCTTGATAACATCGTGTCCTCCTTTCATTTTCATTATTTCAAATTAAAATTTATAAAACAAGATTGATAATTGTTGCAAAAAAAATAATAATAATTAATTTTTTTTGCAAAAATAATTATTATTGTGTATATATAACAAATGCAATTGCATAATCATTTTCATGAGAAATTGAAACAAAAAGTCTTGGGTTTTTCTTAACGAAAGGTTGTTGGTATTTGTTATAAATAATGGATATTTCATTAAAATTATATGGGCAATCTTTTCATGCTTTAAATATAGCTTCTTTTACTGCTCACCTGCCAGCTAAAAATTGTTGCTGTTTTCTTTCTGTTAATTTATTAAAAATTTCTAATTCTTCTTGTGAGAGAAATGCAGTATTAGATATTTTTATTCTGGATAATTTAACAATATCTGTTCCAATGCCTTTAATCATACTGTTTCCTTTAATATATTATATAATAATATCGAGGCGAATATGGCTACAATAAAACTAAGCTCACATGAAATATCAAAATTTTTAAAAGCATATGCAAAATTTAAAATTAACAATACAAATAAACATGCATTAGCAATGTTTAAATTCACCGATTGTACAATAACGGTTTTTAAAACAGGCAATATTTTATTTCAAGGTCCTAATGCAGAAAAAAGCGCGGCTAAATGAGGGTATAAAGTTGCAAATGTAAAGACAGATGTTTTTTCTGCATATATAGGAAGTGATGAAGTTGGTACAGGAGATTTTTTTGGTCCTATCGTTGTGGTTGCAGCATTTGTAAATGAGGAAACATCAATAAAATTGAAAAAAATAGGTGTTGATGATTCTAAAAAATTCAATGATTCTAGAATAATAGAATTAGCAGGAGAAATCAAAAAAATAATTACATGAGAATCATCAATTATCAATAACTCTGAATACAATCAAGCTATTAAAAAAATAAACATGAATGAAATCAAAGCATTTTTGCATAATAATGCATTAATCAAATTGTCAAAGAAAGTTAATTATGAAGCAATTATTATGGATGAGTTTGCAAGTAAAAAAAATTATTTTAAATATCTAGAATCTGCTAAAGAAGTTGTTAAAGATATTATATTTGTACAAAAAGCAGAAAGCAAATATATTGCAGTAGCAGCTGCTTCTATAATTGCTAGATCTATTTTTCTAGATGAAATGAGAAAAATTTCTGAAATTGTAGGTTTTGATATTCAACTAGGAGCAGGATCAAAAGTTGATCAACAAATTAAATTGTTGAATGAAATACAGCTTGAAAAAGTTGGCAAGCTTAACTTTAAAAATTATACTAAGAAAAAATAAAAAA
The DNA here is from genome assembly GCA_965214965.1 of Mycoplasmatales bacterium. GTDB lineage: Bacteria > Bacillota_I > Bacilli_A > CBDATW01 > CBDATW01 > CBDATW01. The sequence goes on from OZ244030.1 coordinate 522,240, forward strand.
AGGAATTATGCCTTTTTTTATAATACTATCCAATGAAAAATGATAATTCGCAAGTTGTAACAACTTTTCCATCTACCATTGCTTTACCTGTGCCTTTACCCATAGCACCTTTAGCACCGAAATCTCTAATATTATCCATTTCCACTATTAATTTTAAAGTTTGTCCTGGAACCACTTTATCCCTAAATTTTATTTTATCTAAACCTGTAAAATAAGCAGTTTTTCCTTTGTATGCATCTTGAGATAATAACCAAAAAGCGCCGGTTTGTGCCAATGCTTCAACTTGAAGCACTCCTGGCATAACTGGTTCTGCTGGAAAATGACCTTTAAAGAATCAGTTATCCTCTTTTAGATTTATAATACCTATTACAGTTCTATTTTCCTCATCTATTGATTCGATTCCATCAAGAAGAGACATTTCAAATCTATGAGGAATTATTTCATGAATTTGTTCTTTTGTGTATAGCATTTTATTTACCTTCCCATTTTTTAAATACTAGTGTCCCGTTATGTCCTCCAAACCCAAATGAGTTTGAAATAATGTATTTTGGATCAATTTTTTCTGAGCCATTTATCATGTAATCAAGGTCGCAACCTTCTCCATCTCCATTAGAATTTATTGTTCCTGGCACAAGACCTGTTTCTAATGATTGGGCTATGACAACCGCCTCGATAGCTCCTGCAGCTCCTAGAGTGTGACCAATTGAGGATTTAATTGATGAAACTTTTACTTTAGTTGAATATTCGCCAAAGACTTCTTTTATAGCAGCTGATTCATTTGCATCATTAATCGGTGTTGATGTACCATGTGCGTTGATATAATCAATGTCTTTAGGTTCTAATCCTGCATTTCCTATAGCAGTTGACATACATCTGGCTGGCCCTTGTAATGATGGTGAAGTAATATGGTTTGCATCACAAGTTGAAGCATAACCTACAACTTCTGCATAGATTTTTGCCCCCCTCGATAAAGCATGATCTAAATCTTCAAGAATAACTGCACCAGCTCCTTCTGAAATTACAAAACCATCTCTTTCTTTATCAAAAGGAATAGAAGCTCTATTAATATCAGTTGATTTTGATAATGCTTTTAATGCGGCAAAAGATCCAGTACCAAAGGCAAAAGCCGAAGCATCTGAAGCTCCTGCTACAGCAATATCTGCATCACCCCTTTTTATAAAGTGCATTGCTTCACCAATTGAGTGTGTTCCAGCTGCACAAGCAGTAATAATACATAAGTTGGAGCCTTGTGCGTTTAATTCAATTGCCACTGAACCTGTAGCCATATTTGGAAGACCTTTAACCAAAGTCATCGGATGAAGTCTTTTTCATGTGTTTAATTCTGTGGCTTTTTGAATTTGCTTCATATAAGTTTCAATACCACCTGCTCCTGTTGACATAACAGTGGAAAATCTATGAGGATTGTATTCAAAATGATCTAATCCTGCATCAAGAAATGCTTGTTTTGCAGCATAGACGCCATAAATTGAAAAATTGTCATATCTTTTCAATGATCTTTTATCTAGTATTGTTTCTGGTACAAAATCATCTCAAATTTCACCGGCAAATGAAATCCCAATTTCTGAAGCATCAAATTTTGTAATAGGTTTAATTCCAGATTTACCATCAATTAGATTTTTAAAAAATGTTTTAGCATCATTCCCTAGGGGATTAACTGTTCCTAACCCTGTAATTACAACTCTTTTCATATTATATTACCATTCCTCCACAAACATTTATTACTTGCCCAGTTATATATCTGGAATCTTCTGACGCAAGAAATGCAGTTAAGTTTGCAATATCAGATGGTTCTCCTAATTTTTTTAGCTGCGTAGAATCTTTAGCTGCTTTCAAAACTTTTTCTGATAGTTTATCTGTCATTTCTGTCTTAATGAAACCAGGCGCAATTGCATTGCATCTTATATTTCTTGAACCAAGTTCTTTAGCAGTTGTTTTTGTCATTCCAATAACAGCTGCTTTTGATGCAGAATAGTTCATTTGTCCAGGGTTCCCAACCACACCAACAACTGATGCCATATTAATAATTGAACCATTTCTTTTTTTCATCATTGGTTTTATAACAGCTTGTGTCATGTAAAACACACCATTAACATTAACTTTAATAACATCATTAAATTGATCTTCATCCATTCTCATCATAAGCCCGTCTTTAGTAATTCCAGCGTTATTTACTAAAACATCAACCGAACCAAATGCTTCGATAGTTTGATCAACAATTGATTGGGCTTGTTCTTTTATTGCCACATTAGCTTGAATTACCAAGGCCCTAACACCATGTGTTTCAATTTCTTTTGCAACTTCTTGAGCCGGCTCTAATGATCTTTTTGAATTAAAATTAATTACAACATTATAACCTTCTTTTGCAAATTTAAGAGCGATTGATTTTCCAATTCCACGACTCCCGCCTGTAATAATTACTGTTTTATTCATTTTATTTCCCCTTTAATTGTGAAACAACATTTTCTGTTGTTTCTATGTTTTTTGCTAATAAAATTTTAACTTCTTTTGCTTGCTCTTTTGCTATTTTTTGAACAAATGATCCCAAAACTTTTTTTGGACCAATTTCTACAAAGGTGTCTATTCCATCTTTCAACATATTTCTAATTATTTTTTCAATATGAGTTGGGTTTGTAAGTTGATTTACTAATCCTTCTTTTACATTTTCAGAAGATGTTTTCTCTCCTGTTATGTTCCCATAGAAATCTTGATTCATTTTTTTAAATTCAACTTTATTAATTTCTTTTTTAAAAGATTCAACAATTGGTTGCATAAATGGAGTATGAGAAGGGACTGCTACTTTTATTTCAATTAATCTCTTGGCATCTGTTGCAATTTCTTTGAAATCATTTAAAGCATTTGCCTTCCCAGCAATAACTTGTTGCTTAGGCAAATTGTAATTAGCAACAGCTATTATTTTGCCTTTTTTTGCAAGTTGTTCAACATATTTTTTGGTTTGTTCTGCTTTTAAGCCAAGTACTACAATCATTTTTGCACCAGGGTTTTTATTTGCAAAGTCTTGCATAATATAACCTCTTGATTTTACAAGTTGGAACAATTCTTTTTGAGTGAATGAACCTGCATTATATAATGCAGAATACTCTCCTAGAGATAGCCCTGCTGTAGCTTGCGATGAAATACCTGCATTTTTAATAATGTTTAAAATAGCAACTTGTAATGAAACAATTGCTAACTGAGTATTATATGACTCTTTTAGCACTTCTTCTGGCCCATTATTACTTATTTCTAAAATAGAAATGCCTGTTATTTTTTGAGCATTTCCATAAGTTTTTTTTGCTATGTCATTTTTATATACATCGGAAGCCATTCCAACAAATTGGGCTCCTTGACCTGAAAAAAGAAAAGCAGTTTTCATAATTATTTACTTTCTAGAGCTTTAACAATGTCTTGTGGTGTTTTAATTGACATTAAAACTTCTTCATCAAATGTTGTATCAAATTCTGTTTCAATTTCTTGTACAATATTCATTATACCTAGTGAGTCAACTCCTAGATCATCAATAATATTTGAATCATCTTTAATTTCTGATACATCAATTGCTAATTCTTCTGCAATAAATTCTTTAACTTTATCAATCACTTTAGTCTCCTTGGCTCTAATAGAGCTATATTTTTTTTAACAATGATATTATAACAAATAGTAATAAAAATGGTTAATATTTAAAGAATTTTTATATATAATATCTGGGAGGTGAAAATGATGATAATAAAACCAACAATTAGAATGAATGTGCACTTAACAGCGCATCCAAAAGGTATTGAAGCATTAATAAAAGAAGAGATTAAATATGTTAAATCACAACCAAAATTAAAAAGCGGACCAAAAAATGCTTTGATTTTAGGGGGGGCTGCCGGATATGGTCTTGCAACCAGAGTTGCTCTAGCATTTGGAGCAAATACTGAAACCATTTCTGTATCAAGAGGTGGTGAGCCTAAAGGAAAAAGAACTGGGTCAGCAGGATACTGAGCAGCAAAATATTTTGATAAACTTGCAAATAAAGAAGGGATTAAATCTCATAGCATTTTTGCAGATTGTTTCTCTCACGAAACTAGAAAAATGGTTGCAGATGAAATTAGAAGCAAATTTGGTAAATTAGAATTATTAGTATATTCTATTGCAGCTGGTGTAAGAGTTAATCCAGACACAGGAGAAAAAGTTGTTTCATCTCTTAAGCCTATTGATAAAAAAATAAATACATTTACAATCGATGTTTCAACTAGAGAAAAGAAAGAATTAGTTGTTGAAACAGCTTCAAAAGAAGAAATTAATAACACTATTTATTGTATGGGTGGTGAAGATTGGAAACTTTGGGTTGATTTCTTACTAGAAGAAGATTTGCTTACTGAAAACTTTAAGACTGTTACATATACATACATAGGCGGAGACGTAACAAAAGGTATTTATCGTGAAGGGACAATTGGAGAAGCTAAAAAGCATCTTGAAGCTACTGCAAAAAAACTCGATACTAAACTAATAGAAAAACTAAATGGTAGAGCTTATGTTTCAGCTTCAAAAGCCATTGTTTCAAAAGCCTCAGTGTTCATTCCTTCGATGGTTGTATATGGTTCTGCATTATTTGAAGCTTCTCTAAACCAAGGAAAACATGAAAGTATTATTGAGCATAAATGAAGATTATTTAATGATTTTATTTATGGCGAAAAAAATCATGAATCATTAATTAGGTTGGATGAATATGAACTTGATTCTGATGTCCAAAAAGAAGTTCATAATTACATGGCCCTATTTCATGAAAATCCAGAAAAATTTTTTAATTTAAAAGGTGCAAAATTATTTATGAAAAACTTTTACAAAATTAATGGATTTGAAGTGGATGGTATTGATTACGATCAAGAAGTTGATATTGAGAATGCTATGTAAAATAAAAACTGGATTAAACCAGTTTTTTTAATTTATTTACTGACAATACAATACTCTTACTATTTTGACTATAAATATCATCTCTAATGCCAATAATTTTATCTGCAAATTCATACATTGATCTATCATTTCCTACTTCAATATAAACAGCATTGCTTTTATTTGGAATTATCAATTTTTTATATTTATTTGACTGCATTCTAAATTTTGAAACAGATGGCATTGAAACAATTCTGATATCTTCTCTATTCTTAAATGCCTTAAAAACATATTCCATTTCTCCCCCAGAACATATTACAGTTTTAAAATCTTTAGTTTTTTCTTTTTTTAAAATATATGCGCCTTTGGCAAAATCTTTTTCCTTAACATCTGACATTGTTGTTACAGGCTCTTCTCTTAGGAATATAACTGTTGGATGATCAATAGATTTTAAATACATATTATATGAGAGTATTGCTTCGTGTGCATCGATTGGTTTTCATTCTATAACATTTGGTAATACCCTTATAAATGCTAGTTGTTCAATTAATTCTTGGTGTCTAGAGGCTGCTTGTGCTGATTCATAGTAATAATCAAAAACAGCAAGTACATTTTGTTTTTGAATTGCAGCAGTTCTAATACCTGAAATTTGATAATCTATAAAGTGTGTGCAACCAAAAAATGCTGGATTCATCTTTTCATGCAATGCCATCCCTGTTACAAAATGTGGTATTGAACCATCTCTAACTCCATATACAATATTTTTAGTATTTGAATCATCAAATTCCAAATTCACACCTTGCATAATACCCAGGTTTAAAATTTGACCTGTTCCATCTATATATGTTGGTATTGAGTCGGCTAAATACTTTCTGATATCGAATTCAATATCTTGATATATTTGTGATAACTTCAAGCAATAATGACTGTGTTTTTTTAGAATATGTTTTGCACCAATTTGGGCTTTAAATTTTTTAGTTAAATCAATATCTAATCTAGACTTATTAATTATTTTATTATAAGAAGTTTTCTTAGAATAAATTTTTTCTTCGATTTTATTTCATTCTTTATATTCTTGAATTTTCTTAGAAATAATTTTTTCAAAACTTTCTTGTACTTTTTTATCTAATTCAAACATTTTTGGATCATTAGAAAATTCATTTTCTAAGACTTTGAATTTTTCTGGTGATATTGGGCACATAAGATCATCAATGTCCATGTTTTTAACCATATCTACATTTATGTTAAATAATACTGGTTTTGTGGATTTTTGAGCTTTTTCCATTTTTTCTTTAAAATCTTTTTCAAATTCATCTTCGTTATCCAAATCTATTGTATGATATTCTCACCTCATACTTTTACATCTATAATTTAGATCATCATTAAATGTTGAAGTATATTTTTTTAACTTACTATATATTTGAACATTTATAACAATTAAATTGTTTAGTTTAAAATTACCAGCAAATGACATAGCTTCATAAGTTTTGCCATTATGCATTGCTTCGCCAATGCAAAGCACATATGTTTTCGGAGTATCTTTTTTATCTAGCTTTTTAGTAATAAATTTTTGTGACAAAGCTAAACCAACTGATTGCGCTATGTCTTGGCCAATTGGATAAGTTGTAGCATCAACTCCAGGAGTTACTCCAAATGTCGGAATAGTTGGAAGGAGGGAATTGTGTTGTGAATAACTCATTAAATCTTTTTTTGATATCTCATATCCAAAGTGGTGAAGCGCAGAATATAATAATGGGCCACTATAGCCTTGGGAGAAAACCAACCTATCTCTATCATACCAATTTGGTTTTAAAGGATTAAACTTTATATAGTCTTTATATAAAAAATATAAAATTGGCGCTAATTTTAAAGAAGTATCCAAACCGCAAGTTGAGTTTTGAATCAAAGAAAAAATATTTAAAGAAATATACTTAATTGAATCAATATTTTTTTTATCAATTTTATTCATAATTATTTTGTAATAGTATTGCTTTTAGAGTTAAATAAAATAAGAAATAATGGCATAGTGATAAACATTAATCAACCGTTGTACTTTATCACAGATCAAGTTACGGCTGTTTTAAATGTAGGGACATAGTATAATACTCCGGCAATTCCTCAAGAAACTATGACGCCTATTCAACAAAGTGTAGTTGCAAGAGCAATTTTACCTTTAGAATCTCTTGGTGCAAGACCTACTAATGTGCATAATGACCAAGGAATAATATAGTTAAGCGAAAAATCAAGTAAACCCCCTTTCCCTCCAGTAGTTCCTGTTACTCATGCAACGGTAAGTCCTACAAGAGTCCCGGAGAGCGCTGTCTTCATTCCGTTTGCTTTTCCAAACTTCCCTACAAAGTATCATGTAGATAGTGGAATTATATAGAATTGAGTTTCTTTAGTGGCGCCCAAAAACTCAGCAATAGCAGTTCCGTGACCTGTATATGTTCTATTAATTATAGAAGAAACAGCTAAAATTGCAGCTAAAATTGCTGAATTTGTAATATATTTAGTTTTATTGTTCATTTTAAACCTCTTCATTTCTTGGAATTATAAAAATACAATTACAAGAATTTTATTTTTTTTTAAATTTGTCTTTCTTTTTAAAATACAATATTCTTGTAATTTTACTTATTAAAAAGTAGTTTATGTAAATGCTTCTCGGTTCTTACCCGCAAAGACTATAGCATTTGCTTTTGAAGTAAGTTATAGCCTGATAAAAATTATCTTATGATAGTCACTATAAAATACTTGCCAAAAATTAGGCTAATCTTTTGATTACCTTATAAATATATCATAAAAGAATTATTTATTTAAAAAGTTTCTTTAATTTTGAAACAGAAAGAACAACGCTTTTTGTATTTTTTTGATATATATAATCTCTTATGCCAATGATTCTGTCTGCAAATTCATACATCGATCTATCGTTACCTACTTCAATATAAGTAGCTTGTAATTTGTTGGGTATTATCATTTTTTTAAATTTAGTTGTTTGTTTTCTAAATGTAGATACAGAGGGCATTGAAACAATTCTGATGTCTTTTCTGTCATTAAATGCTTGCAAAACATATTCCATTTCGCCCCCAGAGCATATTAAGGTTTTGAAATCTTTAGTTTTTTCTTTTTTTAAAATATATGCGCCTTTTGAAAAATCTTTTAAAGAAACATTGGACATTGTTTTAACCACTTCATTTCTCAATAAGATTACTGTTGGATGATTTTTAGCTTCAAGATACATTTGATATGATAGTAAAGCTTCATGTGCATCGATTGGTCTTCATTCTACCAAATTAGGTGTTGCTCTTAAAATAGCTGTTTGTTCAACTAACTGATGATACTCGCTTAATTGTTCTGCTTCTGCAAATACATAATTTAAGATTGTTAGAGTATTTTGTTTTAATATTGCTGATGATTTAAGACCGGGTAACACATAATCTACTCAGTTGGTATCTATAAAAAATGCTGAATTAAGCCCTTCAAAATAAGTCATCCCTGAAACTATGGATGGTATAACCCCGTCTCTAACGCCGTAGACAATGTTTTTTTGGTATATATCACCAAAGGTTGTATCAACACCTTTCATAATACCGACATTTAAAACCTCTCCTGTTCCATCTATATATGATGGAATATTTTCAGAAAGAAACTCTTGTACTCTTAACAGTGAATTTTCCCCTACTGTGCTTAACTTAATACAGTGGCATTGATATGAATAGACCATTTGCTCTTTACCTATGCAAGTTTTAAAATGCTTTGTTAAATCTATCTTGGATCTATCCTGTTTAAGAAGTTTTTTAAATTTAGATGAAGTTTGCAATTTCTTACCTACTTTATCATTTCATTTTTTATAAGAAATTTTCTTAGATTTAATTATTTTTTTAAAATCATTTTTAACATCAGCATTTATTTTAAACCTTTTTTGTGAAGTGGTAATTTTTTGCTCAATAGATTCTCATGTCTGGTTATCCATTGGTTTTAAATAGCACATTAATTCTTCAAAAGCCGCTTCTTTTGCCATGCCCACTTCAATATTTATTAATGTTGGTTTCTGAGATTTTTTTGCAGTACTAATAGCGTCATTTAATTGGTCTTCAAATGTAGACAATTTTTTCATATCTAATTGGATAAATTTTCATTGCGATCCTTTTGCTCTTGCCTTAAGATTATCTGAAAAAGTCATTTTATAATTTTCTGCTTCTTTTCATACACCAACATTTAAAACAATTAAATTATTTAATTTAAAGTGTCCTGCAAATGACATTGATTCATATGTATAACCATTTTGAAGCGTTTCATCAATACAAAGTACATATGTATATGGGTCTATTTGATTGTCAAGCTTTTTTTTAACAAATTTTTGAGCTAATGCCAATCCTGTTGCTTGACCTATATCTTGACCTAAGGGGTATGTTGTAGCATCTACACCTGGAGTTTTTGTGTAATCAGGTATCATAGGCAATTTCGAATTAACAGCAGAATATGTTTTTAAATCCTTTTCTGAAATATCATAGCCGAAATGATAAAGGACTGAATAAAGTACAGGGGCTGCATGCCCTTGACTGAAAAATAATCTGTCCCTGTTGAATTGCTTTGGTTTTTTTGGATTTATGTTCAAGTGATTCTTGTATAAAAAATACAAAACAGGTGATAATTTTAGTGAAACATCTAAACCACATCTCGTATTTTTTACACAAGAAAAAATATTAGTTGCAATATATTTTATTGATGCAATATTATTTTTATCTTGATTTTTCATTTTTATAATTTAAATTTTTCTTTTATGTAATGCTGCAACCATTATCAACTGTGCAGCAAGTGTTAATAGACAATATCAGATGTTGTATGTGATTGAACCCATTAATGGTACTTTTCAAACCACAACTCCTGAAACTACATGTGATATAAATGCAATTGTTGCCGCAATAAATGTTAGTAAAAATTTAGACGGAATGGAATCAGGCATAGCTAATACAATTATTATTGGGCTTAAAAATGGTATTACATAATCTAGCAATAATATTGTTGGTGTTGTTGCATACTTAAACATTCCTGTAAAATAACAAATAATAACTGCTAGTAATGTTGCGGTAAACATTATTTTAGCAGAATAAATTTTATCTCTGAATTTAGTTAAGGTTAGTACAACCAATGCAGTAACTGCTACTTCTGATAACTTTAATGATCCGCCATCTTTTAAAGATGGCAAAAATGATTCTAGAGCTTCTGCAGAAGCTATTACTCCAGCAAATATTGCTATTCTTGCAATATCTTGAATTTTAAATTTCATAATTTTACTCCTATTATTTTTTATTAAATTTTAATGTTAATAATAATGTAAAGATTGGTAAAATGATTCACATCATTCACCCGTTGAACGTTACAATGCCTCACTTTAGTGCTGTTGTGTATGGCATAACTCCTCAAGCCATAACTCCCGAAACAGCTCATGACATCATAACAAGTGTTCAAATAATAAATGAATATACTATTTGCATTATCATATTTTCTTTAGGGACAAAAGCTATTAATGTGCAAATTGCTCAAGGAATAAAATAATCAAAGCTAATTGATCAAGGACTAACATAGTAACTAAAACTCCCTGTTATACCTGCAATTGAAACTCCAATCATTGTTCCTGCAAGAGCTGTATATCAGCCATATTTTTTACCAAATTTTGACACTAGGTAAAGTGTCGTTGCTGGGATAGCATAAAATTGTAATTCTTTTGGGGCACCAATTACTCTTCCAATTGGTGAACCTGATTTTAGAAATGTAATTACAATAAGTCTTGAAACAACTAAAGTAGCAGCAAGAACAGCTGCATGCGTAATCATTTTTATTTTTTTATTGTTTTGTTGCATATTGTATTATTTCCTTTCACTTTAAGTTCAACTGAAAAAATAATTGAACTAAAATGAAAGTTTTAAGATTTAAGACAATATTATCTATAGATGTATTGATTTCTTTTTGAAATCTTTCTAGTGCTTCTCCAATTAAATTAGCTAAGACTGCAGCACAAGAAATAGTTTGAACTTTTTTTGTATTCATTGCTAGTTCCTTTATTTGTTCTATATAGGGAGATCTTTTGGCAGTCACCTCTCCTATAATTACAAAATATATAATTTTGTGCAAGGTTGTTTAAACCTTACAAATAAATTATAACAAAAATAAAGACTTCTGTCTTTATTCTGCATTATAATTTTCACCTAAAATTAGTTGAATTAATTTTTGTTTTTTTAATTTATGAAAATAATCTGAAAAATTATTAATCGAATAGATAAATTCGGTGATTTTTTCTTGATTAAATTCTATTCCAATAATATCTCTTTTAATTTTTTCAATACTTTTTTTAAAAAAATATTCTCCGAATATATCAAAATCAATTATCTTTTTATCTTTAACATTTAAATAAACTTGAATTGTTCCGAAACCAGGAATGTACTCTACTGACATATTATTATATTTTTTATCATTTTTTAAAATAAATTGAATTGAATCTCTTTTTTGCTGTGCTAGTTTTTCAACCTTTGAAATCATTTCAAATGATGGAATAAATTCTCCAGATGTTCCAAACTCTTTAACAAATTCTTTTTTTAATTTTTCATAGGTTATTTCTTTTGGAAGGTAGTCTTTTAGATTTGCTACTCTTGATCTTACGGATTTAACACCTTTTGTTTTTAATTTTTCATTATTTGGAATTAAAATTTTTGAAATATCTGAAAAATCAGTATTGTAAAGAATTGTCCCGTGGTGAACTAATACATCATTATGTGTCATTTGTGCAGTTCCTGAAAATTTTTTATCATCTATCAACAAATCATTACGCCCAGAAAAATAAACTGGGCTAGTAGTAAATTTATTTAATAAATTAATTATAGGTTCTGAATATTTCTTAAAATCATATAGATGTTCTGTATGCCCTTTCAATATAAAAGAATAATTAAAGTTTCCCAGATCTTGATAAACTGCACCTCCACCAGACATTCTTCTAACGATATTAATTTCGTTTTGATTTAAAAATTCAATTCCAGCTTCTGTATGTGGGTTTTGGTTTTTACCAATAATTACACATTTATCATTTTGGTAAATTAAAAATAATGATTCCTCAAGATTTTTCATCATATATTCTTCAAAAGCCAAATTAAAAAATGGGTCATAGCATTTAGAAACATAAAATTTCATATTGTCCTCCTTTGATTAATTTAATTTTATCATATAAATAAAAAAATAAACCTGATGGTTTAAATTTTTATAATTTTATTAAACACCTTTTTTAGCTTTTCTTATTTGGTCTGCTTTGGTGTGAACTTTTGTCGGAACATATCCTTTAAGTTTGACTATTTTTTCATTTATTGCTGATAGAATATCGTCTTTTTGTGGATAAATAAACGATTCATATTCTGCTCCTGGCATAATTCAGTTTCTAGCACCTAAAACAACTGGTGGCGCATCAAAATGATCAAATGCTAATTCAATAAGTGTTTGTGAAACATTTTTCATAAAGTTTGATCTTTCAAAACCTTCATTGACAAGAATAATTTTTCCTGTTTTCTTAACTGACTCAACTAAAATTTCATAATTGAATGGAACTGCAGATCTCATATCAATTAATTCAACTGACATTCCATATTTTGATTCTAGTTCTTCTTTTGCTTCTAAAGCTCTATATAGAGATGCTCCAAGAGTTACAATTGTAATATCTGATCCTTTTGATCTGTAAACACCTTCTCCAAATGGAATTTCATAATAACCTTCTGGAACTCCACCCTCAACAAACATTTCTGGTTTGTCATATAGTTTTTGAGTTTCAACAAATATTGTTGGATCCCCAATTGATAAAGCATAGTTTAACATACCTTTAGCGTCGTATGGAGTAGCTGGAATTACAAGGTTGATACCTGTAATAGCCGAAATAACAGCTGAATAATCTTGTGAGTGCTGGACACCATATCCTGAACCAATGTTTGTTCTAATAACAACTGGCATTTGCAGAATACCGCCTGACATGGCTCTTCATTTTGAAAGTTGTGCAGAAATTTCATCACCAGCTCTAAATAGGAAATCAAAGTATTCTAATTCAACAATTGCTTGTCCACCCATTAACGCATAACCTACAGCTGTACCAACAATTGCTGCTTCAGTAATTGGAGAGTTAAATAATCTATTGTATGGGAGTGCTTCTGTTAGACCTTGGTATACACCGTAAGCTCCTCCTCAATCTCTAAGTTCTTCACCATAACCAATTAGTGATGGTTCTTTAGTGAACCTATCAAATACAGCCTCAAAAATAGCATCACGCATCTGCATAGTCCTCATTTTTGAAAGTGCTTTCCCATTTTTATCATAGGCTGAACGTGAACGTTTAGCAATTCTGGCAATTCTTGGGTTAGTAGCAACTGTTTCTTCCAAAGTTTTTTGATTAAGTTCAATTGGTTTATAGTTGGTGATTTCTTTTTTTTCTCTTGAAAGCATCATATCTTCAAGAACTTCATTAGAAGATCAGTCTAGTTCACCAGTAACTTCAGGGTTAATTGATAATTTGTAAATATTAGTAAATAAATCTGTAATTTCTTTTTCTATTTTATCAATATCAGCTTGTTTAGCAATTCCAGCATCCTCTAATTCTTTGGCAAACAGAATTAGAGGATCAAATTTTTTAAATTCTTCAATTTCTTCTGGAACACGGTATGATTCCAAATCACCTGAAGAATGGCCGTTATAACGATATGTTCTAATTTCGTTTATAACTGGTCCGTCTCCTTTTTCAAGAATTTCTTTTTTACGTTTGATTAAGTCAATAACAGCAAGAACATTTTGTCCATTAACAACTTCTGCATGCATGGCTTCAGGATTAATAGCAGCACCTATTCTAGCTGAACCTTTGTTACCCATTGTTTCGCCGATAGTTTGACCACCCATTCCATAAGCATTGTTCATTACAGTCATCATAAATGGCGGTCTTTTTTTGTATGGTTCATCTCATAGTTCTTTGAATTGATCCATAGCAGCAAAGTTTAATGTTTCTCAAAGTGGACCAACAGATACACCACCATCTCCAACAATAGCAGCAGAAATACCTGGTTGATGGTTGTTGTGTTTAAACATAGCAACCCCAAGTGCTAATGACCCTTGAGCTCCAACAATAGCATTGTTAGGACCAACACCTAGTGGTAGGAAGAACTGGTGCATGGAACCAGAAAGTCCGCGGTTAAATCCTGTAGCTTTCCCTCAAACTTCACACATAAATCCATACATAAAGTAAAAAATCATTTTTTCTCTATCGTTTTTAAATTTATATGATGATTTCTCAATGGCCGCAAGAATTTCACCATTGTTGTATTCCTTCATAATTGGTGCAAACTCTGAATCTTCCATTCAATAAATAGCTGATAGACCTTTTGCTATTGCTTCACCGTGGTTACGGTGTGATGACATAATGATGTCATCTTTAGTAAGGGGGAAGTTATGACCTACAGCTGCAGCTTCTTGCCCTGTAGACATGTGAGCTGGTCCGTAATAAGCATATTTAATTCCATTTCATTCAGATTTTATTTTGATATCATCAAGGAAGGATTCATAAAGACGGATTCAATACATTTCTTTATAAATTTCAATAGCATCTTCTTTTGATATATTTTTATCTTTTATTTCATCTGCTAATGTACGTGAGTACTTCATAGCAGGAATAACCCCAAGATCTACATCTTTGCAATTTAAGAATTCTTCAGGCTTAACATTCATTCACTTTGGCATTTTATATTTCCTCTATTTCTATTTCTTTTGTTTAACTAAAAATTACGTCTTTAATGATTTCGCCAATTGTTGGGTGAGCAAAGATTAATGATCTCATTTGTTCTTTGCTAAATCTTTTACCTACAATAATTGAACCCAAATGGATTAATTCAGATGCAGCATTACCAAATGCTGACATACCAATAATTTCTTCTGTATCTTTTTTTAGAATTATTTTTACAAGACCTTGATATGATGTGTCTTCAACAACAAATTTACCTGAATACATCATTGAAAGCTTTTTAACTGTAACTTCAATGTTTTGTTCTTTAGCTTTGGATTCTGTAATTCCAATTTCTCCAATTTCTGGAGTTCCATAAATAACTGTTGGGACTTTGTTATAATCAATTGCAACATTTTTCCCCAAAATATTATCAATTACAATTTCTCCATGTCTTGAAGCAGTGTGAGCTAACATTAACTTGCCAGTAACGTCACCAATTGCATATACTCCAGGAACATTTGTCTGGCATTGATCATCAATTGGAATAAATCCATTCTCAACATTAACTTCGATATTCTCAAGACCACAACTTATATTGGCTTTTCTTCCGATTGAGATAAGAGCTCTGTTGTGTTGAATTTTTTGTTCCTTTCCATCTGCGTCTTCAAAGATAACATGTGTTTTTGTTATTTCTTTAGCTTTACAATTTAATTTAAATTCAATTCCTTTATCAGTTTCTAAAACTTTTTGGAATTGTTCCGTAATTTCCGGATCTGTTGGTCCAGCAATTTTTGAAGATGCTTCAATAACAGTAACTTTTGAACCTGCTGAAGCAAAGTAGGATCCTAATTCTAAACCTATTACTCCCCCACCAATTACTACTAATTCTTTTGGAATCTCAGTCATATCCAGAGCTTCTGTTGAAGTAATAACGTGGCCTGCTTCATATCCTTCTTGAGCCCCTTTAATAAACCCAGGTACAAATACAGTTGATCCAGTAGCAATTACTAAATTAGAACTCTTAATAATTTCTCCAGCTACTTCGACTTTAAATTCTCCAATCTTATCTGATTTTTGAATTATTCCTTTTCCGTTAAATACATTAACTTTAGCACCTTTCATTTTTGCCACAACACCATTAACAAGCATATCTACTTTTGTGTTTTTATATTTTACAACTTTAGCTTGATCCAAAGATAATTTACCACCTATAATTCCGTTGTCATGTGAATGGTTTGCTTCTTGCATTACCTTTTCCATATGAAGGAAAGCTTTTGAAGGTATACAACCTGTGTTAAGGCATGTACCACCTAATCTTGCTTCTTCAATTAAAGCTACTGATTTTTTTGCTTTTCCAGCTTCTGCTGCTAAATGGTAACCACCTGGTCCACCACCAATAATAATTAAATCAAACATTTTCTATACCTTTCTTATTTAATTAGAGAACCAATGTTTTCTAATGTTTCTTTCATTTCTTTTAGAAATAATGTTCCAGCTACACCATCATTTGGTCTGTGGTCCATTGTAAGTGACAATGTAATTTCTGGATATTCAACAACTTCTTTTTTATCATTTATTTTTAATCTTTTAATTGGTGAGCCAACTCCAAGTATTCCTGCTTGTGGTGGGTTAAGAACTGGAGTGAAGAATGATACTCCTGATAATC